>SVME01000043.1 GCA_015067605.1 Oscillospiraceae bacterium
TCCGATCTAGCCTGCTGTTTTTTGATTATCAGGCGGGTGCGTTTACCATGACAGATTTCGGCTACCTGATGGCCTCGCTGGGCTTCGAGCTGCTGGACTATCTGTTCATTGCGGCGCTGATAACCATGCTGTGCGCTGTGTTCAAGAAGGCGGGTCTGGCCATCGTGCTGTACATGGCGGTGATGTTCCTGTTCAGCCTTGTGGGCGTGATTTTGTCGGTGGTCATTCTGGTGATGGGCTTCGAGCCGGGCAACGGCGATTCCGTTGCAGTGCTTGAATTCTTCCAGAGAATCAACATCTTCCAGTCCAATGCGATGATTGGCACCGGAAGCGGTTACGATTTGGAGGACGTTGCCTATTACGTCCTGCCGCCGGTGCTGTTTACCGCCGGTCTGCTGAGCTTCGGCGCATGGCGGTTCAATCAGAAGGATTTGAAATAAGAAATTCGGGCGTGTTGCATCTGCAACACGCCCGAAAATTATGCCAGAGTGGCGGCCATGACGGCCTTAATGGTGTGCATCCGGTTTTCCGCCTCGTCAAAGACGATGGACTGCTCACTTTCGAACACCTCGTCGGTGACTTCCATGGCATCCAGACCGAACTTCTCGTGGATCTGCTTGCCGATGGTGGTGTTCAGGTCGTGGAAAGCCGGCAGGCAGTGCATGAACTTGCACTGAGCGCCAGCCATATCCATGGCGGCTTTGTTCACCTGATAGGGCAGCAAATCTTCGATGCGCTCCTTCCAGACATCGTCCGGCTCGCCCATAGAAACCCACACGTCGGTGTAGATAACGTCAGCGCCCTTCACGGCAGAGGCCACGTCGCTGTTGAACTCCAGCACGGCACCGGTCTCGGCGGCGATGGCCTGACACTGGGCAACCAGCTCGGCGTTGGGGAAATACTTCTCCGGCGCGCAGGCCACGAAGTGCATACCCATCTTGGCACAGCCCACCATCAGAGAATTGCCCATGTTGTAACGGGCATCGCCCATGTAAACGAACTTTTTGCCCTTCAATCCGCCGCAATGCTCCCGCATGGTCAGGAAATCGGCGAGAATCTGAGTGGGGTGGAACTCATTGGTCAGGCCGTTCCAAACGGGAACACCGGCATATTTTGCCAGATTCTCCACGATGGTCTGACCGTAACCCCGATACTCAATGCCGTCGTACATCCGACCCAGTACACGAGCGGTGTCGGCGATGGATTCCTTTTTGCCCAGTTGAGAGCCGGAGGGATCCAGATAAGTGGGGTGCATACCCAAATCCGTGGCGGCGACTTCAAAGGCGCAACGGGTACGGGTGGAGGTTTTTTCAAAAATCAGGGCGATGTTCTTGCCCTCACAGAGCCGGTGAGGGATACCGGCCTTCTTCTTGGCCTTCAAATCCGCCGCCAAATCAATCAGATATTCGATCTCAGCAGGCGTGAAGTCCAAAAGCTTCAGAAAATGTTTGTTTTTCAGTGAGATCATGGCGATGCTCTCCTTGTGATATGAATGTATGTTGAAATGATAAATTTTCGTTTAGCGCATTAAGCGCCGCAGGCGCTATACCTTCCCCCGGGGGGAAGGTGGTTCGGGAATTGCCCGAACCGGAAGGGGAACGGCGATACCTGAAATGCTGTAACAAGTCTGAAAAAATGCAAAACCCTTCAGCTTTCTGCCCGTATTCCCCTTCAGTCACCGCCTACGGCGGTGCCAGCTTCCCCCGAGGGGAAGCGATGCGGCTTCGCCGCCAGTGCTATAAACGATAATTTACTGTGCTTATTTACAAGCGTTTTTGAGGATGGTGATGGCCTCCTCCAGAACATCCATGGGGATGTTCAGGGCAGGCAACAGCCGAACTTTGGTCTTGGCAGTCAGACACAGCACACCCTTATCTAAGCAATCCATGACCACGTCCTTGGCTGGACGCTCTGTTTCGATGCCAATCATCAGACCCATGCCGGATACGCTCTTGATGCCCTCAGCACCCTCCAGCGCAGAGAAAATGTAGTCGCTCTTGGCCTGAACCTCTGCCAGGAACCGATCATCCAGCCGCTTGATCACGCTCAATGCGCCGGCGCAGCAGACGGGATTGCCGCCGTAGGTGGAGCCGTGGTCGCTGGGGCCCAGAACGAATTGCATCTTCTCATTCATCATGGTGGCGCCGATGGGCAGACCGCCGCCCAGACCTTTGGCTGTGGACACGATGTCCGGTGTGATGCCGAAATTCATATATCCGTAGAGCTTGCCGGTACGGCCATTGCCGGTCTGCACTTCGTCGATAATCAGAGGGATATCGTTGTCCTTCGCCAGCTTTGCGGCGGCGGAAACAAATTCAGCAGTCAGGGGCAACACACCGCCCTCACCCTGCACCACCTCCAGCATGATACCGGCAGGCTTGCAGGAGGCCACAGCTTCCTCCAGCGCTGCCACATCGTTGGCGGTCACATGGACGAAACCGGGGGTCAGGGGATTAAACAGCTTGTGGAATACGTCCTGACCGGTGGCGGAGAGGGTGGTCAGCGTCCGGCCGTGGAAGGAGTTCACCAGTGTGATGATGTTGTAGCAGTCGTCGCCCTTCTTTTCGGCGGAGTATTTCCGGGCCACCTTGATGGCGCACTCGTTGGCTTCTGCGCCGGAGTTGGAGAAGAAAACCTTCTTCATGCCGGTCTTTTCGCAGAGTGCCTTGGCGAGCAATGCGCAGGGCTCGGTATAGTAGAGGTTGGAGGTGTGCTGCAGCTTGCTCAGCTGTTCGGTAACAGCACCCAGCCATGTGTCGTCAGCGGTGCCGAAGCAGGTAACGCCGATGCCGGAGCCCATGTCGATGTACCGTTTGCCATCGGTGCCGGTGAGGATACTGCCTTTGCCGGACAGCAGCTCCACCGGAAACCGGCCATAGGTACCGGCAACATATTCTTTATCGATAGATGTGATGCTCATAATCTCAGCCTTTCATGACCATGGTACCGGCGCCTTCGTCGGTCAGCAGCTCCATCAGGATGGAGTGAGGGATGCGGCCGTCCATGATAACCACGTTGTCCACGCCGTGCTCCAGCGCATCGATGCAGCAGTCCACCTTGGGAATCATGCCGCCGGAGATGACACCGGATTCATAAAGTCCCTTGGCTTCCTCCACGGTGATGTAGGGAATCAGGGTGGAGGGGTCGTCCTTGTCACGGAGGATACCGGCAATGTCGGTCATCATAATCAGGCGCTCCGCACCCAGCGCACCGGCGATTCGAGCGGCGGCGGTGTCGCCGTTGATGTTGTAGGTGTTGCCCTGACGGTCGCTGGCCACAGTGGAAATCACGGGGATGTAGTTCTTTTCCAGCAGGTCGTTGATGGGCTGGGGACGAATCTTGGTGATGGTGCCCACATAGCCCAGAGCTTCGTTCTTCATGGTTGCTTCGATGATGCCACCGTCGATTCCGCTCAGACCCACAGCGTGACCGCCCTTCATCTGAATCAGGTTCACCAGCGTCTTGTTGATTTTGCCGGCCAGCACCATCTGCACGATGTCCACGGTCTCCTTGTCGGTGACCCGCAGGCCGTCTACAAACTTGGCTTCCTTGCCCAGACGCTTCATGGTGTCGCTGATTTCAGGGCCGCCGCCGTGTACCAGCACGACCTTGACACCAATCAGCCACAGCAGTGCGATGTCCTCCATCACCTGCTGCTTCAAGGTTTCGTTGATCATGGCGTTGCCGCCGTACTTGATGACGACTACCTTGCCGTTGTACTTTTTAATATATGGTAGGGCAGCGGTCAGAACTTCTGCCCGTTCCGCATTGGAAAATATTCCATCCATATGTATTGCTCCTTATGTCCGGTAATCACCGTTGATTTTGACGTAATCGTAGGTCAAATCGCAGCCCCATGCGGAGGCAGAATAGGGGCCGTCGCCCACAGAAATCAGGATGTCGATTTCCTTCTCCAGCAGAATCTCCTTGGCGATTTCCTCGGAGAAGGGGACACCGGCACCGTTCTTGCAGACGAGGATTTCGCCCTTGGGGGAGCGGAAGGACACATCCACTTTGTTCACGTCCACGTCCGCACCGCTGTAACCGATGGCGCAGAGCACCCGTCCCCAGTTGGCGTCGGCACCAAACATGGCGGCCTTCAGCAGGCTGGAGCAGATGACGCTCTTGGCGGCAGTTTTTGCGGCTTCCAGCGTGTCTGCACCGGTGACGGTACATTCTAAGAGCTTGGTGGCGCCTTCACCATCACCGGCGATGGTGCGGCACAGAGAAACAGTCAGACTGTTCAGCGCCTTCATGAAGGTGGCAAAATCCTCCCCCTCGGCGGCGATAATCTCATTGCCGGCCATGCCGTTGGCCAGCACGACCACCATATCGTTGGTGGAGGTGTCGCCGTCGATGGAGAGCATATTGAAGGTGCCCGTAATGTCGTGGGACAGAGCCTTCTGCAGCATTTCGGCGGAAATGGCGCAGTCGGTGGTGATGAACACCAGCATGGTAGCCATGTTGGGATGAATCATGCCGCTGCCCTTGGCGATGCCGCCCATGCGGCAGACCTTGCCGCCGATGGTAAATTCCACAGCAATCTCCTTGGAGATGGTGTCGGTGGTCATAATGGCCTGGGCGGCGTTGAGGCTACCTTCGTAGGAAAGCCCCTCAGTCAGCGCATCCATATTGTTTGCGATGGGGGTGATGTCCAGCACCTGACCGATGACACCGGTGGAGGCCACAACAACATCATTGGCGGAAATGCCCGTAGACTTCTCCACCAGAGCGCACATATCCTCTGCAATCTGGATGCCGTTCCAGTTGCAGGTGTTGGCGTTGCCGCTGTTGCAGATGATGGCCTGAGCAATGCCGTTGGCGATGTTCTGCTTTGTCACCTGCAGGGGAGCGCCCTTTACCAGATTGGTGGTATATACCGCCGCGGCGGTGGCGCTCACGTCGCTGACAATCAGCGCCAGATCCTTTTTGGTTTGATTTTTCCGGATGCCGCAGTGGACACCGTTGGCTTTGAAGCCCGTTGCGGCACAAACGCCGCCAGAAATCAGTTTCATAGTAATCGATTCCTTACATTATATATTGCGGCGCAGCCGCTATCGCTTCCCCCGGGGGGAAGCTGTCGAGCAAAGCGAGACTGAAGAGGAATGCGGGCGGAAAGCTGACGATGATTGCATAGTATCAGGCGTTGTATTACGTTGTAGGTGTCGCCATTCCCCTTCCGCCTTCAAATTCGCCCAGATGTGGGCGAATTTGAAGCCACCTTCCCCTCGGGGGAAGGGATGCGGCCTTTGGCCGATTAAATGTCCAGTCCTGTGGCCTCGTCCACGCCCAGCAGGATATTCATATTCTGAATGGCTGCGCCGGAGGCACCCTTGCCCAGATTGTCGAACAGGGCAGTGACCATGGTCTGTTTCTCGTGACCGGTGACGATGATTCGCATGGAATCCTTGCCGGCCAGCGTGCTGGCGTAAATCAGAGGCTCGTCGCCGCCCAGAGGCGCAACGCTAACCAGCTTCTGGCCTTCGTAGTGGCGGCTCAGGCAGTCCCACACCTGCTGCGCATCGAAGTTCGGCAGCAGGATGGAGGTGGCCATGCCCTCGTAGAAGTCGCCCAGAATGGGGGAGAACACGGGGGGCTGCGCCAGTCCGCAAATCTTCTGCATTTCCGGTAGGTGCTTGTGCTTGAGGGTGGTGCCGTAGATTCGGTGGCTGTCGTGACGGGGGTCACGGTTCTCGTCCTCATATTCCGCAATCAGGCTCTTGCCGCCGCCGGAGTAACCGGTGAGGGAGTAGGCGGTCAGCGGGAAGTCCGCCGGAACGATGCCGCCGGCCACCAGCGGATAGACGCTGGCGATGAAGCCGCTGGCGTGACAGCCGGGGTTGGCCACACGGCTGCTGTTTTGAATTGCCTGTCGGTGCTTGGGAGATAGCTCCGCAAAGCCGTAGGCCCAAGCGTCGTTTGTGCGGTGAGCGGTGGAGGTGTCGATGATTTTTACATTGCTGCCCTCTGCCAGTGCCACCGCTTCGATGGCCGCCGCATCCGGCAGGCACAAAAAGGCAATGTCGGCGGCAAACAGGGCATCCTTTCGAGCGGCTGCATCCTTGCGCAGCTCGTCGGAAAGGGTAATCAGCTGGAGGTCGGAACGGCTTGCCAGCCGTTCACGAATCCGCAGGCCGGTGGTACCGGCACTGCCGTCAATAAAAATCTTAGTCATTGGGCAGCAACCCTCTCACATAGTCGATTTGCTCCTCCACGGAGGCTACGCTGGTGCCGCCTTGAGAAATCCGCTTTTCCACGCAAACCATCAGGTCGATGGCTTGATACAGATCCTCGTCAAATAGCTCGCTGTACTGGCGGTAGGTATCCAGCGGCAGCTCCTCCAGCACGGTGTTGTTCTGGATGCAGTAGGCAACCAGACTGCCGGAAATCTTGTAGGCGCTACGGAAGGGTAGCCCCTTCTTCACCAGATAATCCGCCAAATCCGTGGCGTTGATGAAGCCCTTCTGGGCGGCCAGCTTCATGTTGGCGGTGTTGGCGGTGAGGGTGTCGATCATGGGGGTAAAGACCTGCAGGCACATCTTCACGGTGTCCACCGCATCAAAGACGCTTTCCTTGTCCTCCTGCATATCCTTGTTGTAAGCCAGCGGCAGACCCTTCAGGGTGGTCAGCAGGCCCATCAAATCGCCGTAAACACGGCCGGTCTTGCCACGAACCAGTTCCGCCATATCGGGGTTCTTTTTCTGGGGCATGATGGACGAGCCGGTGGTGAAGGCGTCGCTCAGCTCGATGAACTTAAACTCCCAGCTACTCCACAGGATAATTTCCTCGGAGAAACGGGACAGATGCATCATCAAAATGGCGAAATCGCTCATCAGCTCGGCGCAGAAATCACGGTCAGACACGCCGTCCAAGCTGTTCATGCAGATGCCGTCGAAGCCCAGACGCTGTGCCTCGAACCAGCGGTCAGTGTCGTAGGTGGTGCCGGCCAGGGCGCAGCAGCCGATGGGGGACAGATTCATCCGCTTCCGGCAGCACAGCAGCCGGTCCAAATCTCGCAGCAGCATCATGGCGTAGGCCATCAGATGATGACCGAAGGTGATGGGCTGGGCACGCTGCAGGTGGGTGTAACCGGGCATAATGGCGGACTTGTACTGCTCCGCCTTGTTGGTCACTGCAATAATCAGCGCCTTGACCAGCTGGGCAATCTGATCGATTTCTTCCCGCAGGTACATCCGGATGTCCAGCGCCACCTGATCGTTGCGGGAGCGGGCGGTGTGGAGCTTCTTGCCCACGTCGCCCAGACGCTCGGTAAGCACCTGCTCCACGAACATATGGATATCCTCACACTCCATGTCGATAGGCAGCTTGCCGCTGTCAATGTCGGATAGAATCTGCTCCAGACCGGCGATGATGGCATCGGCATCGCTCTGGGAGATGATGCCTTTATAAGCCAGCATGGCAGCATGGGTCATGCTGCCGGTGATATCCTGCTTGTACATCCGGCTGTCGAACCGGATGGAGGAGTTGAAATCGTCTGCGATTTTTTCAGTCGTGCCGTCCGTCCGTCCGGCCCACATTTTAGCCATGATAAATATCTCCTTTAGAAAACCCGTAGGGGAGGGTCTTGACCCTCCCACAAAAGTTTCTGATAAATCGGGGTAAGGGAGGGTCAAGACCCTCCCCTACGGAATGGATTTTTTTACAGCTTGCCCTGCTCTCTCAGAGCCTGAACAGTGGTGGGCAGGCCCCACAGGTTGATGAAGCCCTCAGCCTGCTTCTGATCGTAGTCGCTCTCGTCGAAGGTGACCAGATTCTCGGAGTACAGGGAGTAGGGAGAAGTAGTACCGGCGGGGATGATATTACCCTTGTACAGCTTCAACTTCACGGTGCCGGTGACGTACTTGTTGGACTCGTTGGCGAAAGCGGTCAGAGCCTCCTGCAGGGGGGAGTACCACTTGCCGTTGTAAATCAAATCAGCGTAGTCCACAGCCAGCTTCTGCTTGACGTGCAGGGTGTCCCGATCGATGGTCAGCATCTCCAGCTGCTCGTGAGCGAAGTATAGGATGGTGCCGCCGGGGGTTTCGTATACACCACGGTCCTTCATGCCAATCAGACGGTTCTCAACGATGTCGATGATGCCGATGCCGTTGGCACCGCCGACTTTGTTCAGCTCAGCGATAATCTGGGAAGCCTTCATCTTCTGGCCGTTGAAGGCCACGGGAGCGCCGGCCTCGAAGTCGATGGTGATGTAGGTGGGCACATCGGGAGCCTGCAGGGGAGAAACGCCCATCTCCAGGAAGCCCAGCTTCTCATACTGAGGCTCGTTGGCCGGATCCTCCAGATCCAGACCCTCGTGGCTCAGGTGCCACAGGTTCTTGTCTTTGGAGTAGTTGGTTTCACGGCTGATTTTCAGGGGTACGTTGTGGGCCTCTGCGTAGTCGATTTCCTCGTCACGGGACTTGATATCCCACTCTCTCCAGGGGGCGATAATCTTCATCTGGGGAGCGAAGCGCTTGATGGCCAGCTCGAACCGAACCTGATCGTTGCCCTTGCCGGTAGCGCCGTGGCAGATGGCGTCAGCGCCTTCAGCAATGGCGATTTCGGCCAGACGCTTGCCGATGACGGGACGGGCGAAGGCGGTGCCCAGCAGATAGGTTTCGTACTTGGCATCCATCTTCAGAGCGGGGATGATAATCTCGTCCACCATCTCGTCCACCAAATCCGCCACAATCAGCTTGGAAGCGCCGGTGGCGATGGCCTTCTCTTCCAAACCCTCCAGCTCATCGGCCTGACCCACATTGCCGGCCACGGCGATAATCTCGGGATTGTTGTAGTTTTCCTTCAGCCAGGGAATGATGATAGAGGTGTCCAGACCGCCGGAATAGGCCAGAACGACCTTCTTGATGTTGTTGCTCATTGTATGTAGCCTCCTGAAGCTCTTATTCTTTGATATGCACTGGATTATACATCAAAAAACCGACTTTGTCAATCATGCCTGAATAAATATTCACTACTTTGGCGAATATTCATAGAAGGGGTGGATATTTGCATCCTTAATTATATAAAACGCCCATGGCGGTCAAAAAACCACGAAAAAGGTACGTCGCCGGAGGAAAAATGACCGCCCCTGACGGATGACTATATTATAATGTATCCCCAACAGAGGACGTTGGAAGAAGGGGAAATTATTGCTTAGCGTACTAGCGGCGAAGCCGCCTTGGCTCTCCCTCTGGGAGAGCTGGCACCGCCGAAGGCGGTGACTGAGAGGGTTTTCGGCGTTTTATTTGCCCTCTCCGCCCCAGTGTGCGCACTGGGGCACCTCTCCCAGAGGGAGAGGCAAGGGATTGTGCGTTACTTCTCTAAACGATAATTTTGCATCTGCCAAAAGAACAGTGCCGCTGCGGTGATGCAGCGGCACAGACGTTATTTCGTGAAAAATGCGGCGGCGAAGGCACCGGGGCCGGCGTGGGTGCCGATGACGCTGCCGATGATGGTGGATCGTAGGGGCAGGTCGCCCTGAAGCTCCGGATGCTCCTCGATGAATTTGTTCAGCAGCGTATCGCTGACACCGGTATAGCCCATCATTACGGGACGACTGTGGTCGATGCCACCGGCAGCCTCAATCTGGGAAATCAGCTGAACGCCAGCCTGACGGGTACCCCGAGCCTTGCCCAGCATATGGATTTCGCCCTCCTGAATGCTGATGATGGGCTTGATGGACAGAAGTTCGCCGGCGAATGCAACGGTCTTGGAAATGCGGCCGCCTTTTTTTAGATACTCCAGCGTATCCAGCATGGCCACCAGCCGGACATTTTCCCGTTCTTTGCTGATTGCGCAGGCAATGTCCTCGGCGCTCATGCCCTTGTTCACCATCTGCAGTGCCAGCTCTGCCAGAATACCGGCGCCGATGGTAACGCTACGGGTGTCCACGACGTAAATACTGCCGGGGAAGTCCATGGCGGCGATGGTGGCGCTTTGGTAGGTGCCGGAGAGCTTGGAGGAGATGGTCAGCACCACTGCCTGATCACCTGCGTCCACAATCTTTTGAAATTCTTGCGCAAAAGCATCGGGGGTGGGCTGGCTGGTGGTGGGCAAATCACGGCTCTCAACGAGCTTTTCGTAGAATTCGCAGTGGGTCATAGAGATGCCGTCCAGATACTCATGGTCACCAAAGTGGACGGTCAGGGGGACGATGGTGCATCTGCCGCGCAGAGCGGGGATGGTATCGGCAGTAGAGTCAAGAATGATTTGTACGCTCATAAAAATACTCCTTAATTGTGGTTATCGGGTAAGCCTGCGGCAGAAACGGATTGGATATTGGCGGTGAACAGTTCCAGAGCCTGATAGAAAATAGCTCGATCCTGATCGGAAAGACCGTTGCCCACCAGCTCGGCGGCTGTGGCGGCTTTGCGGCGGACATAGGCAGCGGCCTCCTTACCGGATTCTGAGAGCAGCAGACGGGCACGATATTGACCCTCGGTACGCTGAATCAAACCTTTTTGTTCCATTTCGGAGAGGATTCTGGAAACAGCGGCCTTGTTCCGATCGCAGACCTCGCACAGTGCGGCGGCGGTGATGCCCTCGGGATGGTGGTCCATGGCCAGCAGGTACTGTGCGTAGGCTCCTTTGAGGCCGTATTTTTCCATTTCATCCCGTTCGATTTTCTGGATGAAACGGTAGATAGCGGATATGGAGGTAGTGAAGTGCTCAAAACGGTGAATCATAGGAAAACCTCCTGTTGATGTTGACGCAGGCATTATATCCGGCAGATGTTGATTTGTCAACCTCCAAAACGAGTGATAGAAAAAACATAGGAATCATTGACAAAATTATAGAAAAATGGTAAGCTGTTGTTAGAATATATCACATATTGGGAGGACCTGTCATGAGAAAGCTTATGCTACTTTTGGCTGTGTTGCTTTGCGTGAGTCTGGCGGCCTGTAAGGCTGAGAAGAAGGAGCGGATTGCGCCTACTCGCTCTACAGATCCGATTTTGAATCTGGGCGGCAGTGATGATGCGGAGGAAGAGATCCATACGCCGGTTTATGTGACGGTGTTTGGCGATACGGCATATTTGTCTGTCTACCCTCAGAAGACCAATCCTAAGGACACGGATGAGCTGGAGAATGAGCCGGAGTGCGCCATTCGGGAGATTTCTGGCGGCGGAAAAATCAGCTGCGGCGGCACGCATGAAGGCGAGGAGCCTATTGTTCGGGTGGTGATTATGGATGCGGTGTATCCGAATTCCACGGCGGAGTGGTTCCGTGATATGACCGCCCTTCGGGTAATCGAGGGTCTGGGCAATCTCCATATCGATAACGTGACGGATATGAATAATATGTTCAATGGCTGCGTCCGGCTGTCGGAGCTGGAAATCAACGGCTGGGACGTGTCCGGCGTGACGGACATGACAGATATGTTTGCTGGCTGTGATTCCTTGGCAAGCCGTCCTACATGGTATCAGGAATAAGGATTTACGGGCACTGCATCTGCGGTGCCCGTAATTTTTCATCGGGTACGATTGTTGATGCCGTAAATTATCGTTTAGCGCAGTGCATTCGCACTGTAATGCAGAATTCATTCTGCATTCCGGTGGTACGCCGGTAAACGATAATTTATCACAAGAATGGTGGGGTGGACGTGTAATCGCTTGCACGCTATTAAAGGGAACAAAAGGCATGATGGAAATATGAACAAAACATGAAGGGAATTTTTGTTGAAGTATACAAAGTTGCTTGAAGTGGTGTGAGATTTATGTATAAATCGATAGACTAAATTCACTTCTTCTGATATACTTTAGCATAGATAAGTTCGGGTTTTCGGATCCGGCGAAAAAATTTTTACAGGAGGAAATCTCATGAGTAACATCATCCGCAGATCACTGGGATGGTTGCTGGCACTGGCTTTGATTGCCGGTATGATTTACCTGCCTTCCCCCGTGGAAGTGCCGGTTGACGCTGCCACCAACTATACCACCTCCGGCTCTACCGGCGGCACCACCCTGACGCAGTATGTTCAGGACGGCGCCACCCTGCAGTGCTGGAACTGGTCGTTCACCAACATCAAGGCCAATTTGGGCTTGATTGCCAACCTGGGCTATTCCAGCATCCAGGTCTCCCCCCCTCAGGAGGGCAAGGAGGGCTCTGTCAATAAGCCCTTCAACAACTGGTGGGTTCTGTATCAGCCCATCAGCTTCAACTTCAATGAGAATGTCAACAACGCCATCGGTACTAAGGCTGAGTTCATCGACCTGTGCAACGAGGCCCACAAGTATGGCATCCGCGTGATTGTGGACGTTATCTCCAACCATCTGGCGGATAACGGCGGCACCACCATCGAGCCATCCTCCCTGATTCCTGCGGACATCCTCAATGACCGCTCCTGCTGGCACAATGAGTATAACGTGCAGTCCAGCAACTATGCTGACCGCTACGATATCACCCAGCGTGCTATGAAGCTGCCCGATCTGAACACTGGCAACAAGAAGATTCAGAACTACGTTCTGAACTATCTGAAGACCTGTATCGACTGCGGCGCTGACGGCTTCCGTTACGATGCTGCTAAGCAGATCGAAACCCCCGATGACTACTACACTTACGCCAGCGATTTCTGGCCCACCATCATCAACGGTGCGAATGACTATGCTTCCTCCACCCGTGGTATTATGCTTTACCACTATGGTGAGATGCTGGCCAACCCCGATGAGAGTAACAGCCTGCCTGTTTCCGCTTACACCAAGTACATGAGCGTTACCGAGAACGCATGGTCCAATGACATCCGTCACTTCATGCATTACGGCGACGTCAGCGGTATTCAGACCAACATCAACAAGGGCTACTTCAAGCAGTGCAATGCTGACAAGCTGATTCTGTGGCCCGAGTCCCACGATACCTACTGGGACGGCATCATGAACGAGGACAAGTCCTGGTACTACGGTCCCAATCAGGCTTACTCCCACGAAGTGGGCAGGGATGCACTGAACCGCACCTATGCGTTCCTGGCTGCCCGTGCCTATGCAATGAGCCTGTACTTCCCCCGTCCCAACGATATGCTGTATCAGGAGATGGGCGACATCGCCAAGACCGGCTGGTCTGACGAGTCCGTCAAGGCTGTCAACTGGTTCAAGAACCAGTTCGCCGGCCAGAGTGAGTACGTTTCCACCTACGGCAACTTCGCTTATGTTGAGCGTGGCGATTCCGGCGTTGTGATTGTCAATGTACCCGGCGGTGCTGGCTGGGCTAGCGTTCCCAACCACAAGCTGAAGGCCGGCACCTACAAGGATCAGGTTACCGGCAACACCTTCACCGTTTCCGCCGACGGCTGGATCTACGGTGACATCGGCTCCAGTGGTGTGGCCGTTATCTACAACGCCCCCACCTCCACCTGCTCTCACGCCTCCCACGGCGCTGACGGCTACTGCTACGACTGCTACGAGTTCGTGGGCCACAAGTCTGGCACCACCTGCTCCACCTGTGGCACTGCCTCCACCAAGACCATCTACTTCAAGAACACCGATAGCTGGTCTACCCCCTACATCTACGGCTGGCATGAGGCCGCTGGCACCACCACCAGCGAGTGGCCCGGCACTGCCATGACTAAGGTCAGCGGCAACATCTACAAGGCCACCGTGTCTGCCAACACTGCCAACGTTATCTTCAACAATGGCAGCGGCAGTCAGACCAAGGACCTGACTCCCTCCGCTGATGGCGATACCTACGACAACGCCACCGGCTTCTGGACCTATCAGGACGAGGTCTTCTATGCCGACAACTACTACCTGTTCGGCAACATCAACGGCGCTGACTACAACGGCACCGAGTACATCTTCAAGGATGGCAAGCTGACTGTGCAGTTCAACGAGGACAGCTATGTGTTCGTTCTGGACAGCAACGGCATCGAGTACTTTACCGAGGGCTGGCAGGGCGAAGTGACCTCCGTCACCATGTACCCCGGCGCTCAGGTCACCAGCCACAACAGACTGTACGTCCCCGGCGGCGTGACCGTCACCCTGACGCTGGTTCCTAACTCCGACGGCAGCATTACCCTGAGCTATGTCACCGGCGGCAGTAGCTCCGGCGGCAACACCGGCGGCGGTACCACTACCACCACCCAGACCATCTACTTTGACGCTACCGGTACCAACTGGAGCAACGTCAATGTCTATACCTGGACTGGCAATACCCCCTACACCGGCGTATGGCCCGGTTCTGCCATGACCAAGGTCAGCGGCAACATCTATTCCTTCCAGGTTCCCACCGATGCCACCGGCATCATCTTCAACGATGGCACCAGCAAGACTTCTGACCTGACCATCCCCACCGATGGTAAGAATCAGTACACCAACTCCACTGGCGCTTGGAGCGTTTACACTGACGATTCCGGCAATCAGGGCGGCGGTACCACTACCACTACCCAAACCATCTACTTTGATGCCACCGGTGCAAACTGGAGCAAGGTCAATGTTTACGCCTGGACCGGCAATACTCCCTACACCGGCGAATGGCCCGGTACTGCCATGACCAAGGTCAGCGGCAACATCTATTCCTTCCAGGTTCCCACCTCTGCTACCAGCATCATCTTCAACGATGGCACCAGCCAGACCTCTGACCTGACCATCCCCACCGATGGCAAGAATCAGTATAACTACTCCACCAGCGCTTGGAGCACCTACTCTGCCGGTGGCAACACTGGCGGCGGCACTGGCGGCAACGCACCCGCCGACCCGTTCTACCTGTTCTGGGGCAACGGCGATGGCAGCGTGAGCCACACCGAATGGGATACTCCCTTCGTCAACGGCCAGTTGACCATTACCTTCAATGAGACCATGTACGTTTGGGCCATCAACCAGAACGGCGGCATCGAGTACATGACCGAGGGCTGGCAGGGCAACGTGACTTCTGTCAAGCTGTATGCCAAGCCCAACCTGACCGCTCCCAACAAGCTGGTCTTGCCTGCCGGCACCCACACCCTGACCCTGAGCGACAACGGTGATGGATCCCTGACCTTGAGCTACGGCTCCGGTTCTTCCACCGGCGGTGGCAATCAGGGCGGTGGCACCACTACCACCAACGATTACTACCTGTTCGGCTACATCAATGGTGCCAACTACGGCTGCGAGGATGACCACGCCACTCTGGGCAGCTACAAGTTCGTCAATGGTAAGCTGACCACTACCTTTGCGCAGGATAGCTACGTTGCCGTCAAGACCGGCGACAATGCCAACTGGTATATGTTCGAGAGCTACTGCGACGCTACCACCGGCACGCTGAAGAACACCAACAAGGGTACCTCCGAGAAGATGTTCGTTCCCGGTGGTGTTGAGGTCACCTTCACTCTGACTGTGAACTCCGACGACACTCTGACCCTGAGCTACACCACCAACGGTGGCGGTGATGTGGGCGGTGGCGATGATCCCGCAACCGGCTACTACCAGCTGGTTACCGACATGGCTGATGTCAATGCCGGCGGCGACTTCCTGATCGTGGCACAGAATGGCTCCGCCTATTATATGATGACCCACACTTATAGTGGCACCACCTTTGAGTCCAGCGCTGTGACGGTCACCGACAACAAGATCACCGGCACTAATCTGCCCGCCTTCACCCTGACGGCTGTCAGCGGCGGCTTCAATGCTTCCGTCGGCACCACTTCTCTGGACTATACGCTGGTCATCACCAAGACCACAAACGGTTTCAAGTGCACCCTGCAGATTATGTCCAGCATGGGCCTGCTGTTCAAGAAGAGCACCAGCGAGTTCCGGTTCACCGGTGTTTCCAATGCTTCCAACAGCGACTTCGTTCAGGAGCTGCTGCTGTTCAAGTACACCGAGGGCGGTACCAGCACTGAGTGCGAGCACAGCTACACCTCCAAGGTGACCACCGCTGCCACCTGCACCAAGACCGGCGTCAAGACCTTTACCTGCTCCAAGTGCGGCGACAGCTACACCGAGTCCATTCCTACCATCGACCATAGCTACACCTCCAAGGTGACTGCCCCCACCTGCACCGCTGGCGGCTACACCACCTATACCTGCTCTGCCTGTGGCGACAGCTACACCGACAACAATACTGCTGCCGCCGGCCATAAGTTCTCCAACG
>SVME01000044.1 GCA_015067605.1 Oscillospiraceae bacterium
CTAGCAGCCACGAAATGCCGATGCCTACCAGAATGGTAACGATTGGGGTCACCAGAATGTCGATTTTTGTTTCCTTGGACACCAGTTTGCCGCACTCCGAGGCCACGATTGCCACAAAATACACCGCCAGCGGACCGCCGGCTCCACCCATAACGTTTGTGGCAAAGCCCACAGGAATCAGGGAGAACAGCACCAACGGTGGGCATTTCAGTGCGTTGCCGATGGCAACGGCGATGCCGCAGCCCACCATCATGGAGGCCAGTCCGCCGATGGTATAGCCGCCGGCGAAGGTTTTCGTCAGAAAGCCCACATGGAACTGCGTGCCGATGGTGTTCAGGATGGTGCCCACCAGCAAGGTACAGAACAGGCCCTGTGCCATGGCACCCAGAGCGTCAATACCATAACGCTTGGCAGAAAAGACGATGTCCTTCCGCCGGAGAAACTCTTTTACTTTACCCATTTTCTCGCTTCCTTCAATATTTTGATATCGATATGATACTACCGATAGGCAAGAATTTCAATGCTTTTCCCTGAAAAACAGATGTCCGTAGGGCATTTTTGTATAACGTACCAAATACCGCACGGTAGAGTGGGCGATTATACCCCAAAAACACAACAAAAAAGCCCCCTTTCGGGAGCAAAACATGAAATGACCCTTGACCATCGTTACTTCGAGAGGGTCAAGGGTCATCCCATTACATCCTGGGGTTCCATATATGGTTAACCTCGCTTTCTACAGATTTCCTTGTATCTTTCGCTGAGCCAGAGGGTTCGTCACTCCCTTCTGTGACTATAATGTAACACAGCCTTAGGCTTTTTGCAAGATGGGATAGTGACCGAAAATACACTTCCGAAATCGTACAAAAGGGAGAAATGCCGCCGGCGGCATTGACGTTTTGGAGAAGTCGTGGTATAATAATTATGTTAGCGTGCTGCATGGGCAGTGCGCTTTCTCCGCATAATAGCGCAAAAGGAGGCGGTACCATGCACGATTGTTCATCCTGCGGTGGGTGCGGACGGGATTTGACTCTGACCGAAGGGGAGATTCGTATGCTGGAGCAGTTGGCCCAGATTCCATTCCTGCCGGTGTACCGGAAGCCGGATTCAGAGATGCCCATCTATCTGGAGGAGTGCGAAGCACCATTGGAGGAATATGGGTTGATTCTGCAGTGCCTTGAAAAGAAGCGGCTGATTACGCTGGATTACGACAAGCCATTGAAAAATATCGTACCGGCGCCCTACGCTATTCAGGGCAGCATGGCATTAACTGCCCGTGGTCAGATGGTGGTTGATTTACTGGAGCGACAGGGCGTAGAAAAATAATAAAATTTTTACTTGCTATTTTTGAAAAGATGTATTATACTATGAAAGCTACCTTTGCCGGTGTGATGGAATTGGTAGACGTAGTGGACTCAAAATCCACCGGTGGCGACACCGTGCCGGTTCGAGCCCGGCCACCGGCACCAAAAGAACAGCACTCCGTCAGGGGTGCTGTTTTTTCGTATCAAAGGGGGGGACGGGCTGGAGCCCGTCCACCAACACGCAAAAAATCCTGCCTTTGAGGCACAATATCAGCTTAACTTACTGACATTGTGCTGTGGCAGGACTTTTTTTATTTCTTTCGATACTCTAATCGAGACCAGATGGTGATAATCACCTGTCCCGGAATGCCCAGCAGCAAAAGCTGCCACGCTGATATTGAAAACACAAACAGCGATATGACCGCACTGGCCAGAACTGTCCATGTCAGCACCGACACGATTAGATAATTATATCGGGTATTGAACCAAATCGAATTAAACACCAGCCAGACAACACAGGACACCGGCAGCGCATACAAAAACACTAGCCAATGATTCTGTACATCCACCACAATCACATCAATCAGCACATAGCACAGCGTCGCCACAAACCACACCAGCAGAATACTCAGCGAGGTAATGACCTTATGATTATGCCGCTTATCCGGCAAGACCGGCTTCTCCTTGGGCAGCTCCGGCTCCTCCGTCACCAAATAGTCCAGCGGCACCTCAAACAAATCCGCTATTACCTTCAGCACCGTGATATCCGGCATGGACTCCGCCCGTTCCCACTTGGAAATGGCTTTGTCCGAGTAGCTCAGCCGCTCCGCCAGCTCGATTTGCGTCATTTTCGCATTCTGCCGCAGTCGGATAATATTCTTCGCAATTACGTTCTTCAGGTCTTGCACGTTTTATCCCCCGGTTAACTGGATTTGCTATATCATATCATGTTTCGCCCCTCAAATCAAGTGGGCCTTTCCCCGTTTCTCAGGCTGGACATTTGTCGTTTCCTGCGCTATAATACGACGTATCATGTTTTATGGGAGGCATTCAATGAAGCTCAACTACAAACGCACCATACTGGTCGGCTTCGCCTTTTTCCTGATTAGTATGTTCTGGACCGCCTACGAGGCTGTCATCCCACTGATTTTGACCAACAAATTCGGTATGTCCCAGTTCTGGTCCGGCGTGGTCATGGCGGCGGACAATGTGCTGGCGGTATTCCTGCTGCCCATCTTCGGCGCTCTGTCCGACAAGTGCCGCAGCAAGAGTGGCCGCCGCACCCCCTTCATTTTCATCGGCACCATTCTGGCCTCTACACTGCTGATTGCCCTTTCCTTTGCGGACAAGGCGCAATTGGGTCAGCTTTCTGACATCTCCACCGTGGACGATCCTGCCGCACTGGAAATCATCTACGATGCCCAAAAGGACGCCACCCTCAAAACCCCCGAGGGCGAGGAATTTGTTCTATCCGAGCTGTACAGCAAGGAAGAATTTTCTTCCTTAAAAAGCTCCGTTATCGACGCAGCAACCGGTGAAAAGGCTACAAATCCCGTGTTTACTGAGCACGTGATCCCCGCTCGTGAGGCCTGTGTCGCCGACCGGACGGCTTCCAATCCCGCTGCGCTGATTTGCTTCATTGCGCTACTGCTGGGTGTGCTGCTTTCCATGGCGATTTTCCGCTCGCCGGCTGTGGCGCTGATGCCCGATGTGACCGTCAAGCCCCTGCGCAGCAAGGGCAACGCCATTATTAACCTGATGGGCACCATTGGCGGTATGCTGGCGCTGGTGATGGGCATTCTGTTCGGCATCTCCAAGGTCACCAACGCCATGATGGACTACACTTCCTACTTCGCCGTACTGGCTGGCGGTATGCTGATTGCACTGGGCATCTTCATCCTGACCGTCCGGGAGCCTCAGTGGGCTGAGAAAATGCGCAAGGACAGTCTGCAATATGGTATCGAGGAAACCGAAGATTCCCCCACCCGGAAGCGCAGCCTTTCCGCCGCAGAAAAGCGTTCCCTGATTCTGATTCTTGCGTCCATTGCTCTATGGTACTTCGGCTACAACGCCGTCACCTCCAAATACTCCGTCTACGCCACCAAGGTACTGCAGCTGAAGGATTTCAGCATGACCATGCTACTGGCGCAGGCTTCCGCCACCATCGCTTACATTCCTGCCGGTCTCGTGGCCTCTAAATTTGGACGGAAGAAAACCATCATGGCCGGCGTGGTGATGCTCACCACCGCCTTCACTGTCGCTGCGTTCCTGCGTGCCGGAAGTCCCGACTGGCTGATGAATACCCTTTTCGTGCTGGCAGGCGTGGCGTGGGCAACCATCAATGTCAACTCCTTCCCCATGGTGGTGGAGCTTTGCTCCGGCGGGGACGTAGGCAAGTACACCGGCTTCTACTACACCGCCTCCATGGCCGCCCAGACCATCACGCCGCTGGTATCCGGCTACCTAATGGACATAAAAATGACCACACTGTTCCCCTATGCTGCGATTTTTGTAGGATTGGCATTTGTGACCATGGCAATGGTCAAGCATGGTGACAGCAAGGCCGCCGCCAAGGTTGGGCTGGAAGCATTGGATGTGGATTGATATGGTAATTGGAATTTGTATTGGCTGTGCCGTTGCCCTGCTCCCGATTCTGTGGCTATTGGCCATTCGGGGACGTGCGGGCCATCTGGGGCTGCAAGCGCTGCGAGGTTGGCACTATGCCCACCGGGGGCTGCACGGCGAAGGTCGTCCGGAAAACTCCATGGCCGCCTTTCAGGCTGCGCTGGAGCAGGGCTGCGGCATCGAGCTGGATATCCATCTGCTGGCCGACGGCAAGCTGGCAGTGATTCACGATTCTGAGCTGAAGCGCACCGTAGGTGCTGAGGGCGTGATTGAGGATTTGACCGCCGAGGATTTGAAAAACTATCATCTGGAGGGCACCAGTGAAACCATCCCTTTGTTTGATGAAGTGCTGGCGCTGTACGCCGGAAAGGCTCCGCTGATTGTGGAGTTAAAGGTGCGTAACGGCAACCACGCCATCCTGACCGAAGCCGCCTGCAAGCTGCTCGATGGCTATCAGGGAGCATGGTGCATGGAATCCTTTGACCCTCGATGTCTGCTTTGGCTAAAGAAAAACCGCCCCGATGTGATTCGTGGGCAGTTAACGGAGAATTATTTCAAAACACCAGAACTAAAGCTTCCCTTCATTCTCAAGTGGATCATGAGCAAGAATCTGGCAAATTTCCTGACAAAGCCGGACTTCATCGCATACCGCTATGCCGACCGTCATGACACGGTTAGCAACCGGATATGTATGAAACGGATGACCGGCGTTAGCTGGACAATCAAAACGCAGGAAGAATACGACGCTGCCGTAGCCGAAGGCTGGCTGCCTATCTTTGAAGGCTTCCTCCCTAAGTAAATATGTAGGGCGTGTCAAGCAATCTCCTGGTAGGACGTATGGTTACATCCAGCGTAGGGGGATGCTGACAAGGTAAATAACCTTGTTTTCAACCCTGAATGTTAACGATTATCTATCGTCGTACCGGGAGATTGCCACGCCCCTATCGGGGCTCGCAATGACAGCGTAATCGGCGCGCTAAACGATAATTAATAGTTCTTTGACAGACTGTCAGGGCGTGATGCGGTTGCATCACGCCCTGTTGCTTTTAGATTTCCTGTCCGCCGAGGAACACACGCTTACTACTGTAATCAGCGCTGCAAACGACGAAGTCGGCGTACTTTCCGGTTTCGATGGAGCCGATTTTATCATCGGCACCGATGGCGCAGGCGGGGTTATAGCTGGCGGCACGGATGGCATCCTCTTCCTTCACGCCGAAGGAGATAGCGTTGCACATACAGGTGTACAGGTTGGATGCGGAGCAGGCGATGGTGCCGTCTGCCAGCTTGGCAACGCCGTCACGCAGCCATGCGTCCTGACCGCCCAGCTCGAACTTGGTGCCCTCCGGCATACCGGCGCAACGGCCGGAGTCGGAAATAATCACCATCCGGTCGCCGCCGAACATGGAAAATGCCAGACGGACAGCGGCAGGGTGGATGTGGTAGCCATCGCAGATAATCTCCGCCCGGACACCGGCAGTCTCCACCGCCGCAGGAATCACGCCGGGATTCCGATGGTTGATACCGGGCATGGCGTTGTAAAGGTGGGTCAGGTGAGTCGCACCAGCATCAAAGGCAGCACGGGCGTGGTCGTAGTCGGAATCGGTATGGGCAATAGACACGGTACACAGCTTGCTGGCCTTAGCCACGAACTCTGCCGCACCGGGCAGCTCGGGTGCCACGTCCACAATGCGAACCAGTCCGCCGCAGTCCTCGTACAGCTTCTTAAAGCCCTCGAAGTCAGGCTCCTTCAGGTAATCCGCATTCTGTGCGCCACGCTTCTTATAGGAGAAGTAGGGGCCTTCCATCTGGATACCCATCAGGCGAGACAGGCCGGTGGGAGCCTCCTCGTGGAGTTGCTTGGCAGTGGCGAAGGCCTTCTCCAGCACGTCATAGGGCAGGGTCATAGAGGCGGGGGCGAAGGAGGTGACACCGCACTGGGCATAGAACTTCGCCATCTTTTTCAGGCCCTCGTAGTCCCCGTCAGAGAAGTCAGCGCCGGAGTTGCCGTGGCTGTGAACCTCCACCAGACCGGGGATGACAGTAGCACCCTCCAGATCAATGGCATCGGCAGGGACATTTTCCGGCAGAATCTCACCGAACAGGCCGTCCTTTACCTCAAAGGCACCCATGTGAAACTGAAAATCGGAACCAAAAATTCTGGCATTCTTAAAGAACATAATTGATACTCCTTTTTGAAAAGGGGCAGCGCCGTTTTGGGCGCTGCCCCAGTGTTTATTAACCAATATCGGGCAGGCTGGCAGCGGCCACGGACTGACCCACGCGGCGGGTCTTTTCATCGGGCAGCATCACCTGAACCTTTTCAAACAGAGCGGGGAACTCGTCAGCCAGCACCATCTGGCAGTTGGCCAGAATGGTCTCGCCGCCCTTGCCGGACATGACACGGCCCAGCACCATCAGATGATGGACATCGTAGAACTTGGAATACAGCACCACGGTATAGGCAAGGTAGATGCCGATGGTCTGGAAGATGGCCTGGGCTCTGGGGTCGTCCTGCTCCATCAGCTCCTGAACGGCCTTCAGCTTCTCAGCGGGCGTCAGCTCCGGATCCAGCTCGATACCGGCTCTGGGTGCCAGCTTAATGACAGCATCCTGAGAGAAGTACTTGCAGCCAACACCGATGTCGGTGGACCACTCGTCAGCCATGGCCTCCTCGTTCAGATCCACGGGGGCGAAGGCCAGCTCGCTAATCCAGCCCAGCACGTTCTTATCCTTATCCACGTAGCCAACGGCCTCGCTGGTGCCCATGGCGATGCCCATGATAGAGCCGCAGCCCATGCCCATAGCGCCGGCCAGAGCAGTCACGTCGCCGTCGTTGGCAACCACCACGGGAACGTTGCCGATTTCGGCGGCAGCACGGTCGTAGATGGTCTTGACCTCGTCCCAGCGGGAGCGGGGCACCTTGATGAACAGGCTGGAAATCATGGGGGCGTTGCCGATAAACACACCGGCAGAGGAAACGCCGATGCCGTCCACACGAGGCATCTTGGAGGCGGCTGTGCGGAAGGAATCCAGAATTCCCTCGAACTGGTACTGGGGATCCGCCTGAGTCTTGGGATGCCAGACTACTTCCTCGGAATACACGCACTCGCCATTAATCACCGCAGAAACCTTACGGTCAGATCCGCCAGCATCGAAGCCGATGCGGCAGCCGTCCATGTGACCGCCGATAGGGCGGGGAGATTCGTTGGGGGCGGGGCACTCGTTCAGAGGCAGGTCGATAATTTCCAACTCACGCTCGTAGAGCTTCTGGAAGAAGTCGTAGTCAAAGAAGCGGACGCCGTCAGCGGTGTAGGCCTCCTGCAGCTGCTTGGCGATGGCGCTGCAGCCGCAGACGCTGACCTTGAAGCCGCCGATGGACCACAGTAGGAACTTCACATACCGCTCCACATACCGATAGTCCGCCTCGGCGTACTCAGCGGTGCCATGGATGAAGGTACGGCGGACGGAAATGTGGCCCTTGTCACGCTCGACAGCGATAGCGATGGGCTGCTTGGCACCCTTCAGGTAGGCATCCGTCCAGACACCGAAAGGGATGAACTCCGGATCCAGCTCCGGAACGTGCTTCAAATCGTATTTAATGCCTAAATATTCCATATATTTACCCCCGAACCCGCTGGGCGACCTCCGCCACGATGCGGTTCATTTCGTCAAATTTGCTCTGCATATCTGCTGCCAGCTTCATCTGGGCTCTGGCACGAACCAGATTATGCTCCGGATAGGCGGTCTTGAAATACAGGTCGCCGTCCAGATAGTCTTTCATAAAGCGGGTGGCCAGCTCCAATGTGATAACAAACGCACCCATGGGCAGCAGCTCCACTTCCTTATCAGTCAGGGAGGTGGCGGCCTCCAGGAAGCCCTTGGTGTACACCTCAAACAGGTGCAAATCCATGGACATCTTGCTGGTGTCCGGCTCATCCTCGGGAGCGGTGGCCGCACCGAAGCGGATGGAGTCACCGAAGTCGTACAGGCTTAGACCGGGCATAACGGTGTCCAAATCCAGCACGCACAGAGAGGTACGGGTGTCCTTATCCAGCAGAACGTTGTTCAGCTTGGTGTCGTTGTGAGTGACCCGCAGGGGCAGCTCGCCGCTCTCACGAAGCCGCTGCAACGTGCAGCCCAGTTCCTCACGCTCCATCAGGAAGTCCACATCCGCCTGCACACTGGCCAGTCGGCCGGCGGCATCGGCAGCGATGGATTCCCTCAACTGGCGATAGCGGTCGATGGTGTTGTGGAATTCGGGGATGGTCTCGTAGAGGGTGTGGGCGGGAAATTCAGAGAGCATATGCTGGAACCGGCCGAAAGCCAAAGCACTCTGGTAGAAATCCTCGTCGCTCTCGGGGGCGTCCAGACAGAAGCCGCCGATGAAGTCGTACATTCTCCAGTACTCGCCTTCGTCATCCAGGAAGTAGTACAAATCATCGAAGGTGGAGATAAAGTGGAGAGCCATGCGGGAATCATCCACCCGATTACGCAGAAACGCCGTAACAGAGCCAACATTGCTCATAACCTTCACAGGATCCTTGAACACATATTTATTGATACGCTGCAGGACATATTCCTTTCCCGTATCGGTCAGTACCTTTACCGTGTAATTGATATGGCCGCTGCCAAATTCCTTGCAGCTGACGGGGGTTCCGTCAATGCGGAAGGAGCAAGCGATTTTCTCGATATGCATCCGTTTCACCTCAAAAAATATGATATGCGGCATTCGCCGGACATTTTCTAGCACAATCCACTATATCCTATCATAAACCCTCAAAAAAAGCAATATTTTTTTGTTTCCAACGCTTATTTTTGTGCAAAAATCAACTTTTTTACAGAAAAAACCATACCGGTGTCCCGCCAGTGTCCGCCACTCCGCTACAGATATTCACATTGCCGCCAGCAATCAAATCCCGATAGCAGCCGTCGGGTAGGTCGGTGCGAGCTACGGTACCGCCCACGCAGAAAATGCCTACCAGTTTTTTGCCATCGCAGTCGTAGCTGGCCAGTAGCACATCCTCCGGCAGCGCCTGCACATGGTAGCTCCCCTCCGTAGGAACGTGTTCCTTTTTCAGCTTCGCCAAATGGGTCAGAAAATCCGTATCATCCTCGCCGGTGTTCCATTGCACTGTGTCCCGATCAAATAGCCCCGGTCGGTGCGCCGCCCCCATCTCCTGCCCACCGTAGAGCAAGGTCATCCCCCGCTGGAAGTACAGGAACGCCGTCCAGTTGCGGCGCTGCCGACGGTCTGGAATGATTTGGGCGGCACGATCATTGTCGTGGTTCTCCAAATAGCGCAGCTTCACATAATTGTCGGGGTAAATTGCTTCCTGACGATTCACTGCCTCGGCATAGGCGCTCAGGGGCTGCTTCCCATCCAGATATCCTCGGAAGCTGCCCCAGATGTCATAGTCATAGGCCACATCGAAGGCCTCATAAATCTCTGCGTCGCTGTGGGCAATCAGGTTTTGACTGTGAAGGTATTCGATAAACCCCGGCTCGATGGATTCGCTGAGCCAGAAGCAATCGGGACACACCTTTGCCACCTCTACTCTGGCACGTTTCCAGAATTCGATGGGCAGCAGCGGGGCCACGTCACATCGGAATCCATCCACAATTGTCGCCCACATTTTCAGAGTTTCAATCTGGTAATCCCACAGAGCCGCCTGCGTGTAGTCCAGATCCACAATGTCCGACCAGTCGCCCACATGGTTCCCGAAGCTGCCGTCGCTCTTGTGGTAGAACCATTCCGGATGATTGGCTGCCAACCACGAATCCGGCGATGTATGGTTATATACCACGTCGATGATGCATTTCATGCCGAGGCTGTGGATATCCTTCACCAGCGCCTTGAAATCCTCCATGGTGCCGTACTCCGGATTCACCTGTCGGTAGTCGGAGATAGCGTAGGGGCTGCCAAGGGTGCCCTTGCGGGCCTTTTGCCCAATGGGGTGGATGGGCATCAGCCAGAGGATATCGGTGCCAAGATTCCGGATTCGCAGCAGATCTCTCCGCAGCGCCTGAAAGGTGCCCTCCGGGGTGTGATTGCGCAGGTATACACTATACATGATATGTTTTCGGTAGTTTTTCGGTGTGGATTGTGCCATGACATCCGCCTCCTTTTTTCATGATGATATCATATTCGACAAAGAAACGCAAATGGAAGCGCTAAATTATCGTTTACGTTACAATAAAGCTGTCATTGCGAGGGCCGCAGGCCCGTGGCAATCCCCTAAAACTTACGGCACCTATCGTACAACCATGTCATTGCGAGGAGCGAAGCGACGTGGCAATCTCCTGCTGAAACCTTTGACAATATTGGGGGTTTAGAAATGAAAACTACGATTTGGCGCTTTTTTCTTTCCTAAATGTTGGCGAACATTTAGCGTTTTACCGGGAGATTGCCACGTCGCCCCTTCAGGGCTCCTCGCAATGACAGCGTTTTTGGAACGTGTCTAAATCCTTCGGGGATTGCCACGCCACTGCGCCCGCAGGCGCGTACAGAGCGCAACCGGCAAAGCCGGCTCTTAGCGCGGAGTAGTCTGCGGACTGGCTCGCAATGACGTGCGTTGTTTTTAGTGCTGCGCTTACTGCGCTAAACGATAATTTACAGGTTCTTCGACAGTATAAAACGCACCGCTGGAGCAGCGGTGCGTCGGGGTATTATTCTACGGTAATGGTCAGCTTCTCAGTTTCTGCCAGCGTGTTGTAGTCATCATCGATAAAAATCAGAGAAAACTCCACGGTTTCCACAGCGTCCCCCAAATCCGCCAGCGACAGGGTGAAATCGCTGTAACGTACCGTATCCGCGTAAACCACATCATAAAGCCAGCTCTCCACTTCCTTGCCGTTGACCAGAATATCCACGCCCTCTACGTTGATTTCCTTTCCGGTTTTGTTCTTGATCAGCAGGTAAACCACCTCATCATTGGGGTCATCCTTCAGGATTCTGGACTGAACCGTGATGCCCTTATCGCTGAAAAGCACCTTGCCACTGTCATCGATGGACTGCTGATAAGATTCATCGGCGGTAATGGCAAAGGGGGTGGCGTACAGGGTTTCAAAGGTGTCCGAATCCATGATGGTAGCGTTGGGAAAGGAAATGGTGCCCACCGTTTCGATACCGGCGCTCTCCAAATCCACCGCAAAAGCACAAACGCCGTCCGTCACCGTTTCACCCGCGGGAACTTCTACCAGTCCCATACCACCCACGGTGATACCGTTGACGATGCAATCATCTGTGGACAGACACACGTTTTTGTCCGTTTCATTGGCAACTTTCACCTTTACCTCAGAGCCCCAGAAGCTCTCCTCCAGCCCCAGAACGGTGATGGTGATGCCGTTGTCATCGTAGACCACATCGGCCGTAGCCTCAGGGGCCGGTGTATCGGGGGTTTTGTCGGAATCGTCAGTCATGGGCTCCCCTTTGACCGTTGCCTTGGTTGTAGTATCCCCTTCATCAGCTTCCTTGCCGCAGCCGGCAAACACCGCCAGCGCCAGCACGAAAACCAATGCCAGTGCAATCAATTTCTTCATAAAAATACTCCTTTCGCTAAAAGCCCTTAGCACTATGATTATATTCCCACGGGCATACGCTGTCAACTCCCTATAATTGGAACGAGCCCCGTTGAAGAGCGCTGAACCATCGTCTAGCCGTGCGATGTCCGCACAACAAATTTACATTTCCGCAGTAGATTTTGTCCCCGTTCTATGCTATAATGGCTCAAAATACGCAGCAAGGGGGCGCAGATATGGAAAAGTCCAGAATAACAGGCAAGGTCATCTTATATATACTGGCAGCATTGCTTCTGCTGTTGACGCTGCTGTATCTGGGTGTGACGGTCGTTTACTTCCGATTTTTCTCTCGGGCAGAGGCCAAATTTCTGGTTCCCGGGCTGGATGCGCCCTTTGTCCAGCAGGGCTTTGACTATGTGGAGGAGCAGGATGCTTATCTGGTCAGCGGCTACATGAACGACCACTCCGCCTCCCGCATCTACGTCCGTTACGACGGCGGCGATACTCGCTATGTGGAGCTAAAAAACGCTGACGGCTCCGACTACACCGGCCACGCCGGCGGCATCTGCCACAATGGCGGCTATGCCTATCTGGCCGGCAAGGGCGGTCTGGAGGTGCTGACGCTGGACGACGTGCTGGACGGCGGATACGCCACCATCATCGGTCGCATCGAAACGGGCTTTGACGTGGCCTGCTGCAGCTACTATAACGGCCACTTGATGGCCGGCGAATTTTACCGCCCCGGCAACTACGAAACCGACCCCTCCCACCATCGCATCACCCCCGACGGCACCTCCAATCCTGCGCTGATCACGTTGCTTCGCTGCGATGATTCCGCAGCCTTCGGCGTGGTCAGCACACCGGTGGCTGCCATCTCCGTGCCGGCGCAGCTGCAAGGCTTCTGCTTCACCGGCGACGATCAGCTTGTGCTGTCCAGCTCCTATGGCTTTGCGTCCTCTTATCTGTCCTATCATCGCATCGATTTGGATTACGTCGGACAAATCCTGCTCTCCGATACGCAGGTGCCCTTGCTGTATTTGGACAGCACCACCTTGACCGATTCTGTGGCGCTGCCCCCCATGTCAGAAGAAATCGTCTACCGGAACGGGCAAATTTATGTGATGTGCGAATCCGCTTCCAATAAGTATATTTTCGGAAAATTCATTCGGGGGCATCAGGTATTTGCCTACCGCCAGGAGGATAACCATTGAGAGAATTACGCTCTAAAATCTGGGAAGCGCTTTTATCGGCGCTTCCCATCACCTTAATTGTATACATTCTGGCGCTAACGCCCCTGTTCAATCTGAATCAGACGGAGCTGATTACCTTCTCTATCGGCGCAGTGCTGCTGATTGTGGGCATTGGTATGTTCAATCTGGGCGCGGATCTTGCCATGACCCCCATGGGAAGCCATGTAGGTGCCGGCCTTTCCCGACAGCGAAAGCTGGGGCTGTTACTGTCGGTGTGCTTTGTGCTGGGTATGCTGATCACCATTGCGGAGCCCGATCTGCAGGTGCTGGCCAATCAGGTGGGTGCTGTCATGAACGGCACGGTTCTGATTTACGCAGTGGGTGCCGGCGTGGGTGCGTTCCTGCTGGTAGCTATCCTGCGCATTGTATTCCGCAAGACCCTTTCCAATATTTTGATGCTTTTCTATATGCTGCTGTTTGCGCTGGCGCTGATGCTGGCGGTGAATGATCGGATGGATCTGCTGCCCATGTCCTTCGACTCCGGTGGCGTGACCACCGGTCCCATCACAGTACCCTTCATCATGGCGCTGGGCGTGGGTATTTCCAGCGTTTTGGGCGACAAGCGCTCTCAGGAAAACAGCTTTGGTCTGGTGGCCCTTTGCTCCATTGGCCCGATTCTGGCCGTGCTGGCGCTGGGCATCTTCTCGAAAAATGATTTAACTTATCAGGTGCCGGATTACGATGTGAGCAACCACATCGCCGATGCTTTCCTCCATTCCCTCGGGCACACCGCCAAGGAAGTAGCGCTGGCACTGGGTCTGATTGTGGCGTTCTTCCTGATTTGCCAGCTGGCATTCCTGAAGCTGCCCAAAAGACGGCTGAAGAAAATCGCGCTGGGCGTTGCCTTTACCTATGTGGGACTGGTGCTGTTCCTCACTGGCGTCAACGTGGGCTTCATGCCTGTGGGCTACAAGCTGGGCTACACGCTGGGTCAGGGAAGTCCTTGGATGCTGATTGGCTTTGGCCTGATTACCGGCGTGCTGGTGGTACTAGCAGAGCCGGCGATTCATGTGCTGAATAAGCAGGTAGAGGACGTAACCGGCGGCTTTGTCACCAGAAGAGCCATGATTACCGGATTGTGTATCGGCGTAGGCGCGTCCATCGCTCTGAGCATGATTCGCATCGTTTTTGATTTTTCCATTGTCTACTATATTATCCCCGGCTACTTCATCTCGCTGGCACTGAGTCTGTTCGTACCGCCGGTGTATACCGCCATCGCCTTCGACTCCGGCGGTGTGGCCAGCGGCCCTATGACCTCTGGCTTCATTTTACCACTTGCCACCGGCGCCTGCGTTGCGCTACAGGGCGCTGATGCGGTGCTGCGGGACGCTTTTGGCGTGGTGGCGCTGGTGGCGATGACGCCCCTGATTACCATCCAGTTGCTGGGCTTCCGTGCCATCGTCACTAAGCAGGTCAAGGAACGCAAGGCCATGCAGCGGATTCTGGATGCGGACGATCAGCAAATCATCGAATTTATGTAAGGAGGACAGTCATGGCAAATCAAATCAACACTTCCGCCATCAAAAAACTGAAGCTCCTCTTTACGGTGGTAGATCGACCCAAGGCGGAGTTCTATCTGGACTACATCAGCCAGTTTGAGGTCAACTTCCAAATGGCCCTCAATGGCATGGGTACCGCCACCTCCGATCTGGTGGATCTGCTGGGTTTGAACCGAAATAAAGCAGTGATTGTCAGTGTGGTTCGGGAGGATTTGGTGGATACTGTTATGAACGGACTGGAGGATAAATTCGCTACCATCAAAAACGGCAAGGGCGTGGCCTTTGCGGTGCCGCTGTCCAGCGTGATTGGCGTGAATCTGTACCAATTTCTAAGCAATAACCGACTCAAAAGGGGGGACGAGAAATGATGACTGAAAACCATGAAGTAATTTTTGCCATCGTGAATTCCGGTTATGCGGAGGAAGTGATGGACGTGGCACGGGAGAACGGTGCCCGTGGTGGCACGATTCTCAACGCCCGCGGCGTTGCCGGCGAGGAAGCAGCAGCCTTCTTCGGCATCACCCTCCATGCGGAGAAGGAGATTCTGATGATCGTTGTGGAAAAGTCCCTGCGGGATGGCATCCTCAATGCCATCTATAAGCAGATGGGCATGGCCAAAAAGGCACAGGGCATCGCTTTCTCGCTGCCGGTGTCCGACGTGGCAGGACTGGTCAAGGCTCCTGACCCCACAGAAGAATAACCCACAGGGACTGCTTCGGCAGTCCCTACTGTTTTTACCGCTGGCAAATTATCGTTTAGCGCACTAGCGGCGCAGCCGCATCGCTTCCCCCGAGGGGAAGCTGGCACCGCCGAAGGCGGTGTCTGAAGGGGAATATGGGTAGAAAGCTATTGGTTTTTGCGTCTTTTAAGACTTGCTACTGCATTTCAGGTATCGCCATT
>SVME01000045.1 GCA_015067605.1 Oscillospiraceae bacterium
TAAATTATCGTTTACGTTACAAAAACGCTGTCATTGCGAGGGCCGTAGGCCCGCGGCAATCTCCTGCTGAAATGCTGCATCAATAATGAGCGTTGAGGAATGAAAATGACGTTTTGACGCTGTTTTCATTTCTGTGGGGCTGATATAGAACAAACGCTATACCGGGAGATTGCCACGTCGCCCTTTCAGGGCTCCTCGCAATGACATGGTTGTTCGATACGTCGGTGCACTAAACGATAATTTAACGCATCAAAGGGCATTTCTATATTTATAATGTATCGGCACAAAAAATCCTTGTTTTTTACAACGTTTTGTGATAAAATTTATCATGAAATATCATAGGCATAATGTTGCCTTTTGCAGGAAAGGAGCCGCTATAAATGTTTTCATCCACCTACGTCTGGGCGAAGGTTTTGAGTCATATGGAGGAGCGACTCGGTTCTGTCACCGTGTCTACTTGGTTCGAGGATGCGGAAATCGTTGAGCTGAACGAAGACCATCTGATTCTCTATTCCCCCTCGGATTTTCGTCGGGACGTGATTCGTCAAAGATACACGCCTTATATTCAAGATGCACTGACCGAGGTCTTTCACTCCAACGCCAAGCTGGTTGTCTACGGCGACGAGGAGCTGAATGCCCACAACTCTAAGGGCAAGGCCAATACCTCCATGGATTTTAACCCCCAGTTCACCTTCGACAATTTCATCGTGGGCCCCTCCAACCGGATGGCTCACAGCGCCGCCATCGCCGTCAGTAAGATGCCCGGTTCGGCCTACAACCCCCTGTTCATCTACGGCCCCCCCGGTGTGGGCAAGACTCATCTGCTCTACGCCATCGCCAACGGCATCCGGAAAAAAATGCCCGATGCCAACATCGTCTACATCAAGGGCGACCAGTTCACCAACGAGCTGATCGACGCCATTAAAAACGGTAAAAATACCGAATTCCGTTCCAAATATCGGGAAGCGGACTTGTTTTTGATCGACGATATTCAGTTTATCGCCGGCAAAAACTCCACCCAGGAGGAATTTTTCCATACCTTCAACAAGCTCCACGAAAGCGGCAAGCAAATCGTCATGACCTCCGACCGGAAACCCGGCGATATGCCTACGCTGGAGGATCGACTTCGCTCCCGTTTTGAGATGGGTCTGACCATGGACATCCAGCCGCCGGACTACGAAACCCGTATGGCTATCCTGAAAAACAAGGCTCACAGTCTGGGTCTGAATCTGAGCGACGATGTGTGCAACTACATCGCCATCAACATCACCAACAACGTCCGGCAGATTGAAGGCACTGTCAACAAGATTCTGGCCTACCGCGACCTGAATGATATGCCCCTTGACCTGCCCAACATCTCCCGTGCCATTGACGATATGTTCAAGGCCGAGGGCAATGCGGTACCCACCCCCAGCCTGATCATCAGTCAGGTCTGCAAGTTCTATTCCGTGGACGAAGTGACCCTTCGGGGCAGTCAGAAATCCAAGGGCATCGCCGAGGCACGGCAGGTGGCCATGTATCTGATTCGCAAGCTGACCAACCTGAGCCTGCTGGACATCGGTAAGGAATTCAGTAAGGATCATTCTACCGTCCTGTACAACATCCGCAAGGTGGAAACCGCCCTGAAAAAGGGCGACACCAGCCTCCAGAACAATATCCGCGACATCACCGCCAACGTCAATTCTTGCTTGTAACGGTAAGTTATTAATTATCCACATTGGCTGTGGAATGTTAGATCACAACCTGTGGAAAACTTTCGGAAAATTTTTTCTCAACAAGGTCTGTGGAATCCTGTTGAAAATTCCACAGGGGGCTGTGGATAAAAAAACCTTGCAGCATAAGGGTTTTGCCCGGTTTTCCACATAAGTTTCTACTACCACTTCTTTTACTGCATAACTTATTTACTGATAAATATATATAAAGATATATCAGAAAGGATGAACGACTATGCGCTTCACCTGTGAAAAAAGCGCGCTGGTTACGGGACTGAGCGTTGCCAGCCGCACCGTTGCTCAAAAGAGTACCCTTTCCGCCATCGAGGGCATCCTCTGCCGTGGCACTGAGAACATCAGCCTCACCGGCTACAATATGGAAACCGGCATCACCTGCCAAATCGAGGCAGATGTGACAGATCCCGGCGTTTGCATCCTGCCCGCCAAGCTGTTCGGCGACATTATTCGCCGTCTGCCCGAGGGGCCCGTCACTGTTGTGGTGGACGAGAGCTACAAGATTTCTATCCGTGCCGGCTACGCTTCCTTCACCATCTCCGCCGAAAGCGCCGACGACTATCCGGAGCTGCCGGATGTTGGATCCGGTCGTTGCGTCCGGATTCCCCAGCGGGAGCTGAAGAACCTGATCAGCGGCACCATTTTCGCCGTGTCTGAGAACGAGGCCCGCCCCATCCACACCGGCGTCAAGTTCGAAGTGGAGGAGGATACCATCTCCGCCATTGCCGTGGACGGTTTCCGGCTGGCTCGCCGCACCTACCATACGGACAACCCCTCCGGCTATAAGCTGAATTTCGTGGTGCCCTCTGGCGGTTTGAAGGAAGTGGAAAAAATCCTCACCGACTCCGAGGACGAGGCGGCCATGATTCTGGGCCCCCGTCATATTCTGTTTGAAATTGGCTCTGCCACGCTGGTGTGCCGTCTGCTGGAGGGCGACTTCCTGGATTGGCGGAAGGTAGTGCCCACCAACTGCCCCGTGAAGCTCTGCGCCCATGTGTCGGATCTGGCGGCTTCCATCGAGCGTGTGGGTCTGATCGTTTCTGAAAAGTATAAGAGCCCCGTCCGGTGTGTGTTCTCCAACCAGGTGCTGCTGATGAAAACCAATACCACCATCGGCGCCGCTGAGGACCGGTGCGCCATCGCCGGCGACGGCAAGGAGCTGGAAATCGGCTTCAATGTCCGGTATCTGGCGGATGCTTTGCGGGTGATTCCCACCGAAGAGGTGGTGATGGAGCTGACCAATAGCCTCAGCCCCATCGTCCTGACCCCCGCCGAGGAGAAATACGACTTCTCCTATATGGTCTTGCCCGTGCGGATTAAGAATGGCTAAGTGGCGAAGCCACTATCGCTTCCCCCGGGGGGAAGCTGGCTGCCCGAAGGGCAGACTGAAGGGGAATGCGGGCGGTAATTTATATTTTTTAGCAATATTTCAGACTTGATTTATTGTCAAACATATCGCCGTTCCCCTTCCGGCGCTGCGCGCCACCTTCCCCCCGGGGGAAGGGATGCGCCTGCGGCGCATAATCCTCATTTCAGGAGTTTAATATGAAAGTAACCGTAAGAAAGAAGGAAAACGCCGTTCCGGTGGTGATTGGGACGGAGTTTATCAAGCTGGAATCGGCCATGAAGCTGGCCAACATCGTCCCCTCCGGCGGCAGTGCCAAGCTGGAGATTCAGGAGGGCAACGTCACCGTTAACGGCGAAATTTGTACCATGCGGGGCAAAAAACTCTACCCCGGCGACAAGTTCAGCTTCGATGGCGATGTATATTTGATTTGCATCCATGAACCTCAATAAGCTATCCCTTCGGGATTTTAGAAATTATGTAAACTTAAACCTGGAATTTGACTCCGGTGTGAATCTGATTGTGGGCCAGAACGCCCAAGGCAAGACCAATCTGCTTGAGGGCATCGGCTATCTGGGCTCCGGAAAGAGCTTTCGGGCGCAACGGACGGCGGAGATGGTTCGCTTCGGGGCGGAATTTGCGGATATCCAAGGAGATATCACCGCCCAGAACCGGCAGCAGACCCTTCGTTGGGTGCTGTTTTCCGGCTCACGTCCTCGGATGGCCTACCGAAACGGCGCCAAGAAAAAATCCGCCGCCGAAATGGCAGGCGTGCTGCCCTCGGTGCTGTTCTGTCCGGAGGATTTGATGGTGCTGCGAGCCGGTGCCGCGCAGCGGCGGCGGCTGGGAGATCACGCCCTGTGCCAGTTGCGCCCTAACTACGATGCGGCGCTGGCGGAATACAACCGGATTTTGGATCAAAAGAGTCGGATTCTCAAGGATAAAGAGGAAAATATGTCTGTGCTGGCGATTCTGCCGGAGTACAACGCCCGTCTTTGTCAGGTTGGCGCGCTGCTGATTTCCTATCGGGCCAGATTCTACGATTCTCTCGGCAAGGCCGCCGCGGTGTATCACGGACAGTTTTCCGGCGGCGCAGAGGAATTTACGTTGCAGTATAAGACGGTTTCCACCGTCACCGACCCCTTCGCTCCGGTGGAGGTGCTGCGTGGTCAGCTTGAGGAGCATCTGGAAAGTCACTATCGGGCGGAGCTCAGCTCCATGCAGTGCCTGACAGGCCCCCACAAGGACGATTTTGATGTGGATTTGAACGGGATTTCTCTGAAATCCTACGGCTCTCAGGGCCAGACCCGTACGGCGGCAATCAGCCTGAAGCTGGCTCAGCGGGAGCTGATGGCACGGGAGTACGGCGAGGATCCAATCCTTCTGCTGGATGACGTTCTTTCTGAGCTGGATGCCAAGCGGCAGGACTTCGTCCTGAACCAAATCGATAAGGGACAGGTGTTCATCACCTGCTGCGAGCCGGAACGATTCACACGACTAGGGAAAACAATAGAGATTCAACAAGGACAGGTAAGAAGCTAGTGTCATTGCGAGGGCCGTAGGCCCGTCTAAAGAACTCTTAGCTCTTAAGCACTTAGAGTTCTTAGTGCACAGCTGGCAATCTTCGGTGCAACGTCCCAGCTATCGTGTCATTGCGAGGAGCGAAGCGACGTGGCAATCTCCTGATACAACGTAGCATATCAGGAAAAGGTGAAGGAGATACGACCATGTACTATGTATACATCCTTACCAACAAACATCATACAGTTTTATACACCGGCGTTACAAGTGATTTGATTCGTCGGGTGTATGAGCATAAAAATCATTTGGATAAGAACAGCTTTACCGCAAGATACAAGGTAGACAGGCTGGTGTATTTTGAAGAAACCACCGATGTCAAAGCGGCGATTGAGCGGGAAAAGCAAATAAAAAGCTGGTCAAGAGATAGGAAGACTTCTCTGATTTTTGAAAGCAATCCACATTGGGTGGATCTTTACAACCAAATCCTTGGTTGAGAGGTTGTACCGGGAGATTGCCACGGGCCTACGGCCCTCGCAATGACATCGTATATGGTACATGATTCCTCTAAGTCAAATTGACAGCAATTTTGTAGGACAGGAGTAAATTTATGTCTGACGAAACGAAAGTAACACAGGAATATGGCGCGGAGCAGATTCAGGTTCTGGAGGGTCTGGAGGCAGTGCGCAAGCGCCCCGGTATGTATATCGGTTCCACATCCTCCAGCGGTCTGCACCATCTGGTGTATGAGATCGTGGATAATTCCATCGACGAGGCGCTGGCGGGCTACTGCAAGCACATCACCGTCACCATCAACAAGGGCAATTCCATCACCGTCACCGATGACGGTCGTGGCATCCCCGTGGATATTCAGGCACAGACCGGTAAGCCTGCGCTGGAGGTTGTTTTCACCGTCCTCCACGCCGGCGGCAAGTTCGGCGGCGGCGGTTACAAGGTGTCCGGCGGCCTCCATGGCGTTGGTGCGTCTGTTGTCAACGCCCTGAGTGAATGGCTGACGGTCCGGGTCCACAAGAACGGCAACATCTACGAAATGAAGTTCGCCCGTGGTCACATCACGCAGGAGATGACCATCGTGGGCAAAACCGACTATACCGGCACCGAAGTCACTTTCCAGCCGGATCCGGAGATGTTCGACACCACCGAGTACGATTATGAGATTCTCCACACCCGTATGCGGGAGAAGGCCTTCTTGACGGCGGGTCTTTCTATCACGATCACTGATGACCGTGGTGATACGCCGGTGGTGGACGCTATGTGCTACGAGGGCGGTATTCGGGAGTTCGCCACATGGTGCAACCGGAACAAGACACCCATCCACTCCGATGTGATTTACATGAGCGGCAATAAGGGGGACGCCTCCGCCGAAATCGCCATCCAGTATAACGACGGCTACAATGAATTCCTCCTCTCCTTTGCCAACGAGGTCAACACCCCCGAGGGCGGCATGCACGAAACCGGCTTCAAGACCGCTCTGACCCGTGTGCTGAACAACTACGGCGTCAAGACCGGCATCATCAAGGGCGATGATAAAGTCACCGGCGAGGACTGCCGTGAGGGTATTACTGCCATCATCTCTGTGAAGCTGACGGACGCCCAGTTCGAGGGTCAGACCAAGGCTAAGCTGGGCAATGCCTATATCCGGACGCTGGTGGATCAGATTGTCAACGATCAGCTGGCTACCTACTTTGAAGAGCATCCTTCCACCGCCAAGATTATTCTGGATAAGGCCATGATGGCTAATCGTGCCAGAGAGGCCGCCCGGAAAGCCAGAGAAAACGCTCGTCGCAAGACCGGTCTGGAGTCCGGCGGTATGCCTGACAAGCTGCAGGACTGCAACGAGAAGGATCCCAGCCTCTGCGAGCTGTACATCGTCGAGGGTGACTCCGCTGCGGGCTCTGCCATTCAGGGCAGAGATTCCCGATTCCAGGCGATTTTGGCCATGTGGGGTAAGATGCTGAACGTGGAGAAGGCTCGTGTGGACAAGGTCTACGGCAACGATAAGCTCTCTCCCCTGATTGTGGCGCTTGGTGGCGGCATCGGTGAGGATTTCGACATCGAAAAGCTCCGTTACCACAAGGTCATCATCATGTCCGATGCGGACGTGGACGGTGCCCATATCCGTACCCTGCTTCTGACCTTCTTCTTCCGCTATATGCGTCCTATGATTGAAAATGGCTATGTGTATTCGGCGGTGCCGCCGCTGTATAAGATTAAGCGTGGCAAACAAGAACGTGTGGCCTACTCCGATGAGGAGCGTGACCTTGTTTCCGCTGAGATGCGTGGCGAGAGCAATGCCAAGGTGGAGATTTCCCGTTTCAAGGGCTTGGGCGAAATGGATGCCCACGAGCTGTGGGATACCACTATGGACCCCGAAAAGCGTACTCTGCGCCGCATCACGCTGGACGATGCCATGCGGGCAGATTCCATCTTCACCGTCCTCATGGGCGAGCAGGTGGAGCCCCGTAAGGAATGGATCGAACGCAACGCCAAGTACGCTATCAATATTGACATTTAAGCGCCGTAGGCGCATACCTTCCCCCGAGGGGAAGGTGGCGCGAAGCGCCGGAAGGGGAATGGCGACCGGTAACGACTGGTAAAACCTGTAAATAAATAGGAGAAAGGTATGGAGCGGAACAAAGAGCTTACCAAGCGAGCGCAGCATCTGCGTAAAGCCCAGACCAAAGAAGAAGCACGGCTATGGTATCAGTTTCTGTGTCGCTATCCTCTGCGTTTTCATAGACAATATGTGATTGGGAATTACATTGTAGATTTTTACTGCCATAAAGCCAGATTGGTGGTAGAATTGGATGGTTCTCAGCACTTTTCTATCGAAGAAATAGAGTACGACAGTAAAAGAACAGACTATCAGGAATCGCAGGGATTACAGGTACTGCGGTTCAGTAATTTGGATGTTTTACGACAATTTCAAAATGTATGTACTGCCATTGATATGGCAGTAAAGGAACGGACAATGCAAAAGTTTTAAAGTTTCGCCGTTCCCCTTCCGCCCCCTTCGGGGGCACCTTCCCCCCGGGGGAAGGGATGCGCCTGCGGCGCAAATCATATTTGGAGGTGTGTTAATTGGCACACAATCGTAGTTATAAGCCTGAGGACATTCTGTTTCCGGACCAGCATATCACCGAATCGTTTCTGGTGGACGAGATGGAGAAGTCCTACATCGAATACGCTATGTCCGTCATCGTCGGACGTGCGCTGCCGGATGTTCGTGACGGCCTGAAGCCCGTCCACCGCCGCATCCTGTACACCATGTACGAAAGCGGCCTGACCTCCGACAAGCCCTTCAAAAAGTCCGCCACCTGCGTCGGTGACGTGCTGGGTAAGTACCACCCCCATGGCGACGCCTCCGTTTACGATGCCATGGTGCGTCTGGCCCAGAATTTCTCCATGCGCTATGTGCTGGTGGACGGCCACGGCAACTTCGGTGACGTGGACGGCAACCCTGCCGCTGCTTACCGTTATACCGAGGCTCGCATGAGCAAGCTGTCCAACGAGATGCTGCGGGACATCGACAAGGAAACCGTCAACTGGGATCCCAACTTCGACGAGAGCCGCAAAGAGCCCCGTGTATTGCCCAGCCGTTTCCCCAACCTGCTGGTCAACGGCTCCTCTGGCATCGCTGTCGGTATGGCCACCAACATCCCCCCTCACAACTTGACGGAGGTCATCAATGCCTGCGTGGCGGTGATTGACGACCCCGAATGTACTATGATCGACCTGATGGAGCACGTCACCGGCCCCGATTTCCCCACCGGTGGCATCATCATGGGCCGCAGCGGCATCCGTGCCGCCTACGCCACCGGACGTGGCAAGGTTGTGGTTCGTGCCAAGACAGAGTTTGAGGACTTTGCAAAGGATCGGGTGCGAATCATCGTGTCCCAGCTGCCCTATCAGGTGAACAAGCGCCAGCTGATTAAGAAAATCGCCGATCAGGTGAAGGATAAGCGTCTGGAGGGCATCTCCGACCTCCGTGACGAAACCGACCGGAATGGTATGCGTATCGTGATTGAGCTGAAAAAGGACGCTAATCCGCAGGTCGTGCTGAACAACCTGTTCAAGCAGACGGATCTGCAGTCTAGCTTCGGTATCATCATGCTGGCGCTGGTGGACGACCAGAAGCAGCCCAAGATTCTGTCTTTGCGGCAGATTATCGACGAGTATCTGGCCCACCAGATCGACGTGCTGACCCGCCGGACGGAGTATGACCTGCGCAAAGCCCGGGAGCGTGCCCATCTGTTGGAGGGCTTGCTGATTGCTCAGGACAACATCGACGAGGTTATTCGCATCATCCGCTCAGCCTACGACGATGCCCGTGAGCGTCTGATGGAGCGGTTTGGTCTGGACGAGGTGCAGGCGCAGGCGATTTTGGATATGCGCCTGAAGGCTCTGCAGGGTCTGGATCGGGAAAAGCTGCAGGCGGAGTACGACGAGCTGCAGGCGAAGATTGCTTATTATCTGGAGCTGCTGGCTGACCCTGTGAAGCTGAAGGGCGTCCTCCGTGAGGAGCTGATTGCCATTCGGGACAAGTTTGGCGACGAGCGCAAGACCGAGATTCAGGATGTGGAGGACGAAATCGACATCGAGGATCTGATTGTGGAGGAGCAGTGCGTGTTCACCATGACCGCCGCCGGCTACATCAAGCGCACCCCCGCCAGCGAGTATTCCGCACAGGGCAAGGGCGGCATGGGCAAGAAGGGCATGGCCACCCGTGACGAGGACTATGTTAGCACTGTGTTCACCGCCTCCAGCCATGACCACATCTTCTTCTTCACCAATAAGGGCCGTGTGTTCCGGAAGAAGGGCTACCAGATTCCCGAGGCAGGACGCACCGCCAAGGGCACCAATATCGTCAATATTTTGCAGGTGGACGCCGGCGAGAAGGTTTCCGTCATGGTTCACGCCAGAGATTTGAATAATGAAGAGCTGTTCCTGACCATGATCACCCGCAACGGCACCGTCAAGCGTCTGGAGGTCAGCGCCCTGAAGAACCTGCGCAATATCGGCATCCGTGCCATCACCTTGGACGAGGGTGACGAGCTGATCGAGGTGAAGGAAACCAACGGCACCCAGAAGATTCTGATCGCAACCCACGACGGCATGGCTTGCTGCTTCGATGAGAACGATGTCCGTGCTATGGGTAGAACTGCCGTGGGCGTTCGGGGCATCAAGCTCCGTGAGGGTGACTACGTTGTGGCCGCCGCCCGTGCCCACGAGGGCAAGACTGTGCTGACCATCACCGAAAACGGCTTCGGCAAGCGGACGCCCGTGGAGGAGTACCGGATTACCAACCGTGGCTCTATGGGTGTTAAGAACTACGAAGTCACCGAAAAGACCGGCAAGGTGGTGGGTGTCAAGGTGGTGGACGGCAGTGAGGATCTGATGCTGATCACCCAGTCCGGCACCATCATCCGTACCGATGTCAGCGGCATCCGGATCTGCGGCCGTGCTACTCAGGGCGTTATCGTCATGCGCTTCAAGGACGAGGGCGACCGTGTCATCGGCATGGCGCTGGCAGAGAAGGAAGAAGCATGAAAACCGTGACCCTGTACACCGACGGCGCCTGCTCCGGCAATCCGGGGCCCGGCGGCTGGGGGGCGATTCTTTCCTATAACGGACACGAGCTGGAGCTGTCCGGCGGCGAGGAAAATACCACCAATAACCGGATGGAGCTGACGGCAGTGATTCGGGGTCTGCAACGGTTGAAGGAGCCTTGCATTGTGGAGCTGTACTCCGATTCCAAGTACGTCATCGACGCGCTGGAAAAGGGCTGGGCGTGGGGCTGGAAAAAGAAAGGCTGGATAAAATCCGATAAAAAACCAGCCTTAAACCCTGATTTGTGGGAAGAATTGCTACAACTGACCATGCGTCACCAGCTACGCTACCACTGGGTCAAGGGCCACGCCGAGAACCCCAAAAACAACCGCTGCGACGAACTGGCCGTTCATGAATCCCAAAAATACCGTAGGGGAGGGTCTTGACCCTCCCTAAACCCTATTAATTGAAATATGTAGGTTAGAGGTAGAATCTTGGAATACTATAAGAGAAAATCCCCAAGAATACCAGATTTTGATTATTCAGGTGATCAGTTTTATTTCATCACCATATGTACACACAATAAGCAATGTATCTTTGGTGAACCGGAAAAACTGAATACTTTTGGAAAGATGGTCTGTAAGGATTTATTGGATATTCCTACCCATTTTGAACATATCAGAATCGACCATTACGTTGTGATGCCAAATCATTTACATGCAATAGTTGTGATTGGTTGCGATGGAAGATTGGGTGAGCGACCAAATCTGAATACGGTTGTTGGACAATTAAAATCTGGTATTTCGAGAAAAATACATTCAATTAACCCAAATTTGAAGGTGTGGCAACGGTCGTATCACGACCATGTTATACGTAATGACAAAAGCTACCAGATAATATGGGAATATATCGAAACAAACCCGATTCGTTGGGAAGATGACTGTTTTTATAAAAAAAATTGTAGGGGAGGGTCAAGACCCTCCCCTACAATGGGGGGATTTAGCTTTGTATTTATCCATCGGCAATGATATGGCGGTGCGGGAGAAGGCCATCATTGGCATCTTCGACATGGACAACACCACCACCTCCAAGCGCACCCGTGAATTTCTGGCCAAGTCTGAGCAGGAGGGACAGGTTGTTCCCTGCGACGAGTTGCCCAAATCCTATGTTGTCACGGTGGAGTACGGCATGGATCGGGTGTACCTGTCCTCCCTCAGCTCTGCCACACTGGAAAAGAGGATGCGCTAATGGAATTGATTGTAGCAGTCTATGCCGACTGGGGCATCGGCCGTGACGGCACTCAGCCCATCGCCTTGAAGGCGGATCGGAAATTTTTTTGGGAAACCACCCGTGGAGCCATGGTCATCGTCGGCCGCCGGACCATCGAGGATTTCCCCGACCAAAAGCCCCTGCCGGGTCGTATCAACGTGGCGCTGACCCGTTCGGAGGGGGAAATCGAGGGCTTCACCGTCTGCCGCAGTGTGGAAGAAGTGGTTACCCTTGCGGCGAATGCGGAGCGAGCCATGGTCATCGGCGGCGGCAGTGTATACCGCCAGATGCTCCCCTATTGCGATACCGCTTATGTGACAAAAGTTGGCTGTAAGCCGGATTCGGATACCTTTTTCCCTGATTTGGACGAAGATAAATGCTGGAAACTGGATGCAATTCTCCAATCCGGCGAGGAAAACGGCATCCCCTACCAAATGTGCCGCTATACTAAACTTCCCTAAAATGTGAGATAAATTATCGTTTAGCGGAGCAAGCGCCGCAGGCGCTATACCTTCCCCCGGGGGGAAGGTGGCCGAGCGCAAGCGAGGTCGGAAGGGGATGGCGATACCTGAAATGCAATATCAGGTCTGAAAAGATACAAAAACTATTATGTTTCTGCCCGTATTCCCCTTCTGTCACCGCCAAAGGCGGTGACAGCTAATAGTAGTGGTATGATTGCCACCGGCAATCATTTTAATTCTAATTCGCTGCGCGAAGCACCACCCTCGGGGGAAGCCATGCGGCTTCGCCGCTAGTGCGCTAAACGATAATTTATATGCTTGCAACAAAACAGCCCTGCCGTTACGGCAGGGCTGCAAATTTTATCCCATGGGCAAAGAGAAATCCGGGCTGAGAGTGTATTTTTTACGCAAACGTGTCTGAATTTGCTCCAGCAGAGAGCTGTAATGCTCCCGGGCCAGCTCATAGAGCCGGAGCAGGCCTTCGTTGGCATCTTTCAGACGGTAATCCGGATGTGTATCCATTACGAAATCCCCCTGTCCCCGTAGAGTCATTACCTTCACCACCAGATCCCGCTTGGAGCCGGCGGGCATCACCGGCAGGTGCATCACCCGATTCATCCGCTTGACGCATTTTCCGATGGTTCCGGCGCTGATGCCGGGGTAAAAAAGAGCCACAGTTTCGCACTCGCCGGGGGTCAGGCGGATGTGTTGGCTTCGGTCGTGGCGGTAAGGGGGCTTTTTACCGTCCTTCTCCAACAAATACCGGTCAAATTCCGTGCGAATCTTGCCGGTGCGGATGGAAAGGCTTTCAGCGGTACGATTCAGGAAGGAACTTGAAATTGAACTGATGGCATAATGGGCAATCAGACCGTACAGGTAGGCCATAGCCCCCTCGGAGCGCTCCATTCGCACGGCGCGGCAGACCCGCTCGAAGAATGCAGCGCCGGTCTGCAGGCGAAATTTCTGTCCCTGATTGCAGAAATTCAGAAGCTCCGGTCCATGCAGCCCCATGTCGTAGAGCTGGCGGAACCGACCAACGGTGCGCTTCATATCCGGCGGCATGGCGGCCAGCAGCTCGCAGCCCAACCGATATTGTGCATATACCATAGGTTTCCCTCCTTTTGAGGATATATTACAACATTTTCCTCAGATTTCAACCCCTTTTGAATAATTTATCATATTATAGATGAAATTTTCCACGAAACGTGATAGAATAAAGAAAATTTATGCGGATAAATTATTGTTTAGCGAAGTAACGCACAATCCCTTGCCTCTCCCTCTGGGAGAGGTGCCCAGTGCGCACACTGGGCGGAGAGGGTGTCCTATCATTGTTTTGACACCCTCTCAGTCAACAATCAGAGATTTTTGCCAGCTCTCCCAGAGGGAGAGCCAAGTTTGGTGCGGAGCAATCTTACACCGCTAAACGATAATTTAGCACCCAAAAGGAGATTTCTATGACAAGAAAGCTGTATTATGAGGACTCCCATTTGTATCGGTTTCAGGCGAATGTGGTATCCTGTGAGGAAAATGAGAAGGGCTATGCGGTGATTTTGGATGCCACAGCTTTTTATCCCGAGGGTGGCGGACAGGCCTGCGATTTGGGTACTTTGAATGGAGTTTCCGTGCTGGACGTGCAGGAACAGGGTAAGGATGTGGTGCATTATTGCGCCAATCCGGTGACTGGTTCGGCGGAGGGTATCATCGACCAGAACCGCCGGTTCGACCTGATGCAGCAGCACACCGGCGAGCACATCGTGTCCGGCATCGTCTGCCAACGGTTCGGCTATCACAATGTGGGTTTCCACGTGGGAGCGGATTTGATTACCATCGATTTCGACGGCCCTATCCCAGCCGATGCGTTACCGGAAATCGAGCTGGAGGCAAATCGTGCTGTATGGCAGAATCTGCCCGTCCGTTGCTGGGTGCCATCGCCGGAGGAGCTGCCCTCTGTGACATACCGCACCAAACGGGCGTTGCCGTGGCCGGTGCGCATTGTGGAGGTTCCCGGCACTGATAGCTGCGCCTGTTGCGGTGTCCATGTGAAGCACACCGGCGAAATAGGCCTGATTAAGCTGTTCTCCTGCGTCAAGTTCCATCAGGGCGTGCGAATTGAGATGGCCTGCGGAGGGCGTGCGCTGGAGATTTTGAACCAAGCCTATGACCAGAACCGGCAGGTTTCGCAGGCGTTTTCCGCCAAAATCATGGAAACCGGCGAGGCGGCGCGCCGTATGAATGATCGACTGACGGCGGCGGAGTTCCGTGCCACCGGTCTGGAGCGGCGGATTTTTGAATTGATTGCCGAGGGCTACGCCGGCAAGGGAGATGTGCAGCATTATGAGGCCGGACTGGCACCGGCGGCGGTGCGGGAGCTTTCAGACCGTATCGCCCGTAGCTGTGGCGGTACTGCGGCGGTGTTCAGCGACAACGGTGCTATGTGTCTGGTCAATAAAAATGGAGATGTAAAGCCCTTGGGCGATGCCCTCTGCCAGAAATTCGGTGGCCGTGGTGGTGGAAAATACGGCTACTTTCAGGGGAGTCTGAAGGCGGAGTGGCCGGAAATAAAGAGTTTTTTTGTAATTTAGTCCGGTAAATTATTGTTGTGGTTATCCCTTTTAGTAAGCAAGCCAACTAAAAGCAACGTATGTCATTGCGAGGGCCGCAGGCCCGTGGCAATCTCCTGCTGTAATGTTACATCAATTATGAGCGTTAAGGA
>SVME01000046.1 GCA_015067605.1 Oscillospiraceae bacterium
CCCTCTGGGAGAGGTGCCCCAGTGCGCACACTGGGGCGGAGAGGGTATATAAAGCATCGAAAACCCTCTCAGTCACCGCCTTCGGCGGTGCCAGCTCTCCCAGAGGGAGAGCCAAGGCGGCTTCGCCACTAATGCGCTAAACGATAATTTGCCACACAGACAGGAAAAGCAGTCCCTCGGTGGGGACTGCTTTTGTGTTATTCCCATGTGGCCCAGATTTCCGGGCAGAAGCCTACGGTGGCCTGTTTGCCGTTGCGGACGATGGGGGTACGCATGAGGGACGGGTCGTCGAACACCTTATCCTCCTTGGCCACCTTATCGTCCATGTATTTCAGCAGCGTAATCTGGTCGGATTCGCCGTTCCAGTCAATCAGGTTATCAATGCCGCCCACTGCCCGCAGGACACTGTCGAACTCCTTGCCGGACAGACCAAATCGCAGCAGATCCACCGACTGATACTTGATTCGTCGCTCCTTGAACCAGCGCTCCGCCTTCTTGGTATCGAAGCACTTACTTTTTCCAAATATCTGTATATTCAATAGGTTACCTCCATTAGACACAAGCCCCGTGCGCTCATCAGCATCCCGGCACTGGCTCGCTGACCACCGAATAACTGCGGAATACTGTCGGCGGATCGTTGGTGCAGACCCACCTCTACCAGCGTACCTACCATGATGCGCACCATGTTGTACAGGAAGCCGTTGCCGGTGAAATCCATCACCAGCTCCTCCCCCTCACGGCGAATCTCGATGGCATCCACACGGCGGACGGTAGATTTTTTCTTGCCCTTTGCGGCGCAAAAGGCGGAGAAATCATGCTCCCCCAACAGGTGCGATGCCGCTTTTTTCATCTGCTCCATGTCAAGCCGCTCCGGCACAACGGTGACGAACCGCCGCTGGAACACGCAAGGTCTGTCGCTGTTCCAGATGCGGTAGCGGTAGGTTTTAGTCTGGGCGTTCAGTCGGGCATGAAACCGCTCCCCCGCCTCTCTGCAGGAGTGTATGCCGATATCCTCCGGCAAATACCGCCGCAGCTCCAAAAGAATCTGCTCCGCCGGCATTTGGCTGTGGCAATGGAAGTTCGCAACCTGATGGGCCGCGTGGGCTCCCGCATCCGTTCGGCCACTGCCGGAGATTTCAACAGGCTCCCCCAGAATGGTGGATAGGGTCTGCTCCAGCTTGCCCTGTATGGTATTTTCAACGCCGGTCAGCCGCTGCCAGCCCCGGTAGCGGGTTCCGTCGTAGCATATGTCAAGCCTCAGATTCCGCATGCTCCTCCATTTCCTTCCGTGCTTCCCACTCATTATCTGCGGAAAACAGGAATTTTCCATTTCTATCGTACACCTGCACATGACCGTGCACATATCTCATTGTGAACATAGCCATCTTCCTTTCGTTTCTTTTGGCTATATTGTAACAACGAGTATGTCCAATAGATTGGACTTATTATAGTTTGGGGAAAATTATTTTTTAGTGAAGCAAGTACGCACCCCCCAAACCTCCCTCTGATGAGGGAGGTGAGCCAAAGGGGCGAAGGGAGAGAAAACATATTTTTTCGCTTTTGTTATTACAGCAAAAAACAAACATTTTTCTCTCCCCCAGTCAGCTTCGCTGACAGCCCCCTCGTCAGAGGGGGCCGAGGGACGTGCAAACTATTAGCCCCTATACGACAATTTACACCACCTCGTAGCCGGCGTCGGTGATGGCTTGCTTGAGAGCCGCCACATCTGCGTTGCCGGTGACGGTGACGTTCTTTGCCTGCAAATCCACCACCGCATTGGTAGTACCGGGGACGGCCTTACAGACCTTTTCCACCATAGCCTTACAGTGGGGGCACATCATACCATTGACGTTGATAACAGTTTCCATTTTCGGTTCCTCCTTGATAATTACGGGTGTTTCCGCCGGAATAACGGCGGTTTTCGACTTGAAAAAGCGCAGCCGCAGGGCGTTGGTCACCACGAACACCGAACTCATGCTCATGGCCGCCGCACCCAGCATGGGGCTCAGCTGCCAGCCAAAGAACGGATACAGCGCTCCCGCCGCCACGGGGATACACAGGGCATTATAGAAAAACGCCCAGAAAAGATTTTGCTTGATATTGCGCAAGGTGGCCTTACTCAGCTCCACCGCTCCGGCAACACCCGCCAGCGAACCGGTCATCAGCACGATTTGTGCGGAGTCCATGGCGATATCCGTTCCGGCACCAATGGCCATGCCCACATCCGCCGTCACCAGCGCCGGAGCATCGTTGATGCCGTCGCCCACCATCAGCACTTTCTTGCCCTGCTGCTGGAGTACTTTCACCGCGCCGGCCTTGTCACCGGGCAGCACCTGTGCCACCACATGATCAATGCCAGCCTGCGCTCCGATGGCCTCGGCTGTCCTCTTATTATCGCCGGTGAGCATCACTACGTCAAGATGCATTTTCTTCATCGCTGCCACTGCTGCCGCCGAGTCCGGTTTCAATACGTCTGCTGCGGCGATGGCACCCAGATACTCTCCACCGGCAGCGAAATAAAGCACCGTTTTCCCCTGCGCCGCCAGCTCCGGATACTCCGGCACATCGATGCCGCTGTCCTGCATCAGCTGCCGATTGCCGCCAATACAGCGACCTCCGGCCACCATTCCTGCCACGCCGCGTCCCGGAAGAGTTTCATAATCCGTCACCTCAGGAACGGTCATGCCTTTGGCACGCTCCAGAATGGCCTTGGCGAAGGGATGCTCCGAATGTTGCTCCAGCGCCGCCGCCACCTCCAGCAGAGGCTTCTCATCTCCGATAATATCCGTCACCGCCGGTTTGCCGGTAGTCAGCGTACCGGTTTTGTCCAGCACCACGGTGTCCACTGCGTGAAGCTGCTCCAATGCGGCGGCGTTCTTGAACAGCACGCCCATACGGGCACCACGTCCTGTGCCCACCATGATGGCCACCGGCGTGGCAAGCCCCAGTGCACAGGGGCAAGAAATCACCAGCACCGCAATGGCGCAGGTGAGGGAGAACTCCAGTCCCTTGCCCAGCAGCATCCACACGCCGAACACCACCGCCGCTATGGACATGACCGTTGGCACAAAGAAGCCAGCGATTTTATCCGCCAGACGGGCAATGGGCGCCTTGGAGCCACCGGCCTCCTCCACCATTCGGATGATTTGAGAAAGGGTGGTATCCTCTCCCACCTGACGGGCTTCAAACTCCAGATAACCTTCGGTGACGATTGTGGCTGCCGCCACCGTATCGCCCACCGTCTTTTCCACCGGCAGGCTCTCGCCGGTGAGGGCGCTCTGATCCACCGCTCCACGACCCTTCAAAATCAGGCCGTCCACAGGAACCGCATCTCCCGCACGGAGCATCAGCCGGTCACCCACCCGAACCTCCTCCACGGGAATCTGCCGCTGCCCCTGAGTATCCAGAATCACCGCAGTCTTGGGCCGCAAATCCATCAGGGCCCGAATGGCATCGCCGGTCTTGCCCTTGGCACGGGTTTCGAGGAACTTGCCAAGGGTCACAAGGGTCAAAATCATGGCGGCCGATTCAAAATACAAATCATGGCTATACTCCGCCACCGCAGGCCAGTCCCGCCGATTAATGGCATTTGACATCAAAAACAGCACCGCCACGCCGTAAATCAGCGCCGCACCAGAGCCCACCGCAATCAGCGAATCCATGTTGGGGCTCCGGTGCCACAGAGCCTTCAGGCCTCGGGAATAATAGCTGCGGTTCAGGTACAGCACCGGCAGCGTCAGGAAAAATTGCAGCAGCGCCGCCGTCATCCCATGATACCAGCTTGGAGTAGGCAGACCCACCATATGGCCCATGGTAAAATACATCAGCATGATCAACAGCGCCGCCGAGCCGATGATTCGCAGCTTCATACGCTTCATCGGGTCAGCCTCTGAGGCTGCCGCCTTTTTTTTCTCGCCGGCCACACTGGCCCCGTAGCCGGCTTTTTCCACCGCCGATTCAATAGCTGCTACCGCCTCACGGGGCGCTTCCACAGTCATGGAACCAGCCAGAAGGTTCACTTCCACCTTCTCCACACCTTCTACCGCCCCCGTCACCTTCTCCACACGGGCAGAGCAGGCTGCGCAGGTCATTCCGGTCACATCAAATTTGATTTTCATGTGAATTTCTCCTGTTGACATCGTAGTATCTTTATGATACTATCATACCAGCTTGTTCCCAAAATACAAGTACGCACTTTTTTGTTTCATACTATCCTTTTTGATACCATGCACCAAAGGAGGTTATCATGCAGCACAATGAGCACTGTCCGGTGGAGGCAACACTGGAACTGATTGGTGGAAAGTATAAGGCCCTGATTCTTTGGCATCTGGCCAGCGGAAAGCTGCGCTTCTCCGAGCTGCGCAATCAAATCAGCGGCGTGACTCCAAAAATGCTCACCCAGCAGCTGCGGGAGCTGGAATCCAAGCTGCTGATCCATCGAGAGGTCTTTCCCATCGTTCCGCCGAAGGTAGAATACTCTCTGACTGAGTTGGGCAAAAGCCTGATGCCACTGCTGGTGGCTATGCGGGACTGGGGCAGCAATTACCTGCGAACTAACGCCGTGGAGCCTAACTGCTTCATGCTTTCCAACAACCCTTGCTAAAGAAAGGAACATAACGATGAAAATTAAAATTCTCTCTGACAGCACCTGTGATCTTTCCAAGGAACTTCTGGAAGCCAACGATATCACACTAGTGCCTCTGACCGTTGTCAAAGGCAATGAACAATTCAAGGACGGCGTCACCATTACGCCCGAGGATATCTTTGCCCATGTGGCTGCTGGCGGCGAGCTGTGCAGCACCACTGCCAACAACATGGGCGAGTACGATGAGTTTTTTGCCCGCTTCGAGGACGACTACGACGGCATTATTCACATCAACATCGGCTCCGGCTTCTCCTCATGCTATCAGAACGCCTGTCTGGCCGCCGAGGATCACCCCAAGGTTCGGGTCATCGATTCCATGAATTTGTCCACTGGCCAGGGACTGGTAGTGCTGGAGGCCTGCCGTCTGGCCAAGGAAGCTACGGATTTGGATCAGCTGGCGGATGCCCTGAGAGCCTATACCGAGCGCATCGAGGCAAGCTTCGTGCTGGATCAGCTGAAATACATGGTCAAGGGCGGTCGCTGCTCCTCTGCCGCTGCGCTGGGCGCAAATCTGCTGAACCTGAAGCCCTGCATCGAAGTCAAAAACGGTAAGATGTCCGTCGTGAAGAAGTATCGGGGCAACTACGCCAAATGTCTAATCAATTATGTCAAGGATCGGCTGGCGGAGCGGGGGGATGTGGACGGAAACACCCTGTTCATCACCTACACCACCGTCAACGATGAGTGCTATCAGGCTGTGACCGACGCTGTTGCACAGTATGGTAATTTCCAAAACATTTACCACACTGTCGCTGGCTGCACCGTTTCCTGTCACTGCGGTCCCGGCACCCTAGGTGTGCTGTTCGTGCGTAAGTAATTTTTTCGGGCGTGCCGTCGGCACGCCCGTTTCCTATATGCCTTCGTACCAGCGGCGCAGCTCCTTTGTTTTCACAAAGCCTAGTCGCTCGTACAGGGCGATGGCCTTTTCATTGGTGGAGGCCACCTCCAGCGTCATGGTCGCTCCCTCAATCAGCGACATGGCGGTATGCATTATCCGCTCCCCTGCCCCCGGCTCCGTGGCGGCGATGCCCAGCAGCTTCGTATCCTCCAGCCAGAACAGCCCCAGTAGCTTTCCGTCACGATGGACGAAATAAGCGCCGCCGGACTGGAGAATCTTCGGCTCGTCCGCCGCTGTCAGGGTAGCGGCATTATCCACCTGCCGCATCCTCTCATTATATATCTCCCGCCAGCGCTTCACCGTCTGCTCGGTCACAGGAAACAAATGCTCCTGTTTCTGAGAATCTGCAACAGCCGTACCCTGCATTTGATAGACCGAAGCATGAAGCTGTCCTTGTACATCACCGGCGCTCCAGTAAATCCGCTCCGCTCCAGCGGCACGGCAAAAGCCCACGCACTCCCGAATCAAATTCTCCATCTGCCCCGACTGAGCCTCGACCACACGGATATATGCCTCCTGCCGGTAGGGGATCTCCCCTAACATCAAGCTCGCTACGCCGTATTCCGTTGTGAAAAATGGGATGTCCTTCATGCGCTTCACTCCTTTTTTATATCATATCACGTTTTTTCTTTCAGCGCAAGCTTGCAAGGTAGTGCAGCTTGTGCTATATTTATAGAAAGAGGTGACAGTTATGTTTTGTCCAAAATGCAACGCCCCCCGTCCCAACGACCCTGTATTCTGCGGCGAATGTGGCACCACGCTGATTGCGCCCCCAAAGCCCAAAAAGGGAAAGCTTTGGCCGCCGCTGGTATTTCTGGCGGTGATGTTTACCATCGGCTGCGTGGTCTTCGCCCTGACCTATGCTCCCAAAGACAACGCCCCCTCCGCTACCCCTTGGTTCAGCGTAGAGGACGGAGTGCTATACTTTGATTACTCCCTTTACACCGGCGACGGCAATCTGGTGGTTCCCGAAACTGTAAACGGCGAGAAAGTCACCGCACTGTCCGATGGATGCTTCTCTGATTGCGATACACTGACCAGCGTTACCCTACCGGATTCCCTCATCACCATCGGTGACAAGGCCTTCTCCGACTGCGATAAGCTGCGGGGTGTGAAGCTAACCGAAAACGTTACATCCATCGGCGCTAAGGCCTTTTACAGCTGCGCTGCGTTAGAGGCTGTTTACGTCCCAGCTTCCGTGCAGACCATTGGCAACGATGCCTTTGGGCGGTGTACAGCACTGCGCAATGTGTTCTTCGTGGGCGATATAGCCGGTTGGAATGCGCTTTATCACCAGAAAATCAACCCCAACACCCGCTTTTATCGGGTAGATGGCCCTAATTCGGATTCCTACTCTCCTTTATGATTCTGCGCTTTGTGCATTTTGACGATAAAACTGGTGTCCGGCACCTCTTTTTCTAAGGTGTTCAAACAAATTTAACGCAAAACATTGGTTTTTAACAAAAAACCTATTGCATTTTCGCAAAAAAGATGTATAATAAAGCCTGTCAGTTGATTTGAATGCGAAAGGAGGTTGCCCCCATGAAGAAGATCATTTGCAAGAAGGAGTACGACACCGAGACCGCTACCCTGGTCAAGAAGTATGTCTGCGGCTTCTACGGCGATCCCGCTGGCTACGAGGAATCTCTGTACCAGACCCCCAACGGTCTGTACTTCCTGTATGTCTGCGGCGGCGAAAACTCTCCCTACCCCGCTGAGGATATCCTGCGTCTGGCCAAGACCAAGGTCAACGAGTGGATGGAGAATCACTAATAGCATACATACCCTTGGAGCCTGCGTTTATCGCAGGCTCTTTTCATTGGATGCATATTTTCTTCCCTTTTTGTAAAAACTATCTCCGAAATACAGATTTCAGGAGGTATTCCACATGACTCGAAAACGTTTTCTCTGCTTTGCCCTTTGCCTTTGCCTTGCTCTGGGCATCGCAGGAAGCGCCTTCGCCGCTCAGGTTGACTGCGACGCAGTCTACTGCTTTACCGACGAGGATTTTTCTCAGGAGGAGGCCATTGCGGGCGTTTGTATTATGGAGCTGCCCGATGCAAAAGCCGGAACCATTATGCTGGGCAGCCGTGTGCTGCAGCCCGGGGACATTCTCACCGCCCAGCAGCTGAGCCAGCTGACCTTCCTTCCTCTGATGACCGAGGAGGACACGGTGGCTACGCTGACCTATTTGCCCATCTTTGAAAATCGGGTGGAGCAGGCCGCCGCATTGACCATTACTGTGGCCGGAAAGGTGGACAACGCCCCCATTGCGGAGGATTCCAGCATGGAAACCTATAAAAACCTTCCCAACGAGGGTCTATTGAAAGTCACCGACCCGGAAGGTCAGAAACTGACCTACACTCTGATTCGTTCCCCCAAGCGGGGCAACGTTACTCTGCGAGAGGACGGCAGCTATCTTTACACCCCCAAAAAGAACAAGGTCGGCACCGACTCCTTTACCTTTACCGCCACAGATCCCGCAGGCAAGGTGTCCCGTGAAGCCACGGTCACCATTCAGATTCTCAAGCCCACGGACAACAAGCAGTATGCGGACACCGCCAGCGCTGACTGCCGCTTCACAGCGGAATGGCTGCGCAACAGCGGCCTGTTCGTTGGGGAACAGCTGGACGGGCAGCTCTGCTTCCAGCCGGACAAAGCTGTGAGCCGTGGAGAATTTTTGACTATGCTGGTAAAGACGCTGGACATCTCCGTGGACAAGGATGCCGCTTACACCGGCTTCGTGGACGAAACGCCAGATTGGCTGCGCCCCTATCTGGCTGCCGCTCTGCGGACGGGGATTCTGGCCGGCTGGCCCTACGGCGACAGCTTCGGCGCACAGCAAACCATTTCCGGCGCTGAGGCGGCGCTACTGGTGCAAAATGCGCTGGATTTGACGGTGACCACCGACGTGCCTACCGGCAAGGAAAATGACGGGGACACCCCCGTTTGGGCCCTGACTGCCATCACTGCCATGACGGATAACGGCTTTACCATTACTGCCGCACCACTGAATCGGGCCAACGCAGCTTTGCTACTGTATCAGATTCATCAGTCCAAAGGCTGAATTTATCGCCGCTGCTCCCCCGCAGCGGCACTTTTTATATAAATTAGCGTTTAGCTTACTAAGCGCCGCAGGCGCTATACCTTCCCCCGAGGGGAAGGTAGTTCGGGCTTTGCCCGAACCGGAAGGGGAATGGCGATACCTGAACAAGTCTAAAAAGACGCAAAACAAATAGCATTCTGCCCGTATTCCCCTTCAGACACCGCCTTCGGCGGTGCCAGCTTCCCCTCGGGGGAAGCGATGCGGCTTCGCCGCTAGTGCGCTAAACGATAATTTGTAGGGCTGGGGGATTAACCCATTGACAAAGTAGGTTAAAAGTGCTATATTACCCACAGAATTACTAGGGAGGTCCCATATGCAAGTTTATGCTGATAACGCCGCAACGACCAAGACCAGTCAAGTGGCGATTCAGGCCATGATGCCTTATTTTGATACCATCTACGGCAACCCCTCCAGCCTCCACTCTGTTGGTCAGGAGGCCAAGGAGGCGCTGGAAAGCGCCCGTGAGCGGGTAGCCAAATGTCTGGGCTGCGAGCCCCGTGAAATCTACTTCACCTCTGGCGGCAGCGAGGCCGACAATCAGGCCATCATCTCCGCCGCACGCATCGGTGCCCGAAAGAACAAAAAACATATTATCTCCACCGCTTTTGAGCATCATGCTGTGTTGCACACCCTGAACAAGCTGGAAAAGGAAGGCTTCGAGGTGACGCTGCTGGATGTGAAAAACGGCCACAACATCACCGCCCAGCAGGTGGCGGATGCCATTCGGCCGGACACCTGTCTGGTGACCACCATGTACGCCAACAACGAAATCGGTTCCATACTGCCCATTCCCGAGATTGGTGCGGTGTGCAAGCAGGCCGGCATCCCCTTCCACACCGATGCGGTGCAGGCGGTAGGCCACATTGCCATCAATGTGAAGGAGCAGAACATCGATATGCTGAGCCTGTCCGGCCACAAGTTCCACGGCCCCAAGGGCGTGGGCGCACTGTACTGCCGTCGTGGTCTGGCGCTGACCAACGTTATCGAAGGCGGCGCACAGGAGCGTGGCAAGCGGGCCGGCACCGAGAACATCCCCGCCATCATGGGTCTGGCCGCCGCTTTGGAGGATGCCTGCGCCCATCTGGGAGAGAACGCCGCCAAGGTTACAGCCATGCGTGACCGGCTGATTGAGGGGCTGAGCAAGATTCCACACTGCGCCCTCAACGGCGACAGCGTCAACCGGCTGCCCGGTAATGTGAGCTTCTGCTTTGAGGGCATCGAGGGCGAAAGCCTGCTGCTTCTGCTGGACATGAAGGGGGTCTGCGCCTCCTCCGGCTCCGCTTGCACCAGCGGCAGTCTGGATCCCAGCCATGTTTTACTGGCCATCGGTCGGGTTCACGATGTGGCTCACGGCTCTCTACGGCTGAGCCTTTGCGAATACAACACCGATGAAGAAATCGACCACATTCTCACCGTAGTTCCCGAGGTGGTCGCCTATCTGCGGAGCATTTCCCCCGTCTGGCGTGACCTGCAGACCGGCAAGCGGGAATATATTCTTTAATATTAGGAGTTTTGATTATGGCACTTTACAGTGAAATTGTTATGGATCATTTTACCCACCCCCGCAATGTTGGCATCATTGAGGATGCCGACGGTGTCGGCGAAGTGGGAAACGCCAAGTGCGGCGACATTATGAAAATCTATTTGAAGATTGAAAACGACATCATTGTGGACGTGAAGTTCGAAACCTTCGGCTGCGGCAGCGCCATCGCCTCCAGCTCCATGGCCACCGAGATGATTAAGGGCAAGTCCATTCACGACGCCATGCAGCTGACCAACAAGGCTGTGGCCGAGGCACTGGACGGTCTGCCCGCACACAAGCTCCACTGCTCCGTGCTGGCTGAGGAGGCCATCAAAAACGCACTGAAGGATTACTACGACCGCAACGGCATCGAGTACGACAAAAGCATCTTCCCCGACTGCGAGCACTGTGCGCACTGCGAGTAAGATGATTGTATCGACGAAGGGGCGCTACGCCCTGCGGGTGATGGTCTATCTGGCGCTCCACGGCACAGAAGAACGGATTCCCCTGAAGGAAATCGCTGAGTCTGAAAATATTTCTCAGAAATATTTGGAGGCCATTATGTCCACATTGTCCAAGGCCGGATTCGTGGATGCGGTGCATGGCAAAGGCGGCGGCTATCGTCTAAACCGAAGCGCTGAGAACTACACCATCGGCAGCATCCTGAAGCTGACGGAGGGCAGTTTGGCTACGGTGTCCTGCACCACGCAAGGCCCCGCCGCTTGCTCCAGAGCCACCTGTTGCCACACCCTACCCATGTGGGAGCGGCTGGACAAAATGGTGGACGAATTCTTCGAGGGCATTACGCTGGCCGATATTCTGACAGAACAGCAATAACCCTCTCCTCTATCAATTCAGCCCCGTCCGTTCGGATGGGGCTTCCTTATGAAAGTCTGGTATTATGAGCAAACGAAACTTTTTTAGAAAAGGGCTGGTGGACGGTATCCCCATTTGTCTGGGGTATCTGTCCGTGTCCTTCGCCTTCGGCATTTCCGCTGTCCAGCAGGGGCTGACTCCATGGGAAGCGCTGATGATTTCCATGACCTGCGTCACCTCTGCAGGCCAATTCGCTGCCGTGCCAATTATTACGGCGCAAGGCAGTCTGATTGAGTTGGCCATATCGCAGCTGATTATCAATCTCCGTTACGCGCTTATGTCCATCTCTCTATCCCAAAAGCTGGACGAAGGCATGACGGTTCCGCACCGGATGGCCTTCGGATTTATCAATACCGACGAGGTGTTCGCCGTGGCCAGCGGTCAAGAGGGTGCGGTAGGAAAGCACTACCTCTATGGTTTGATTCTTACCCCCTGGCTTGGCTGGTCTGCTGGTACGATTCTAGGAGCACTGGCCGGAAATATTCTGCCGGCTGTGGTCACGTCCTCGTTGAGTGTTGCAATCTACGGGATGTTTATCGCCATCGTAGTTCCGGAAATGAAAGCCAGTCTGTCCACTACACTGTGCGTCTGCATTGCTGTGGCGCTCAGCTGCGGCTTCTATTTCATTCCGCTACTAAAAACTGTCCCCAGTGGGTTCGTGATTATCATTTGCGCCTGCGTTGCCAGCGCCGCTATGGCCCTGGCTGCACCAATTGAAACGGAGGCAATGGTATGAGCTTTTTGATTTACTTACTGGTAACGGCCGGTGTGACTTATCTGATTCGGATGCTGCCGCTGGTGCTGATGAAGAAGAAAATCACCAATCGATTTATTCTTTCCTTTCTGCACTACATCCCCTACTCGGTTTTGGCGGTAATGACTGTACCGGCGATTTTCTACACCACAGAACCCATTCCAGCAGTTGCCGGATTCGTAGTCGCTGTCGGGCTGGCCTTTAAGGGAAAAAGCCTTTTGACCGTTGCCGTTGCTGCCTGCGGTGCAGTGCTGGTTGGCTCTCTACTTATGAATATGTGATTTCGAGAGAGGTAATGCCCCTCCCCTGTATTATGTCAAAAAGCCTGCCGCATTGCGGCAGGCTTTTATTTATGGTTATTGGCTGGATTAGACCAGCTCGATGACCGCCATCTCAGCAGCATCGCCACGGCGAGCGCCGGTACGGGTCACTCTGGTGTAGCCGCCGTTACGGTCGGCATACTTGGGAGCAATCTCCTTGAACAGCTTCTGAACAACATCTTCCTTGGTGATGTATGCCATTGCCTTACGGTAAGCGGCCAGGTTGCCCTTCTTGCCCAGGGTAATCATCTTCTCAGCCATGGGCTGAACTTCCTTGGCGCGGTAGAAGGTGGTCTCCATCTTGCCGTTAGCCAGCAGATCGGTGACCTGCTGACGCAGGAGCGCTCTTCTCTGAGTGCTGGTCTTGCCCAGCTTACGAGTGCCAAACATGAACGTTTCCTCCTTTGTAAAAGGTTAACTTAGTTGTTGCTGCCAGAATCCTCGCTGGCCAGGGACAGGCCCATCATCTCCAGCTTCTTCTGAACTTCGTCCAAGGACTTCTTGCCCATATTACGAACCTTCATCATATCCTCGCCGGTCTTGTTAATCAGGTCGGCAACGGTATTGATGTTGGCACGCTTCAGGCAGTTGAAGCTACGGACAGACAGATCCAGCTCATCAATCGTCATGGCCAGCTTGGCATCAGGACGATCGGAAACCTTCTCCACCACGGTGGAACCGGTGCTGACAGAGTCAGACAGGCTGGTGAACACCGTCAGGTGATCGGAGAGAATCTTCGCACCCAGGGACACAGCGTCCTTGGCAGAGATGGTGGAATCAGTCCAGACCTCAAGGGTCAGCTTGTCGAAATCGGTCTTGTCGCCGACACGACAGGGCTCCACCGTGTAATTCACCTTTTTCACGGGAGAATAGATGGAGTCAATGGGAATCACACCGATGACAGTCTGAGGGGTCTTGTTCCGATCAGAGGAAACATAGCCCCGACCCTGAGAAAGGGTGATCTCCATATTGAAAGTGGCATCGTCGCCCAGAGTGCAGATGTGCAGCTCGGGGTTCAGGATCTCAACCTCGGCGTCGGCCTTGATATCGCCGGCAGTGACCTCACAGGGACCAACCGCATCGATATATACAGTCTTGGGGCCGACACTGTGCAGCTTCATAATCATGCGCTTGACGTTCAGAACGATTTCGGTCACGTCCTCGGTGACACCGGGGACGGTGGAGAACTCATGCTGCACGCCCGCAATCTTCACAGAAGTGGCTGCATAGCCGGGCAGACTGCTCAGCAGAATCCGGCGCAAAGAATTGCCCAGAGTCATGCCGTAACCACGCTCCAGAGGCTCTACGACATACTTGCCGTAGGAAGAATCCTCAGGGGTATCCACGCACATAATGCGCGGCTTTTCAATTTCTACCATGAATCATAACCCTCCTTTACTTGTGTGGGGCGTCAGCCGCCCCACCCTTTGAATAAACGTACGGATAGGGGGTCGATTACTTGGAGTACAACTCGACGATCAGGTGGACTGCGATGTCGAAGTCGATATCCGCCTTGGTAGGCATAGCAACGACCTTACCGGTGAGGGTATTCTTATCGCGATCCAGCCACTTGGGAGCAGCAACGAAGGTATCGTCTTCCTTCAGCTTCTTGAAGAAGTTGTTGGAAACGCTCTTCTCGGAAACAGCAACAACGTCGCCCACCTTAATCAGATAGCTGGGGATGTTGACACGATTGCCGTTGACAGTGAAATGACCATGGTTCACCAACTGGCGAGCCTGGCGGCGGGAGTTAGCGAAGCCCAGACGGTAAACCACATTGTCCAGACGACGCTCCACGTAGGTCAGCAGCACCTCACCGGTGTTGCCCTCAGCGCGGGCGGCCTTGTCATAGTAGTTCCGGAACTGCTTCTCCTGAATGCCGTAAACGAACTTGACCTTCTGCTTCTCGGTCAGCTGAGTGGCGTACTCAGACTTCTTTGCTCTTCTCTGGCCGCCGGGGTTCTTGTTGGAAGTCTTAGAATAACCCATTGCGGCAGGAGAAACGCCCAGCGTTCTGCAACGCTTCAGCACGGGCTGCATATTCTTAGCCATAACGCAAAATTCCT
>SVME01000047.1 GCA_015067605.1 Oscillospiraceae bacterium
AAAGCTGTCGGGTGCAAAAGACTTGCAATCTGGTCAAGCTGTCCGGCATCGACACCATGGAGGCCGCCCAGGCTATGCGGGGCAAGACCATCGAGCTGTACCGTGAGGATATCGATGACGAAGTGATTTTCGCTGCGGAGCTGATTGGTGTAGAGGTTTATCAGGATGGGCAGGCAATTGGCAAAATTACCGACGTGCTGGACTATCCTGGTAACAGCGTCTACGTGGTCAAGGGTGACCATGAATATATGATTCCTGCGGTGAAACAGTTCATTTTGAATACCAACGTGGACGGCAACCGCATGGATGTGAAGCTGATTGAAGGGATGCGCACCGATGAGAATTGACATTCTGACGCTGTTTCCGGAAACTCTGGGGGATGTGCTGTCGGAGAGTATTCTTGGCCGTGCGCAGGAGCGTGGGTTTATCAAAATCGATACACACCAAATCCGTGACTATACTGCCAACAAACAGAATCAGGTGGATGATTACCCCTATGGCGGAGGCCGTGGCGCAGTGATGACGGCAGATCCGCTGTATCGTTGCTGGGAGGCGGTGTGCGACGAGGCCGGCGGTCCGGTGCATACCATCTACCTTTCCCCCTGCGGACATACCTTCAAGCAGGCGGATGCCATTCGTCTGAGCAAGCTGGATAATATTATTCTGGTGTGTGGCCATTATGAGGGCATCGACCAGCGCTTCATCGACGAATGTGTAGACGAGGAAATCAGTCTGGGGGATTTTGTCCTTACCGGCGGCGAAATTGCCGCCATGGCGGTGACAGATGCGGTGTGTCGGATGGTTCCAGGTGTGCTGGCAGATCCGGAGTGTTTCGAGGACGAGAGCCATTTCAACGGTCTACTGGAGTACCCTCAGTATACCCGCCCCGCTGTGTGGCACGGTCGGAAAATTCCGGAGATTCTCACCTCCGGCAACCATGAAAAGGTGCGCCAGTGGCGCAGAAAACAGGCGCTGCGGCGTACCCGCCAGCGGCGGCCGGATATGTACGCAAAGCTGGATCTTAGTTCCAAGCAGGACAAGAAACTGCTGAAGGAGATGGAGGACGAAGATGCTGCAAACGCTGAAGCAATGGATTGAGGAAAGTAACCGAATCGTATTCTTTGGCGGTGCGGGGGTCAGTACAGAATCGGGAATCCCCGATTTTCGCAGTGTGGACGGATTGTACAGCCAGAAGTTTGACTATCCGCCGGAAACTATCATCAGCCACAGTTTTTACCTGAGAAATCCGGAATATTTCTTCCGGTTTTATCGGGAGAAAATGCTGCCGCTGGGCTTTGAGCCGAATGTTACCCATAAGGTGCTGGCGCGTTGGGAGCAGGAGGGGAAGCTGTCTGCGGTTGTTACCCAGAACATTGACGGTCTGCACCAGAAGGCTGGCTCTGAGAATGTTTGCGAGCTTCACGGCTCCGTGTTGCGCAATTATTGCACCCGATGCAATCGGTTCTATCCGGCGGAGTTTGTGAAAAACAGCACCGATATTCCAAAATGCGATTGCGGCGGAATTGTGAAACCGGATGTGGTTCTTTATGAGGAGGGGCTGAATTCTCAAACGCTGGAGCGCAGCATCCATGCTATTGCCAGTGCGGATTTGTTGATTGTTGCGGGAACCAGCCTGACGGTATACCCCGCCGCCGGCTTGATTGACTACTATCGGGGTAATCGGCTTGTACTAATCAATCGGGACGCAACCCCCTACGATACACGTGCAAATCTCGTTTTTCGTGACAGCTTAGGCCAAATCTTTTCAAAACTATAAGACTAAGGGCACCCAATCGGGTGCCCTTGAATCATTTTTTGTTCCTTTGCCAGAGAGTCCAGATGCGAACCGTGGTGGAAACCAGCAGGATGGCTACAGCCATGATGCCGGCAATGGCGGCAGTATGCATACCCTGAGAGGCAAACATATCCATTTCACCCATCACCGCATAGCGCATGGTGTAGTAAACGCCTGCGCCGGGGATCAGGGGGAAAATCGCTACGACCAGATATCCAATGGCGGGACATTTCCGAATCCGAGCCATGGTTTCCGAATAGGCAGCAGAGAATAGCGTTGCCCAGAAATAGCCGGTCAAATCGCTGCACCCGAAATGAATGGTCAGGCAGTACACCAGCCATGTCAGAACGCCACCTAAGGCGCACATACCCACACCAAAGCCGTGGATATTAAACAGAATACAGAACCCAAGACAGCCAATAAAGCAGGGAATCAGGCTGGCGAGGATGCCGATATTGGATTCGCCGCTGACGGGAGTGCCCCAAAGGGCAGTGGCAGTGTTCCATGCGGCGGCAGTGCCCAGCGCAATGGCGGCGGCAATCAGCAGCACCTGAACGATGCGGTTGGTGCCGGAGTTGGTATCTCCGAAGATGATATCCCGCATGGCGTTGGTAAACAGTAGACCGGGCACCAGAATCATCAGCGCTCCGATGGTCACCATATCTGGGTTGTCCGCAATGCCCACGGCGCTCATGGCGTAGGCAACCAAAGCCATAGGGAAGGATGCGGCGATGGTTCGGAAGAATTGGTTTGCCATCATTCGATTCATGTAATGGTTGATAAGGCCCACAATCAGACCGCAGAAGCCGCCACAAAATCCATCGATGATGCTGCCGCCGAATACCATAGCAAAGCCAAAAGCACCCAGAAAGCTGCCCAGTAGATAGATGGGTAGGGGATAGATACGCTTGTTGCGGCATAGCTGTTCCAGTTCAATTTTGGCTTGCACAGGGTCGGGCTTCTGACTGCAAATTTTCCGGCTCAGTCCTGCCAGACGTTCTACGCCGTCGATATCATTACCATGATAGCCAATGCGCCGCATACGGGTCATAGGCTTTCCGTCGGCCGTTTCGATGCTGACGGTCAGGCAGTTCGGTATTGCGAACACTTCTGCCTGAATACCGTAGGCGCTCAGAATCCGGCTGATGCTTTCCTCAATCCGGAAGGTTTCCGCGCCGCACATGGCAAGCTCATAGCCCAAATCCGTTGACAAATCCAATAAGGTGTTGTAATCCATAGCTTCCTCGCATGAAAAAGGATAGCTTCAGTATATCGCTTTTGGACGAAAAAAGCAATTCCTATTTCCGCAAAAGTCCTTTCATCCAACGAATGTCGTTTCTTCCCAGTATGCCGGACAGAACGAGGCCGAAAATTAAAAGGAGTGTATAAGCGAAACACCGTACCAATGGCAACTGAGCCATGCTGGCGATTCCCGCACTGATTACGGCGGTGATTATTACACAGACAGTGGTGCGGATGGAAATTGTTTGCTTGGTGATGCACATCAGCCGGCGAAGGCTTAGAATAAAATTGACTACATGGGTCAGAAGGAAACTGGCGAAATATCCCGCGATACCATAGCGTGGAAGCAGGATGTACAGAAACAGCACATCCAAAGCGGATGTGAAAATATTGTAACGGACGCTGGCTTTTTGCTGTCCAAGGCCTTTGATCATGGCATCGGTTACGATATCGCAGTAGAGCATCACTGTTAATGGCGCAAACCAGCGCAGATATACGCCTGCCTGTGTGCTTCCATAGAGGGAAAGACACAGCTCCGGTGCAGCAAGTAAAAGGATTCCACCGCATAAAGTGCCGTAAAGCAGCGCAATGCGCAGACTTCGATGCATCAGATAATGGATTCGTTTTTGGCTACCGGCAGCGTTGCAGCGAGCCATTTCCGGAATCAGTAATTCCGTCAAGCCAAAAAGGATGGCTGCGGGGAACATGAGAACAGGAAACACCATGCCGCAGACAGTACCGAACAGCGCCAGAGGATTCTCGGTGCCACGAAAAAGGGCAAGACGTTTTGGAACCATCAGATTTTCTGCGGTGGATATTCCGGCCTTCAGATCATCGGCTAGAGCCAACGGTATCGCCACAGCGGTCAGCCGACGAGCAATTGGGATTCGGGGGGAGCGGAGGGATTTTTCGCGGCAACGGAGGATGCTCAAACAGAAAAGCGTCAAAATAGCACCAGCTCCGCTGCCGAAAACCACTGCCTGACAGGCCCGAGCTGGGTCGGAATCGGCCCATAAGGTCAGCGCTATAACAGTGCAAATCATTGAGCAGGCCTGCTCCGCCACCTCAACGGCTGCTAGAGTGCCGATGCGGTTTGCGGCAGTAAAATAGCCGGTCATCACGCCGGACAGACAGGTTATGGGCAGAAAAGCTGCCAACAGTCGAATGGCATCCGTGGTGCGGATATCGTTGATCCATCCACCGGCGATTCGGGGGGCGAGCGAATAGAGCAACAGAGCAACAGTCCCGCTGCAGAGAAGACTGTACAAAAAAGCGCCGGATAGCACCCAAACCACATTGCCCGGTCGCCGCTTGCCCAATTCCTCTGCGGTCAGATACATGGTGGCGGTGCGAATTCCGGCGATGCCCGCAGTCATTGCCATGGCACCAACAGAGAGAACTAGTTGAAGCAATCCAATCCCAGCCGCACCAATCCGGCTGGAAAGATAAACCTGAAAGGACGTACCGACCATTCGCAGCAGCAGATTTACGCCGGTCAACATCAACGCATTGTAGAATATTGGAACTTTGCGGCCCATAAAATTCCTCCTTGTCCATACAGGATATGTGGACAAGGAGGAATCAGAACGTTTAGGGATTAAATTCTTTGCACCAGATTGTTAGAGGACATTCGCTACATTTCGGCCCACGGGCGGTGCAGCAGTCCCGTCCGAACAGGACGATGCGGTGGCAGAAATCGGAGCTTTCCTCTGGTGGCAGGATGGCACGAAGCTGTTTTTCGACCTTCTCAGGATCCTTGCCCTCAGAGAGTCCCAGCCGGCCGCAGATGCGGATGCAATGCGTGTCGCACACCACGCTGCCCGGTGCGCCGTACAAATCGCCCAGCAGTAGATTGGCAGTCTTGCGTCCCACACCCGGCAGTCGCAGCAGCGCTTCCATGGTGTCTGGCACCTTGCCGTTGTAGTCAGTCAGCAGCATCTGGCAGGCCAGAACGATATCCCTGGCTTTGTGCTTGTAGAAGCCGCAGGAATGTACCAGACGCTCAACGTCAGCGATATCAGCGCTGGCCATGGCCTCCAACGTGGGATAGGCGGCAAACAGCGCCGGCGTCACCAGATTTACTCTGGCATCGGTGCATTGGGCGGACAGCCGCACCGCAATCATCAGTTGATAATCGGTCTTGTAGTGCAGTGCGCAGGGGGCATCCGGATAGCGCTGCTTCAGTATGTCAATGATGGCTGCCACTTTCTCTTTCATAGGCAAGCTCCTTTGAATCGATTATTCTGGGTCGTCCAGCAGATAGGCATTGAGGGCGGATATTTCGTAGGCCGTACGTTCCTCGGGGCCGTTTTCGGTGAGTTTTGTGTAGTTTCGGCTTTGCAGACGGCCGCAAATGTGAATCTGCTCGCGGGTGTGGCAGGTTGCGATTTCCTGTGCGGTGCGCCCCCAAAGGATGCAGGGCAAATAATCCGCCCGATGAAAGCTGCGGGGCACTGCCAGCATTACATCGCAAATCTCACGCCCCAAAGGGGTTCGCCGGTACGTAGGCTCCCGACACAGAGGCCCTTCCAGCGTAACCTCATTTATCGGTTCTCCGTCCTCGGCTACAATATCAAGGGCGAATACGAAAATCAACAGCCGCCGAATTCCGTCAATTCGTACATTGTGAGAACGTACTTGGCCGGTAACCGCCAGCATCTGTCCGCCGCTCAAGTCGAATCCGTTCAGTAGACGCTCCTCCGCAACGATGGGCAGATAGTCCACCGTACCGGACAGGCGGGGAACCCCCAGCGTGAAGCGATAAAACCTGCGTCCATGATTTTCGTGGGAGAATTCAGGCAGTGCAGCCAATTCTCCCCGTAGAGAAATAATATTTGTCGAATGTTCCATAGTACCACCTCAATTTCAGATGTATGGAACATTCTATGGGGACGATGCGGTAGAAAGAACAGATATTGCTTTACTCCAGAATCATGGACTGGATTTTTCTGCTAAAGCCGGATACCACAGCTTCATAAGCAAGATCAATCATATGCGGAAGCTCTGCGGCAGGGAAGCGAGATAAATCAATGGTATTCCAGTAGGGTTGCTGCACAGGAGGACAGTGGTAGCCTCTTACGACGATATCCGGCCAAACATCCCGAAACAGCTGTCCTTGAAAAGCGGTGCATTTCAGGGTGATTTTATCCGGATATAGCTGGGCAAATATTTTTCCGTGTACTTTGCAGCATATGGGCCAGGGGCCGAAGGGCTGTTCCTCATACGATTTCGGCTTAGAAAGACAGTAGGACAAAATACTATCGAGATCCATGGCGTCCTCGCTTCTGGGGCGGCCGCTTCGGCAAGGGCTTTTTCGGCGGCGGGGCGGAGGGCTTGCCTTGCTTGGGGGGAACTGCCCGAATCAGACACCTGGGGCCGGAGCCTATCAAATCCTCCCGATGGGCTTTCAGCAGCGCCTCACGCACCAGATAATAATTCTTCGGGTTCCGGTATTGAATCAGCGCCCGCTGCATGGCCTTTTCGTGGGGGTCTGTGGGGACATAGACCTTCTCCATGGTTCTGGGGTCAAGGCCGGTATAGTACATCACCGTGGATAGGGTAGAAGGGGTGGGGTAGAAGTCCTGCACCTGCTCCGGATTGTAGCCCATTTCACGAATGTATTCTGCCAGCTCGATGGCTTCCTTCAGCGTGGAGCCGGGATGGCTGGACATGAGATATGGCACCAGATACTGGTTCATTCCATACTGTTTGTTCAGCGCATAATATTTGTCTACGAATTTGTTGTACACCGCATTGCGGGGCTTTCCCATGCGGCTGAGTACCGCATCGGAAACGTGTTCAGGGGCGACCTTTAGCTGGCCGGAAATGTGGAATTGAACCATTTCTTTGAAGAAGGTGTCCTTCTTATCGGCCAGAAGATAGTCGAATCGAATACCGCTGCGGACGAATACTTTTTTGACACCGGAGATTTTGCGAAGCTTCCGAAGCAGAGCCACATAATCCGAGTGATCTGCCTTCATGTTCTTGCAAGGGGTGGGGTAGAGACACTGTCGTCTACCACAGGCACCTTTTGAAAGCTGTTTTTCGCAGGCAGGATGCCGGAAATTGGCTGTGGGGCCGCCTACATCATGAATATAACCTTTGAAATCCTTGTCCTTTGTCATCAGCTCCGCCTCAGCGAGAATGGATTCGTGGCTTCTGGTTTGGATGATGCGTCCCTGATGGAAGGTCAGGGCACAGAAGGAGCAGGCACCAAAGCAACCGCGATTGCTTACCAAGCTGAATTTGACCTCTTCGATGGCGGGAACGCCGCCGGCTTTGGCGTAGCTGGGATGCCAAGTGCGCATATAGGGCAGGGCGTACACCGCATCCATTTCCTCAGTGGACAAAGGCTTCTGGGGCGGATTTTGCACCACATATTCCTTTCCGCAAGGCTCTGCCAGACGCTTGGCAGTAAAGGGGTCGCAGTTTCCGTACTGAATTTTGAATGACTCCGCATACTTGCGCTTATTGGACTTCAGTGCCTCAAAGCTGGGGAGGTAGATGGTCGGTAAACTGTCATCGGGGGCGGAGGTTTTGAATACGGTGCCGTCAATGTAGGTGATGTCCTTTACGTCCATGCCGGCGTTGAGCGCATCCGCTAACTCAACGATGCTTCGTTCGCCCATGCCGTACATAAGGATGTCCGCCTGAGAATCCAGAAGGATGGAGCGCTTCATGGATTCAGACCAGTAGTCGTAGTGCGCCAATCGACGCAGACTGGCTTCGATGCCGCCTATGAGGATGGGGACGTCCTTGTAGGTCTGGCGAATCAGGTTACAATATACGATGGTTGCGTAATCGGGGCGCTTACCCATGATGCCGCCGGGGGTGAATGCATCGGTTTTGCGCTTGTGCTTCGTGACAGAGTAGTGGTTCACCATGGAATCCATATTACCGCCAGAAACCAGAAAGCCCAGACGGGGACGGCCAAAGATGTCGATGGACTTGGGATTTTTCCAATCGGGCTGGGAAATGATACCGACACTGTATCCGTGACTTTCCAGTATGCGGCTGATGATGGCATGACCGAAGGAGGGATGGTCAACGTACGCATCGCCGATGACGTATACAAAATCGCACTGTGTCCAACCATGATCCATCATGTCTTGCTTGCAAATGGGAAGGAAGCTCATAACCTACCTCCTTGATGTTTTAGACCAGTATAACATTAAATAAATAAAAAGGGAAGAGGGAGAAAAAAGATATTGACAAAATTCGATACCTGTGATAGAATATACAAGTCGCTGAGGTTCGGCGGCAATATGGGCGAGTGGTGGAATTGGTAGACTCGCTAGATTCAGGTTCTAGTGTTCACTGCGGACGTGCGGGTTCAAGTCCCGCCTCGCCCACCAAAGAGACAGTCGAAAGACTGTCTCTTTTTTGCTAGTCCAGCCTTGCCAAAAACAATATAAACCCCTGATTTTCCCACAAAAACGGAAACCCAGGGACTTCTTATGTCTATTGAGCTACGCTACTCTATTTGTAACGATTACCGTTTGGTTTCACCGATTTCGTCGGCGGCCCGTCGGCAGAGCAGAAGCAATCTGAGAAAAGGAAAGCAGCGATATTACATGGGGGAACTGAGTGAGTTGTGGTGTATATTTTGCGGATATGTTGTGACCAATACTCTAAGATATAGAGAGGGGAGATTGAAAAATGTTTTAGGCTATGATAGAATGCAAGATATGAAATCATCTGGAGGAGATGAGTTTAAATATGTCCGAAATGCCGAAAATGCCGCTAAAGCGGTTTGTCAGTTTGCTGACGATTGGCCTGCTGAGCTTGCTTGTACTTTTTGAGATTGTTAGCGCAGTGTCCGCTGAGGCGACGATTATCACTTCTCAGCAGGAGCTGCTGGATGCTATCAATGCTGCTGTGGACGGCGATGTTTTGCTGGTAGGTGACATTGATTTCACGGCGCCTGCCGGAATGTTCAATGAGATGATGCGTTTGCAGTTAAGCAAAAGCATCACCATCCGAAGCGGTCTTTCAAATCGGAAGGCAGTACTGACGAACGGTAGCTTCCTCCTGCGGGGCAGCAAGGTGTCCGGTGATGCGCTGCGATGTGTGTTTGAGAATATTATCTTTGATGGAGCGGTGGACACGTCTTCTTTGACAGAAGCAGATTGGCAGCGACCTTACGACGAATCCATTCAGAATTATACCAGCACTGTGCCCCTTAAGGCTCAGTATGCTGTTTCCTTTGCGGGCAATGTTCAAGCCATCTTTGACGGGTGCGAGTTTCGCAATTATATGTACGAATACGGTGGGGCTATGTGGTGCCGCTACGGAGATTACACCGATAACCCCTATTATTTGGATCAATATGGCGATTTTTCCGGCTGTACGCTGGACGTGACGGTGAAGAACTGCACCTTCACCGGCAATGCGGCCTGCTATGCCGGTGGTGCTGTTTTTCTGGACGGCAATCAGGATAATGTTACCTTTCGGGCGGAAAACTGTTTATTTGAGAATAATTACGCCACTCTGAACGAGTATGCTCAGGGCGGTGGGGCCATTTATGCCCAGTATGCGACGGTGGAGCTTGTGGATTGCAGACTCACCGGCAATGAAGCCAATCATGATTGCGGTTTTTCTGTTCGTGATGGCGACCGGACCCGGGGAGGTGCCATTCAAATCAATAACGGTTCGCTGAACATGACCCGATGCGTTGTGGAGCAAAACTGCTCTTCTCTGGGTGGTGGCTTGAGTTTGACCAATTCTCCCACAACTTTGGATGGCTGTGTGCTGACCCAGAACCGTGCCGCCAATGCTGTTGCTACGAAACAGACCGGGCCTTGGGCCTCTGTGGGGATGGGTGGAGCCATGTATGTGGAAACGGAAAAAGCCATTCCCGTTCGTCTTAAAAATTGCAGCGTTTATGAAAACAGTGCATCCATCGCCTATGGTGGGGTGTATGGATTTTATAATGAGGATTATGCTGGCTTGCTTAGTCAAGGGTTCGGCAAATTTGAATTATTCTTATGCACCGTAACGGACAACACCTGCGATGCCCAATATGATTACTCTGACCCGGATCTGTGGCTTTGGTATACCCATCCCGGGGATGTGTGGTCGATTCCTTATGTGAACCTCTGGGGGTGCATCTTGGAATCGGAGAATGAAAGACAGGAGATGCCTTCCAAAGAAAACGGCTATAATTATTATGGCGCTGATGGGTTTGTTTTTGAAAAGGAGCAAACCTTGGGGCATCTGAATTCCTGTCAATGGGAGCTTCCGTCGGAAGCTGTGGCGGAGAGGGGATTAGACACCCAGTTTGAATACTATGTGGGATGTAACTACCATGCACCGGAGGAGCTACCGCCCTTGCCGGAAGAAAATCCGCCGAAGGAGGAACAGCCTGATGAAGAACAGCCAAAGGATCATGCTTATGTGCCGTCGACGTCTGCAGTGCCTACGAAAAATGCAAAGGAAACGGAACCCAAATCCATGGTGCCTGCTTATTTGTGCGCTGGGGGAGTCGTGGTTGTATTTCTTGGGGTAATTGCTCTTTCGCTTAGAAAAAAGAAAACAGTAGCGACGACTTCGGAATCTCCACCTCAAGAGCAGGAATCCGCTCCGATAATCGTACTGACCCGGTACACCCAGGAGCAAATCCATGCGGTAACAGAAGCGTTGCCCCAAACCCAGCGCCTGACCCCGCGTGAGCTGGAGGTTTTTCAGGAGCTGCTCATGGGTAAAAAGCAGAGTGAAATTGCCTACGACCTTGGCATCAGCGTGCCCACGGTGAAGGATAATGCCCGTCGAATATATGATAAGCTGGAGGTCCAAAACAAAAACGAACTGTTCATCAAGGCTCAATCTGCAATTGAATAATTCAAAGACAGCCGGTCTGTGTGCCGGCTGTTTTTTTGCGTTACCTACCACTTTACCTCCCAGTGGCAGGTAGTATTCCCTTTGAAAAGAAGTATAATTGTTTCCACAGGGTGGATGTTTCCGGTAAGTTTTCTTGATATAGTAATAGGTTTCCTATTATCTATACTGGTAAGCCGCTACTTCGGATAGTGGAAATACAAGGTGCTAATTTCTTATAATAATGAAGAAAGGAAGTGAGTGGATATGGATATGACGAAAAGCAATGCAATGATGTACTTTGAGTATGTGCGTCTTGCGAAACAGGCTTTTGCAAGACTTCTAAAGGACTATCCGGAGCTTAGCACCTTGTCAACCAAGGAGATGGAAGTCTTTGAGCTACTGCTGACGGACAAGACTATGGTGCAGATTGCACAGGAGCTGTATATATCCCTATCCGCTGTCCACTTCCACTGCAAGAACATTTACAAGAAACTGGATATATCCAGCCGGCGGCAATTCCTGATTACCTACCGGGATTTGTGCTGTTGAAGGAGGATACCGCAAAAGCGGAGAATCATAAATGAAAACAAGAAGGAGGAAGAAATATGAAAAAACTGATTTCAGCATTGTTGGCACTGGCGATGATATTGTCGCTGATGCCCATGGCCGTCTTTGCGACGGAGGATGAGGGAACCCAGGCGCGCAATCCGGTTGTCGAGTTGTACGTCGGCACCGTCAATGCTCTGGAAACCCCTCAGGGTGACGGCTGGAGCTTCGATGCGGAGTCCGGTGTGCTGACTCTGAACAACTGCACGCTGACGGAGAGTATGCTCCATGTGGAAACAGACGAATGGGGCTCATATCGTTTTGATGCGATGATTTACGTCAAGGGTGATTTGACCATCGAGCTGATTGGCACCAACTCCGTGGAGCGGGTCATTGAGGAGGCTCCCACGGATTACACCAACTACTATGCGATCTGCAACAGTATTTACTGCCCTTCTGACTGGGAAATGTCCGGTTCTCTGACCTTCACCGGTAGCGGTAACCTGACTGTAGGCATTGCCGTGTCCCGTGACTATTTGTCCGAGGACGGCTATAGCACGAACGAGGCGTGGGAGTACTTAGAGTTCAGCTCCGGTATCGGAAGCTGGAACTATACGGATTTGTCCGGTCTGTACGGTGGTGGCTGGATGGATATCTACGGCGGTGTTTACGGCGTGGAAGCTCCGTATATTGCCCGTGCCTTTGCCAACTATCCCACCTTTGGCGACAACTGCATCGTTACCGCTTATCGGGATGTGGAAGGCACCATCGAAAACGAAAACGGCTACAACTGGAACAACAATGACGCCTGGCGCATGAAGGTGGTCACCGGCAATGCCATTCTGAAGGATAACGGCCAGCTGATCCTCATGGAGGCTGACAGCGCCTCCGGCGATGGCTGGACCTGGGCGGACAAGGTGCTGACCCTGTCGGAAGGGACTGAGGTCACGGCTGTGGACTTCCGCAGCGGTCTGGGCAGCGCTAAGCTGGTTCTGACCGGGGATGTGACCCTGGACGGCACTGACCTGGGCATAGATTCTGACTGGAACGATCTTTCTGCCATAGAGACCCATTGTGACCTGGAAATCGACGCCGGGGCGCATACGCTGACCTTCACCGGTTACACCGGCGGCATCAAGAGCTACCTGTCGGATGTGCTGATCTCCGGCGGCACCGTTGCGGACAACGGCGAGGGCTACATCGAGGTCAAAGGTGCCGATCTGACCGTTCAGGATGCCACCCTCCGTCTGGGTTACGGCATTAACCTGAGCAGCGGCTATGATGCGGACTATAACGATGTTCCCGCCGGCAATCTGCTGATCCAGGACACGGTTCTGGCTATGGAGGCAGGCGTTTCCAGCGACGGCGGTCTGACTATCATGGGTTCTGAGGTGACGGTCACGGATGTCTACGGCAACGAGTTTGTGGCCCTGCAGGACAGCACCGTTACGGTCAATTCCTACGGCCTTGCTGTGAACACCGGCGGCAGAGTCACCGTTGACAACTGCAATCTGGATATTTACGGCGAGGGTGGTGCCATCGGCTACACCTATTACCACTACACCTGGGACGAGGAAGGCATCATCCCCGATGCAAGCTGGATTCAGCTTCTGAATATGGACATCACCCAGCCGGAGGGCTGTACTGTCCGTGTAAGCGAGGAAGCGGATGAATACTACACCAAATATGCCGTGCAGGTGGTGGACGGCGACGGCAATGTGGCAACCACCCTGAAGGCCACCGCAGCTGGGGCTGACGAGCATGAGCACAGCTACACCAATGGCGTTTGCTCCTGCGGCGCAAAGCAGACCTTCACTGTCACCTGGACAAACTGGGACGGCACCGTTCTGGAAACGGACACCGTGGAATACGGCACTGTTCCCACCTACGACGGCGCAACCCCCACCCGTCCCAATGTGGGCTATGATTTCAATTTCTACGGCTGGGCTTTGAGTGCCAGCGGTGCGGAAACCACCATTGGTGCCGCCACCCAGGACAGAACCTACTATGCCAAGTACACCAGCTCTGTCCATTACCATGACATCATCTTTATGGACGAGGACATGGTCACCGAGCTGGGAAGATACGAAACCTATTACGATAAGTTGATCGCGGACAGCTGGCTCACCACCGCTTCGGGAATCACTGTTCCCCCTTGCTATACGGCATGGTGGCACTATGAGGACGGCTCTATGCCGGAGGGCTCCTTCCGTATGCCCGACCACGACGTGGTGCTGTATATCGTCTGGGACGACCCCAACCATACCTGGGTGGATGCCACCTGCGAGGCTCCCAAGACCTGCTCTGTCTGCGGTGAGACCGAGGGTGAGGCTCTTGACCATGTCTACACCGAGGGCGTTTGCTCCTGCGGTGCAAAGCAGACCTTTACCATCACCTGGGCCAACTGGGATGGCACCGTTCTGGAAACGGATACCGTGGAGTACGGCACCGTTCCCACCTACGACGGCGCAACCCCCACCCGTCCCAATGTGGGCTATGATTTCAATTTCTACG
>SVME01000048.1 GCA_015067605.1 Oscillospiraceae bacterium
TGGGGGACAGGATGACCATGAACAGGTAGGTCTTGGAGGGAGCAACGCCCAAAAATTCATCGGTGGCGATGATGAAGGGGCGGATGTACAGAGAAGTACCCGGCTCGGTGGGGATCCAGTCCCGATCCACGTCTACCACGGCGCTGACGGCCTGCACAAAGTCCTCCACCGGCAGCTGGGGGATAACCAGCCGGTCGTTGGTGGCGTTGGTGCGCTTGGCGTTCATATCGGGACGGAACAGAAACACTTCGCCGTTTTCGTTCTTATAAGCCTTCAGGCCCTCGAACATCTCCTGACCATAGTGGTAGACCATGGCGGCAGGAGACAGGGAGATATTCTGGAATGGCTCGATGCGGGGATCGTGCCAGCCCTTGCCCTCGGTATAGTTCATGGCGAACATATGATCCGTAAAAATCTTGCCGAAGCCCAGCTTCTGGCCGGGGGCGGGCTTTTCCTTGGGGGTAGTTGTCAGATTGATCTTAATGTCCAGCATAGTTACACTCCTTAGAAATCGTAGCCGGTCTGCAGCGCCTTGCAGTTGACGTCGATCAGGTTGGCTTTCTTGGCGGGGATGAAGCTCTCCAGCGTTTCCTTGTTGCCCTCGAAGGACACAGCGCCGCACTCCTTCATCACCTTGCCCATCAGCACCATATTGGACAGAGTGGCGAAGCCAGCGTCCTTGGCAATCTGGGTGGCGGGAATGTAGAACACCTGCACATCGGTACGCTCCACCTTGGCATCAATCAGCGTGGAGTCGATGAAAATCTTGCCGCCAGGTACCACATCGTTGACGAACTTCTGCAGGCTGGGCAGGTTCATAGCAACCAGCACATCAGGAGTAGTGATGATGGGAGAGCCAACGGGGGTATCGGACAGGATGACGCTGCAGTTGGCGGTGCCGCCACGCATCTCAGGGCCGTAGGAGGGCAGCCAGGAAACCTGCTTGTCCTGCACAAGGCCCTTATAGGCCAGGAACTTACCGGCAAACAGGACGCCCTGTCCGCCGAAGCCAGCAATCAGAATCTGAGTGGTTTTCATTTCTCCTCAGCCTCCTTTGCAGCGGTACGATCCTTGTAAACGCCGATGGGATAGTAGGGCAGCATATCACTCTCCACCCACTCCAGCGCCTTCTGAGGTGTCATACCCCAGTTGGTGGGACAGGCGGAAACCACCTCGACAAGGCTGAAGCCCTTGCCGGCAATCTGGTTCTCAAAGGCCTTCTTGATGGCCTTCTTGGCGTTCTTCACGTTCTTGACATTGTTCACAGCCACACGGGCAATGTACTCAGGGCCCTCCAGCGTGGCCAGCATCTCGCTGACCTTGATGGGCCAGCCGCAGTGGTTCACATCACGGCCGTAGGGAGAGGTCTGGGTCACCTGACCGGGCAGACTGGTGGGCGCCATCTGACCGCCGGTCATGCCGTAGATGGCATTGTTGACGAAGATGACGGTGATATTTTCATTTCTGGCGGCAGCGTGAACCGTTTCCGCCATGCCAATGGAGGCCAAATCGCCATCGCCCTGATAGGTAAAGACGATGCTCTCCGGACGGCAGCGTTTGATGCCGGTGGCAGTGGCAGGGGCACGGCCGTGGGCGGCCTCGATCATATCACAAGCAAAGTAGTCATAGGCCATAACGGCGCAGCCAACAGGGGCAACACCAATGGTCTTACCCTCGATGCCCAGCTCGTCGATGGCCTCCGCCACCAGACGGTGGATGATGCCATGGGGGCAGCCGGGGCAGTAATGGAGAACGGCATCGGTCAATGCCTTGGGTTTTTCAAATACGACAGCCATAATTTACTCTCCTTTCTGTGCCTGACGGATGCTCTCCAGCACCTGCTCAGGGCTGGGAATCATGCCGCCGGCCCGATTGCACAGGGACACGGGCCGCTTGCACTCGGTGGCCAGACGGACATCCTCAATCATCTGACCCATGTTCAGCTCCACGGACACAAAAGCCTTGCACTTGTCCGCAGCGGCACGGAGTGCCTTGGTGGGGAAGGGCCACAGGGTGATGGGACGAATCAAGCCCACCTTGATACCCTCGGCACGAGCAGCAACAACCGCATTCTTCGCCACACGGGAAGCAATGCCGAAGGCCACGACGCAGATTTCCGCATCGTCCATCATGTACTCCTCCCACATGGGTTCGTTTTCCTCAATGACCTTGTAGCGCTCGTAACGCTCGAAGTTGGTCTTTTCCAGCTGGTCGGGCTGCAGGTACAGGGAGTTGACGATGTTGTGCTTGCGCTCGCAATTGGTGCCGGTGAGGGCCCAGGGCTTTTCATAGTTCTCAATTTCCGCATCCTCGAAGGAGATAGGCTCCATCATCTGACCGATGGTGCCATCGGCGAGAATCATAGAGGTCATGCGGTACTTGTCCGCCAGATTGAAGCCCTTGATGGTCAGGCTGGCCATCTCCTGCACGGAGGCGGGAGCCAGAACGATCATGCGATAGTCGCCGTGACCGCCGCCCTTGGTGGCCTGGAAATAGTCGGACTGGGAAGGCTGGATGCCGCCCAGACCAGGGCCGCCACGCTGGACGTTCACCACCAGAGCGGGAACATCAGAACCGGCGATGTAGCTCAGGCCCTCGGACTTCAGGGAGATTCCGGGGCTGGAAGAAGAGGTCATAACACGGCAACCAGTGGCTGCTGCGCCATAGACCATATTGATGGAAGCAATCTCACTCTCCGCCTGCAGGAACACGCCGCCGATTTTGGGCATCTTCTTTGCCATGTAAGCAGCGATTTCCGTCTGGGGGGTGATGGGATAGCCAAAGTAGTGACGGCAACCGGCACGAATCGCAGCCTCTGCGATGGCCTCGTTGCCCTTCATAAGTACACGTTCTGCCATGACTTGACCTCCTTACTTCTCTACGGTGATGATGCAGTCGGGGCACATGGTAGCGCAGAAGGCGCAGCCGATGCACTTTTCCTGATCCATCATCACGGCAGGAGAATAACCTTTTTTGTTGATCTGCGCAGCGTCGATTGCCAGAATGCCCTTAGGGCAGGCGCTGACACACAGGCCGCAGCCCTTGCACAAATCGGTGTTGAATGTGACTTTTGCCATAAAATTTCCTCCTTGGGTTTACTTATCCCCACAGAGGTCGGTTGCCCGGCTTCTGGGTTGGTAAATCAAAATATTTTTCCTGCAACTGCAGGGGAAGAACGTTTTCAAGCTCCGTCAGCTGCTGCGCCACGGTCACTTCTGCCGAGGTGGCGAAGATGGGCAGGCCGCTGAGAGCGCTGAGTTTTTCCATGTAATCACGGCTGGACAGCACCGTTTCGGGGGTGGTTTCCGTGCCGAGGTTGGAATTATTGATGATGTCAGTGAATTTAAGTTTGCAGGCGGCTTCGATTTCCCCCATCACCTCCATGGCATCCTCGGGGGTGCGGGTCAGGGGGCGGTAGCAGTTGGCAACGAACACCATCCGGTAGTCGTTCTCCTCCAGAATCGAGGGCACATAGCGCCCCAGCGCATAAGCGCCACGGTCGTCGCCGCCGATGTCCATGATGCCATAGGTGTTCCGGTCGGTAACCAGCCGGTATGCCTCTGCCGGCAGCGCCGGCAAATCCACATTGGAATTGGCAAACTGGGGGGATATCAGCGTCACGCCGGCCTCCTCCAGCACCTTGGCAGAGTCCTTGGTGCGGAAGTAGGGGTTGACGATGTCCAAATCCGCAATGACCACGGCCTTCCCCTCCCCTGCCAGTCGCAGGGCATAATTCACGGCGATGTTGGTCTTGCCGCTGCCGTAATGTCCGGCAAACAGGGTTAGTCTTTTGTGTTGCATGGTATCAGCTCCATATTTCTTGCGGCGAAGCCGCATCCCTTCCCCCGGGGGGGAAGATGCCCCCGAAGGGGGCGGAAGGGGAATGGCGAAATGTTGTTACATGGCATCAAGCCTTAGCGTTTATTCAGACTGATAGTCTGCTGCCCGCATTCCCCTTCAGTCACCGCCTATCGGCGGTGCCAGCTTCCCCTCGGGGGAAGCCATGGGCGCTTCGCGCAATAATTATTTACAGCTTCTTACGAATAATCTTACCGCTGACGGTTTTGGGCAGCTCCGTTTTGAACTCCACGATACGGGGGTACTTATAAGGAGCGGTGCGCTTTTTGACGTAGTTCTGAATCTCCTTTTTCAGTTCGTCAGTGCCCTCGGTGCCCGCAACCAGCACGATGCTAGCCTTGACCACCTGACCACGAACCTCATCGGGGGCGGCGGACACGCCGCACTCCAGAACATAGGGCAGCTCCATAATGGTGGACTCAATCTCGAAGGGCCCAATCCGGTAGCCGGAGGACTTAATCACATCGTCCGCACGGCCAACGTACCAGAAGAAGCCGTCCTCGTCCTTCCACGCCACATCGCCGGTGTGGTAGAAACCGTCCCGCCAGGTTTCGGCGGTAATATCGGGGCTGCCGTCGTAGCCGTAGCTCAGACCGCAGGGCAGACCCTTGGAAATATTGATACAAATCTCGCCGCTTTCGCCGGTGTCCACTTCCTTGCCGTCGGGATCCAGCAGATGCACATCGTACAGCGGCACGGGCTTACCCATGGAGCCCAGCTTGTGGCTGTCGCCATTGATGTTGCCGATGATCATGGTGCTTTCGGTCTGTCCGAAGCCCTCCATGATGCTCAGTCCGGTGGCCTTCTGGAACTGGCGGTAGACCTCGGGGTTCAGGGCCTCGCCGGCGGTGGAGGCGTGCTGGATGGAGCGCAGGTCGAATCGGCTCAGATCCTGCTTCGCCAGCATCCGGTACATGGTGGGCGGTGCGCAGAAGGTGGTGATGTTGTACTTTGCGAACATGGGTAGAATCTTCTCTGCGTCGAACCGGTCGAAGTCGTAGACGAAAATCGCCGCCTCGCAGAGCCACTGGCCGTAGAGCTTGCCCCACATGGCCTTTGCCCAGCCGGTGTCGGAAATGGTGAAGTGCAAGCCATCGGGGTTGACACGATGCCAGTATTTTGCGGTGATGAAGTGACCCAGAGGGTACTTGAAATTGTGGGCCGCCAGCTTGGGATAGCCGGTGGTGCCAGAGGTGAAGTACATCAGCATGGGATCCGAGCCACAAGCACTATCTTCGGTGCGGTCGAAACGGGAGCTGTACATACCGTACTCCTCGTTGAAGCTGCGCCAGCCCTCACGCTCACCGTTGACGATGATCTTGGTTTCCAGACAGGGGCACTTGGCAGCGGCAGCATCCACCTCCTGCGCAACGCCGCCATCGGCGGTAGCCAGAATGGCCTTGATGTTGCCGGCGGTGAACCGGTAGGCGAAGTCCTTCTCCAGCAGCTGGTTGGGGGCGGGAATGGCCACAGCGCCCAGCTTGTGCAGACCCAGCATGGCAAACCAGAACTGATAATGGCGCTTCAGCACCAGCATCACACGGTCGCCCTTCTTGATACCCAGCGCCTTGAGATAGTTGGCGGCGCGGGCGGATTCCTTCTTGATATCCTGGAAGGTGAACCGGCGCTCGGTGCCGTCCTCGGAAACGTGAAGCATGGCAAGCTTCTCCGGCTTGGTGGTGCCCAGCGCGTCCACCACATCAAAGGCGAAGTTGAACTGCTCCTGACCCTTGAAGCTGATGGCGGTCAGCAGGCCGTCCTCAACGGTGCGGTCGATGAATTTGCGGTAGATGCGCTCCTGCTTGTCCGGTGCCACCTTCCTGGTGTCGGGGGTGGCCACGGCGGCAACGTCCTCTCCCTCACGGGCGGCGGAGTTGCTCAGGACGATAGCATAGAAAGCGCAGTCCTCGCCGTCCACGGCAATCATGCCATGGGGCGTAGAAGAATCATAATAAATGGTATCGCCGGGATGGAGGATTTCGGTGCGGCCACCGATTTGAATCTTCATGTGACCACGAATCACGATGTCGCACTCCTGACCCTCGTGGCTGGTCAGCTGGATGTCCTCGTACTCCGCACCCTCACGGTACTTCATCTCCATATACAGGGGCAGAGCGATGCGGTTGCGGAAGTCGGCGGCAAGGTTGTAGCCAATCATGTGATGGGCTTCCTCGATTCGCTGACCCTCACCCTTGCGGGTCAGGTCGTAGGAGCGGAGCTTGGGGCTGCGGCCCTCCAGCAGGTCGCCCATGTCAACGCCGAAGCTGAGGGTGCATCGATACAGGAATGCCACGCTCAGGTTCCGGTCGCCGGCCTCGCACTGGAGGTACTCCTCCACGGTGGTATTGGTTCTGGCGGCCATCTCCTCCACGGTGAAGCCGGAAACCTCACGCAGTTCCCGAATACGCTGGGCCACCTCACGAATCTTAAAATCCATTCCGGTCATCATATTGTCCATAAACGTACCTCACAAACGGGCACCTCTAAAAACACAATTTTGAGCAGGTGCGCCAAAAATAAAACTCGTCTCAAAGAAATGATTCTTTGAGACGAGCATCAAACACCCGCGGTACCACTCAAATTGCACCTGCCTCACAGCAGATACCCCTCATCGGGCTCCAACAAGCCCTAAGCACTGACGTAGCTGACACGGGAGAGTTCTACTAACCCAGGGCGTTCTTCTCTCCGGCTTGGGAGCGACATACCAGCCACACGCATCATGGCTTACACCAACCGCCATTTCTCTCTGGATGCGCCTGCGACCGGAACTCTCCGTCTTAGCCTTTATTTATTATAATGTAGAATCATATCACTCAAATATGAAATTGTCAAGACCTAAACGACCAACGTATGTCATTGCGAGGGCCGAAGGCCCGTGGCAATCCGTTTCCTGAACATTGCCGATTAGACGGATTGCCACGTCGCTTCGCTCCTCGCAATGACAGCGTTATTACAGCTTATTACGAATAATCTTGCCGCTGATGGTTTTGGGCAGCTCGCTGCGAAACTCCACGATACGGGGGTACTTATAAGGGGCGGTATGCTCCTTGACGTAGTTCTGGATTTCCTTTTTCAGTTCCTCGGAGGGCTCTTTGCCAGCCACCAGCACGATGCAGGCCTTGACCACCTGACCCCGAACCTCGTCGGGGGCGGCGCAGACACCGCACTCCAGCACATAGGGCAGCTCCATGATGGTGGACTCGATTTCAAAGGGTCCAATCCGGTAGCCGGAGGACTTGATCACATCGTCCGCACGGCCAACATACCAGAAGTAGCCGTCCTCGTCACGCCACGCAAGGTCGCCGGTATGGTACATCCCATCGTGCCAGACCTCTTTGGTCTTTTCCTCGTTGCGGTAGTAGCCAAGGAACACGCCGCAGGTGGGCTTGGGGTCGGTGCGAATGACGATCTCGCCATTGACACCGTCGGCAACGCTGTTGCCCTCGGTATCCACCAAATCGATGCCGTAGCCGGGCACAGGCTTGCCCATAGCACCGGGCTTCAACTGAGTGCCCACCAGATTGGCGATGCCCAGGGTCATCTCCGTCTGGCCGAAGCCCTCAGCGATCCGCAGGCCGGTGGCCTCCTCGAATTTGTAGAAAACCTCGGGGTTCAGGGCCTCGCCAGCAGTGGTGGCATGGCGGATAGAAGAAAGGTCGAAACGGCTCAAATCCCGCTTAATCAGCATCCGGTACATGGTAGGCGGTGCGCAGAAGGTGGTGATGTTATACTTGGCGAACATGGGCAGAATCTTCTCCGCATCGAACCGGTCGAAGTCGTAAACAAACACTGCGCCCTCGCAAAGCCACTGGCCGTAGAGCTTGCCCCACAGGGCCTTGCCCCAGCCGGTTTCGGAGATGGTAAAGTGCAGGCCGTCCCGCTGGCACAGGTGCCAGTATTTTGCGGTGACATAATGGCCCAGCGCATATTTGTAGCTGTGCATGGCGATCTTGGGGTAGCCGGTGGTGCCGGAGGTGAAGAACATCAGCATGGGGTCGGAGCCGCAGGGGGAATCCGCCTCCCGCTCGAAGCGGCGGCTGAACAGGGGGAATTCCTGATCGTAATCGTGCCAGCCCTCACGGCTGCCGCCGACCATGATCTTGGTCAGCTCCATGCCCACTTCTTCCTGCGCGATTTCCACCTGACGGGCGGTATCACCATCGGCGGTGCAAAGGATGGCATTGACCTCAGCGGCCTCGAAGCGGTAGGTAAAGTCGTGTGCCACCAGCTGATTGGTGGCAGGAATGGCCACGGCACCCAGCTTGTGCAAGCCCAGAATGGCGAACCAGAACTGGTAGTGGCGCTTCAGCACCAGCATCACCTTGTCGCCCCGCTTGATGCCCAAGCTCTTGAAGTAGTTGGCGCTCTGGGAGGAAGCGTCCTTGATGTCCTTGAAGGTGAAGCGCCGCTCGGTCATGTCGTTTGCGATATGGACCATGGCCAGCTTCTCCGGCTCACGGCGAGCGATGGCATCCACGGTGTCGAAAGCAAAGTTATACTCGTCGGCACCGGTGAAGGAGATATCCTTCAGGGCACCCTTGTCGTCCTCTTTGGCATGGATGAACTTGCTGCACAGCAGCTCCGGATCGCTGTCACCGCCGGGGCGGCTGATGAACAGGGGCTGGTCCATGGTGTCACTGGCCATGACCATGGACAAGAATACGCAATCCTGACCATCAATGGCGATCATGCCGTGGGGGGTGGAGGATTTATAGAATACGCTGTCGCCCTCACGGAGAACCTCCTCATGGTCACCGATACGGATCTTCATAGCACCCTTCACCACCAGATTGAACTCCTGACCGGAGTGGGTGGTGGTGTGGATAGGCTTATCCTGCAGCTCCTTGGAATACTGGTAGGTGACCCAATAAGGGGTGGCCAGCTTCTTGCGGAACATGGGCGCCATGTCCTGAATGGTAATGCCATCCTCGCTGGCGGTGACCAGACCCTTCCCCTTGCGGGTGACGGTGTAGCCGGTAAGCTTAGCGCTGCGGCCCTCCAGCAGCACAGTGATTTCCACGCCCAGCACCTTGGCACACTTGTGCAGGAAGGTGAAGGGCAGATCCACAGTGCCGGATTCGTAGAGTCGGTAATCCTCCTCGGAAAATCCGGTCAGCTCTGCCATTTTCTCCATGTTGTAGCCCAGAATATCACGCATATCCCGAATTCGCATGGCGATATCCATCAATTGATTGGTAGAATTCTGGTGACTCATAACAATTACCCCTTTCAAAATAAAAAAACGCCTCAAGATAAAAATCTTGAGACGAGTAAAAACATACCCGCGGTACCACTCAAATTACGGCTTGTGCCGTCCCTTCAGGCTCCAACAAGCCCTATCCCTTAACGCGGGCACACGGGAGCGCCTACATTTTCGCCGCTCCGGCTCAGAAGTGATGGGTCCATGGCATCGCACCACCGCTTCGCACCAACCAGCGGCTCTCTGAAAATGCTACCTGCCGGACCGTCTTCGTCACAGCTTTTTTCTATTGGGGATACTCTATCATGTCCTTGCGAAAAAGTCAAATGTTTTTCTCTGGAAGAGCTATTTTTGATTATCCTTACAAAAACCCCCCAGCCCCACATCAGAAAATTAGGAAAACTGACTGTTGACAAACAGGGGCGATTGTGGTTTAATTGTACATACATATTGAAATAAAGACTTTGACGGAAAATTTGCTCCTTCTGGATGCTCCAGAGAGCCGGCGGGTGGTGCGAGCCGGTGCGGAAGGTTTGAGCAATCTGATTCCCGAGTCGGTTCTGCGAACGGTATTCTAAGTAGTGGAACCCGGTTGCCCCCGTTACGGGATAGGACTTGCTGGAGTCTGAAGTGATCTCCCCTTGGGGAGGTAATCAGGGTGGTACCGCGAACTTACTGTTTCGTCCCTGAGGCCAACGCCTCAGGGACTTTTATTTTAAGGAGGATTCTATCATGAACAAAATCCGGATTAGCGATGTGACCATGAAGCAGACAGGTGCAGACATTTCCCTGTCCTTCAAGGAGAAAATTGAGCTGTGCAAGCTGCTGGATAAACTGGGCACTGATTTAATCGAGCTGGAACCCATCAACCAGCCGAAAATCGACAGCCTGCGCATCAAATCCGTGGCCGCTGCCGTCAAGGACAGCATCATCGCCGTGCCAGTAGCTCTCAGCGGCGAAAGCGTCATGATGACCTGGAACGCCCTGAAGGAGGCTAAGAAGGCCCGCCTGCAGGTCTGCGCTCCCGTCAGCCCCGTTCAGATGGAGTACCTGTTCCACAAAAAACCCGACGCCATGCTCATCGCCATTCGGGAAACCATCGCCGCCTGCTGCCAGCTGTGCGCTGACGTGGAATTCGTGGCGGACGATGCCACCCGCAGTGACACTGCCTTCCTCTACGAAGCAGTGCGCACTGCCATCGCCGCCGGTGCCAAGACCGTCACCGTCTGCGACACCGCCGGTGCCATGCTGCCCAACGAGTTCACCGCCTTCCTGCGGGAACTGTACGCCGCTGTGCCGGAGCTGAAGGATGTGACGCTGGGCGTTTCCTGCTCCGATGATTTGTCCATGGCGGACTCCTGCGCCATCGCCGCCGTCCGCTACGGCGCCGGCGAGATCAAGGCCGCTGCCTATCGGGTGAACGTGGCCAGCCTGCCCAACATCGCCAAGGTCCTCTCCGCCAAGGGCGAATTCTACAACGCCACCTGCGGCGTGCGCACCACCAGCATGAAGCGGATTTGCGACCAGATTCGCTGGATGTGCCAGACCGACCGCGCCAAGACCTCCCCCTTCGACAATGGGGTACAGGAGGACGATGGCAGCATTTTCCTCACCGGTCACGACGATTTGCCCGCCGTGATGAAGGTGGCCGCCCGTCTGGGCTATGAGCTGTCCGAGGAGGACGGCGCAAAGGTTTTCGAGGCCTTCAAGGTCATCGCTCAGAAGAAGGAGAAGGTGTCCGCCAGAGAGCTGGATGCCATCGTAGCCACCGCCGCCATGCAGGTGCCCCCCACCTACAAGCTGGACAGCTTTGTGGTCACCTCCGGCAACGTAGTCGCCGCCACCGCCCACCTGAAGCTGACCAAAAACAATCAGGTACTGGAGGGCGTTTCTCTGGGCGACGGTCCCATCGACGCCGCCTTCCTTGCCATCGAAGGCATCACCGGCCGCCACTATGAGCTGGACGATTTTCAGATTCAGTCCGTCACTGAGGGACGAGAGGCCATGGGTCAGACCATCGTAAAGCTCCGCTCCGGCGGCAAGGTCTACTCCGGTCAGGGCATCTCCACCGACATCGTGGGCTCCGGTATTCAGGCCTACATCAACGCCCTGAACAAAATCGTTTACGAGGAGGATAACGTATGAACCTCTCCTTTTCCACCCGTGGCTGGGGCGATTTGAGCTGGGAGGAGCTGCTCCACTCCGCTCTGGATATGCGCTTTACCGGCATTGAGGTATATAATCTGTTCAAGTTTCCGGAAATGACCGACCGGGGCGGCCCCTTCCACAAGCACAAAATCGCCGCAACTGTCCGCCAGCTGCGGGATTTGAAGCTGACCATCCCCTGCATCGACACCTCCGTGGATCTGTCCGCCACCGACGGACAGGAGCTGGAGCAGATGCTCCAAATTGCACGGGATGCCCGGATTCCCTATGTGGTGGGCTGGGCCTCTCAGGATAACGAGGATACCCTCCGGTCTAACATCGAACGACTGCTGCCCATTGCTGAAGATACGGGCGTTTGCCTGCTGATTAAAACCAGCGGCATTTTCGCCGACACCGCCCGTCTGCGCAGCCTGCTGGAGAGCTACGCCAGCGACTGGCTGGGGGCTCTGTGGGATATGCACCACCCCTACCGCGACTTCGGCGAAAGCGCCGACGCTACCATCAAAAATCTGGGCACCTACGTCAAGCACGTCCACCTGCGGGACTCCGACGACAAAGACACCTACAACCTGATTGGCGAGGGCAACCTGCCCGTGGCAGACATGATGCGGGCCCTCAGCTCCATCAACTACGACGGCTTCATTTCTCTGGAATGGAAGCCGGAGTGGATGGAGGAGCTGCAGGATCGGGAAGTGATTTTCCCCCACTTCGTCAACTACATGAGCCGGTTCAATAACCCTCGCACCCGCAAAAAATCCCTCTACTACAACCACGACGGCTCCGGCCAGTACGTCTGGAAAAAGGACGATTTGATTGACCTGACCTTCCCGCAGGTACTGGATCGGATGGTGGAGGAATTCCCCGACCAGTACGCCTTTAAGTACACCACGCTGGATTACACCCGCACCTACGAGGAATTCCGTCGGGATGTGGACGACTTTGCCCGTGCGCTGGTATCCATGGGCGTACGCCCCGGCATGAAGGTTGCCATCTGGGCCACCAATGTGCCCGCCTGGTTCATCACCTTCTGGGCCACCACCAAAATCGGCGCCATTCTGGTCACCGTCAACACCGCCTACAAGATCCACGAAGCAGAATATCTGCTCCGTCAGTCCGATACTCATACGCTGGTGATGATTGAATCGGCGCTGGACTCCAACTACCGCAACATCATCAACGAAATCTGTCCGGAAATCGCCACCACCAAGGCCGGCACGCCTCTGCACTGCAAGCGTCTGCCCTTCCTGCGCAACGTGATTACCGTGGACTTCCGGCAGAAGGGCTGCCTGACCTTCGACGAGGCCATGGCCCGTCGGGATCTGGTTCCCGTTGAGGAAATCTATCGGATGGCCGCCAATGTCCAGCCCGACGACGTGTGCAATATGCAGTACACCTCCGGCACCACCGGTTTCCCTAAAGGCGTTATGTTAACCCACTACAACGTGGTCAACAACGGCAAATGCATCGGCGACCGGCTGGGTTTGTCTACCGCCGACCGCTTTCTGGTGCAAGTGCCCATGTTCCACTGCTTCGGTATGGTGCTGACCATGACCTCCTCCATGACCCACGGCGCAACGCTGTGCCCCCTGCCCTACTTCTCCGCCAAGTCCAGCCTGGCTTGCATCAATCAGGAGCGGATTACGGCGTTTAACGGCGTGCCCACCATGTTCATCGCCATGTTCAACCACCCCGACTACCGCAAGACCGACTTCTCCCATATGCGTACCGGCATCATGGCCGGTGCCGGCTGTCCGCCGGAGCTGATGCGCCGTGCCGCCCAGCCTGACGAGATGAATATGCGGGGTATCGTGTCCGTCTACGGCCAGACCGAGTCCTCCCCCGGCTCCACCATGTCCGCTTGGACGGATCCGCTGGACCTGCGCACCAACACCGTGGGCTACGACTTCCCCCATGTGGAGTGCAAGATTATCGACCCCGAAACCGGCGAAATCGTGCCCGACGGTGTCAACGGCGAGTTCTGCTCCCGTGGCTACAACACCATGAAGGGCTACTACAAAATGCCCGAGGCCACCCGCGCCACCGTGGACGCGGAGGGCTGGCTCCACTCCGGCGATTTGGCCTGCCGTGATGCAGACGGCACCTACCGAATCACCGGCCGTCTGAAGGATATGATCATCCGTGGCGGCGAGAACATCTACCCCAAGGAAATCGAAGAATTTATCTACACCCACCCCGCCGTTCGGGATGTGCAGGTCATCGGCGTGCCGGACAAACGGTACGGCGAGGAGATTATGGCCTGCATCATCCTGAAGGAGAAGGGCTCTGTCACCGTGGAGGAAATGACCGCCTACATCAAGGCCAGCATGGCACGGCACAAGGTGCCTCGCTACATCTCCTTCGTGGACAGCTTCCCCATGAACGCCGCCGGCAAGATTCTGAAGTACAAGATGCGTCAGGACGCGGCGAAGGAGCTGGGTCTGGTGGGCGACGGCGCCGACACCGCCGGCCCCGGTAAATAAAGTTTTCAGAGATATCCAAAATATCGACGGGCGTGCCATCCGGCACGCCCGTGCTTTTTATGATGCTAAATTATCGTTTAGCGCATTAGTGGCGAAGCCGCATCGCTTCCCCCGAGGGGAAGCTGGCGCCGCCGAAGGCGGTGTCTGAAGGGGAATACGGGCAGAAAGCTATTGGTTTTTGCGTTTTTTAGAC
>SVME01000049.1 GCA_015067605.1 Oscillospiraceae bacterium
CAAAGTGCCCAGAAGAGGTAATGTTCCCAAGAGAGAGGTTCTTCCGGATCCTCAGTATAACTCCGTTCTGGTTACCAAGCTCGTAAACAGCGTCATGCTGGACGGCAAGAAGGGTGTTGCCCAGAAGGTCGTTTATGGCGCTTTTGAAATCGTCGAGAACAAGACCGGCAAGAACGGTCTGGAAGTCTTCCAGCAGGCCATGGAAAACATCATGCCCGCTGTGGAGCTGAAGGCTCGCCGTGTTGGTGGTGCTACCTATCAGGTGCCCATCGAAGTCCGTGCTGACCGTCGTCAGACTCTGGGTCTGCGTTGGCTGACTCTGTACAGCCGCAACCGCAGCGAGAACACCATGCGTGAGCGTCTGGCCGCCGAAATCATGGATGCCGCTAACAATACCGGCTCCGCTGTGAAGAAGCGTGAGGACGTCCACAAGATGGCCGAGGCCAACAAGGCATTCGCCCATTTCCGTTGGTAATAAAGGAGATTTCCTAGAATGGCAAGACAGTATTCTCTGGAGAATACCAGAAACTTTGGCATCATGGCTCACATCGATGCCGGTAAGACCACCACTTCCGAGCGTATTCTGTTCTACACCGGTAAGAACTACAAAATCGGTGAAACCCATGACGGCTCTGCCACCATGGACTGGATGGCTCAGGAGCAGGAGCGTGGTATTACCATCACTTCCGCCGCAACCACCTGTTTCTGGAAGGGTTGCCGGCTGAACATCATCGACACCCCCGGCCACGTTGACTTCACCGTTGAGGTTGAGCGTAGCCTGCGTGTTCTGGACGGTGCTGTTACCGTTCTGTGCGCCAAGGGCGGCGTCGAGCCCCAGACCGAGACCGTTTGGCGTCAGGCCGACGAGTACAAGGTCCCCCGTATGATTTACGTCAACAAGATGGACATCTTGGGTGCCGACTTCTACCGCGTTCTGTCTATGATTGACGAGCGTCTGAAGTGCAATGCGGTGCCCATTCAGCTGCCCATCGGTTCTGAAGCTTTCTTCAAGGGCAACATCGACCTGGTCGAGATGAAGGCAAACGTCTTCTATGATGATCTGGGTAAGGATGTCCGCAAGGAGGAGATTCCCGAGGATATGGTGGATCTGGCCAACGAGTACCGTGAGAAGCTGATGGACGCCATCTCTGTCTTCGATGATGACATCGCTATGATGTATCTGGAGGGCGAAGAGGTTCCTGTTGACATGATTAAGGCCGTCATCCGTAAGGCTACCATCGCTAATGAGATGGTTCCCGTTGTCTGCGGTACCTCTTATAAGAATAAGGGCGTGCAGCAGGTTCTGGATGCTGTGGTGGATTATATGCCCAGCCCCCTGGACAAGAAGGGCATCAAGGGTGTCAACCCCGACACCGAGGAAGAGGATTTCCGTCCCGCTTCCGACGAGGCTCCCTTCTCCGCTCTGGCCTTCAAGATTGCCACCGACCCCTATGTTGGTAAGCTGTGCTACTTCCGCGTCTACTCCGGCGTGCTGGAGAAGGGCACCACTGTCCTGAACTGCACCAAGGGTGCCAAGGAGCGTATGGGCCGCATCCTGCAGATGCACTCCAACCACCGTGAGGACATCGATGTTGTCTACGCTGGCGATATCGCTGCCGTTGTCGGTGTCAAGAACACCACTACCGGTGACACCTTCTGTGATGAGGATCATCCCATCATTCTGGAGTCCATGGTGTTCCCCGAGCCCGTTATCTCTGTTGCTATCGAGCCCAAGACCAAGGCTGGTCAGGAAAAGATGGGTATCGCTCTGTCCAAGCTGGCAGAAGAGGATCCCACCTTCCGGACCTACACCGATCAGGAGACTGGCCAGACCATCATCTCCGGCATGGGCGAGCTGCACCTGGAGATTATCGTTGACCGTCTGCTCCGTGAGTTCAAGGTGGAAGCCAATGTAGGCGCACCTCAGGTTGCTTACAAAGAGACCATTCGTAAGAGTGTCGAGCAGGATACCAAGTATGCCCGTCAGTCCGGTGGTAAGGGTCAGTACGGCCACGTCAAGATTCGCGTTGAGCCCAACGAGCCCGGCAAGGGTTACGAGTTCATCAACGCCGTTGTTGGCGGTGCCGTTCCCAAGGAGTATATCCCTGCGGTCGATGCCGGTATTCAGGGCGCAATGGCAGCCGGTGTTATGGCTGGCTACCCCGTCGTGGACGTGAAGGTTACCCTGTTCGATGGTTCCTACCACGAGGTTGACTCCTCTGAAATGGCATTTAAGATCGCCGGTTCCATGGCGTTCAAGGAAGCCTGCAAGAAGGCCAATCCTGCAATTCTGGAGCCCATCATGAAGGTGTCCGTCACGGTGCCTGATGAGTATATGGGTGTCGTCATCGGCGATATCACTGCACGCCGTGGTAACATTCTGGGTCAGATTACCCGTACCGGTGCTGTCCAGGTGGATGCCAACGTGCCTCTGGCCGAGATGTTCGGCTACGCTACCGACCTGCGTTCCAAGACTCAGGGCCGTGGTAACTACGCTATGGAGCCCAGCCACAATGCTGAGCTGCCCAAGTCCAAGACCGAAGAGATTGTCAAGGCTCGCGGTAAGGATTGATTTTCCCGTAATTTTCAAAAATTTTTCTTGTGTTTCTTGAAAGTATGTAGTATGATGTATATGATGCTTGAAGAAGCACAAAAATGTATTATTTTGGACGCAATGTCCAACTAACTAGGAGGAGATTCCAATGGCTAAGCAAAAATTCGAAAGAACCAAGCCGCACGTTAACATTGGTACTATCGGCCACGTTGACCACGGCAAGACCACTCTGACCGCTGCTATCACTAAGTACCTGTCCATGCAGGGCTACGCTGATTTCGAGGACTACGCTTCCATCGATAAGGCTCCCGAGGAGAAGGCTCGTGGTATCACGATCAACACCGCTCACGTTGAGTATCAGACCGACGCTCGTCACTATGCTCACGTTGACTGCCCTGGCCACGCCGACTATATCAAGAACATGATTACCGGTGCTGCTCAGATGGACGGCGCTATTCTGGTTATCGCTTCTACCGACGGCCCCATGGCTCAGACCAAGGAGCACCTGCTGCTGGCTCGTCAGGTCGGCGTGCCCGCTATCGTTGTCTTCATGAACAAGGCTGACCTGGTCGACGATGAGGAGCTGCTGGAGCTGGTCGAGATGGAGATCCGTGAGACTCTGTCCTTCTACGAGTTCCCCGGCGACGACATTCCGATTATCAAGGGCTCTGCTCTGAACGCTCTGATTTCCGAGTCCAACGACAAGGACGCTCCCGAGTTCGCTTGCATCAAGGAACTGATGGACGCTGTTGACCAGTATATCCCCACTCCCGACCGTAAGGCTGACCAGCCCTTCCTGATGCCCGTCGAGGACGTGTTCACCATCTCCGGCCGTGGTACTGTTGCTACCGGTCGTGTTGAGCGTGGTGTCATCAACAAGAACGACAAGGTTGAGATTGTTGGTCTGCGCGAGGAGAACAAGGAGACTGTCTGTACTGACATCGAGATGTTCCACAAGCTGCTGGACTACGCTGAGGCTGGTGATAACATCGGCGCTCTGCTGCGTGGTGTTGACAAGAAGGAGATTGAGAGAGGTCAGGTTCTCTGCAAGCCCGGCTCCATCAAGCCCCTGACCAAGTTCGCTGGCCAGGTTTACGTCCTGTCCAAGGAGGAAGGCGGCCGTCATACTCCCTTCTTCAACAACTATCGTCCCCAGTTCTACTTCCGTACCACCGACGTTACCGGCATCATCTCCCTGCCCGAGGGTGTTGAGATGTGCATGCCCGGCGACAACGTTGTTATGAACGTCGAGCTGATTACCCCCATCGCTATCGAGAAGGGCCTGCGTTTCGCTATCCGCGAGGGCGGCCGTACCGTCGGTTCCGGTGTTGTCACCGAGATTTTCGAGTAATTCTTGGTTCTTTCGAAATACCCCAGCTTCGGCTGGGGTATTTTTTGCGCCTAGTAATAGTTATGTAAACTAGATGTGCTAATTTGCCGCCATTGCAGTAGTTTGTATACTATCTGCAATGGCGGCAAAGAAAAAGTGATTAAGTTATTATTTGAATGTCTTTGGTTTTTCTATCAAGCCGATAATATAATCTGCTGACAGGTTGTAATATTGACACAGAGTAATTAAATCTTCGATTTTTAGTTCTGCCCGTCCGGTTTCGATGTGATTGTAGCCTTGTTGTGATTTACTTAGGATTCTCCCTACCTGTGCTTGTGTCAAATCCCGATCCTCTCGGATATTGCGAAGCCTTTCCCGATAATCCATACATCATCCTCCGTTTGTAGTATGGTATAATCGTAACATACTCAGTCTTTGAGTATTGACAAATACTCAAAGACTGAGTATAATGCATTTTATGAGGGTAATCATAACGATTATGCCCTTTGATTTGGCTGCATCATCTATGCGGGAGGTTTAAGAAATGTTTCCGAAAAAACATACGACTGCAGTACTGTGCGCGCTTCTCTTTTTAGTTTTAGCTGGCTGTTCTAATTATAGTGGACACTCAGATTCGGTAACGAATGGAACGGAACATTTTCACAAGTACTCAGAAGCGAATTGCAATGTGCCGAGAACTTGTTCCTGCGGATTGACCGAAGGGGAAGCTCTGGGACATGATATGAGTGAGGCGAATTGTACCAGTCCTGCCACTTGTTCTCGTTGTGGACAAACAGATGGTGACCCAATCGGGCACTTATTCGTTGATGCGACTTGTATTAATGCTAAGGTGTGTAATCGCTGTGGAACCGAAAGCGGCAGACCCCTTGGCCATGATTTTTCTGATGCAACCTATGATGCCCCGAAAACATGTAAGCGTTGTGGAAAAACGAACGGAACGAAATTAAAACTAAGTGAGTCTTGTGATATGGTTCTGGCCGATGGTCAGGATTTAAATGGAGATTGTTATGAATTGGTTGCAAATGAAACAGAAGATTACAATGGTACAAGCGTTGAGATTGGCGTTATAAAAAATAATGAGTGGATGTTAAAGCCTACTTCCAATATGCCGTTTGTTGATATAGACGGAACGCCATACGGAAAGTCTGTTCAATCTATTTATAAAATGGGTTATGCGAAAATTCTATACATTGGAAATGGATGTTTCCTTTTTGAATCCGATAGAGAAAACATGATTTACAATGTGGAGTCAAAAGAGTCCTTTGAAAAAATCTATGATATTGATGATAGGCATATTTGCATAAGCTACGATTGTATTACGTGGTTTACTACATCTAGAGAGCATGTTTTTAGTGACATTCACTATGTATCTAGTAATAATCCATTATTGATTATTGACCATTACAGTTCTGGTTCTCTGGATGGTCTGGACCGTGTAGAATTGCTTGACACTAATACTATGGAGGTTTTTTACACTGAAATTAATTATGTTCAATTGGAACAGGTTTATCCGGTATCTGAAGGAGCCTTTGCTGTTGGTATCTGGCTTGATAAAATCAGGTTCTATAGTCTAGATGGATCAATGTTATTCGATAATAATTTTACTCTCAGATATTCCGAGCAGAAAATATGGTTCAATAATGGATTGTGTAGTTTTGAGATACTTAACGATGCTGGTACACCATATAGAATTACAATCGATATGGATGGAAATGTGGTTGAATCTGTTAAATTGCATTAGGTATCAACTCCGGATTTAGACGTGAATATAGTGAAACAATCAAGTATATCTTGTAGTATCCCAATGCCTCGACTTCGGTCGGGGTATTTTTCTTTGATAACAAGGAAGAATTGACATAACATTATAATCGTGATATAATACTAAATTAGATTGAGTATGTATGCCCATTGGGCAAAATGGTATGGAGGAAGAAAGATGGAACCTTCCATGAACGACAGATCGATTGCCCGTCGCCGTGCGGCTCAGCGCCGTCGGGCGGCACAGCGCAGACAAAGAATATTGGTCACCATGTGCGTAGTGTTGGCGGTTATTTTGGCCGTTCTGCTGATACTGCTGTATATCCTGCCCAAATTGGGCTTTGCTTCTTTGGTTGATTCGCCGGCCTTGAAATCGGAGTTCCAAATCGATGGAACCTCCGTTGATGCAACCCCTGATATTGACCAGTCTGGAACGACTGAACCGACGAAGCCGGTGGATACTGTACCACCGCAAATCGAAAACGCCGTTGACCGGACCTTCTGGTTGGGAAATAGTTTGGTTTATACTGGAAAGTATACTCATGAAGCAAAAGATGGCCCTGTAGAATATCAGAAGGTTACCGCAAGCGATGACAGCGGGACTGTGGAGCTGACAGTGGATCGTTCTGCGGTTGTTTCCAACACGGTGGGCACCTATCCTGTGATTTATATTGCCACGGATGCCGCCGGAAATAAAACTGAGGTGAAGGTACAGTTTACCATTGAAGAAGAACCGAAGGATGTGGACGAGGAAACTCAAAAGGTCTACGATTTGGCACAGGAGGTGCTGGACAAAATCACCACCGAGGACATGACCGATATGGAGGTGGCCTTTGCCATCTACCGCTGGACAAAGAGCAACATTGGCTATGTAGGCTCCTCCGACAAATCCAGCTGGGTCAGTGCCGCCTATCAGGCATTTACGGAACGCTCCGGCGACTGCTATAATTATTTCGCCGCTGCCAAGGCCATGTACGAGGTGGCCGGCATCCAGAATGTGGACGTGGTCAAGAGCGACACCACCCATTCCTCCCACTATTGGAGCTTGATTAATTTGGGTGACGGTTGGTATCACGTGGACTGTACTCCCCGCCGTGTGGTGGGCTACTTCTTCATGAACACCGACGCAGAACTGGAGGCCTACTCCGTCAACAACAAAAACAGCCATATTTTTGACGGGTCTTTGTACCCGGAACGTGCCACCGAATCCGTTCAGGACATGGTGGACTATGCCAACGGAAAGATTAAAGATTAAGGTGGTGATTGGGTGCGCTTAGGCGTTCTCGGCGGTCTTGGCCCAATGGCGACGGCCTACTATCTGGAGCTGGTGATCCGCATGACTGACGTTAAGTGCGATCAGGATCACCCTGAAATCATTCTTCTAAATATCCCCACCATCCCTGACAGAACGGCGTTCATTCTCGGCAAAAGCCACGAAAGTCCCCTGGAACCGATGATTCAGCTGGGGCTGCAGATGAAAGGACTTGGGGTTACCGTGCTGGCAACCCCCTGCGTCACAGCCCACTATTTCCACGAGGCGCTGCAAGAGGGCATCGGTCTGCCGGTAATTCATGTAATCAAAGCCACGGCTGAGCTGCTGAAAAAGGCTGGAATCCGCCGTGTGGGCCTGATGGCCACCGACGGCACGGTCCAAAGCGGCATCTTCCAGCAACAGATTGAGGCGCTAGGGATGGAGCTGATTCTTCCGGATGCGCAGGGACAGCGGGGGGTCATGGCGCTGATTTACGATCAGGTCAAGGCTGGCCTCCAGCCAGATATGAGCCTGTTTGCCACCATTCGCGACCGGCTTCGTCAGCAAGGTGCGGAGGTTGTGGTTCTTGGTTGTACGGAGCTGTCCCTTTTGAAAAAGGAGCAGCCGCTGGGCGATGGAATCCTTGACGTGCTGGATGTGCTGGCGAAGGAATCCGTCCTTGCCTGCGGGAAGCCGGTCAAACCGGAATTCGACCAACTATTCATTCCCTTTTTGGGGAAGGAGTGATAAAAATGCAACAAACCAATGTGCTGGAATACCTCGAAAAAACCGTCCTGCGTGTGCCGGATAAGCTGGCCTTTTCCGACGGTCAGGAGGGCTTGAACTTTGGGCAAGTCTACCACGACAGCCGTGCCATCGGCAGCTATCTGGCAGACCACGGCTACTATAATGAGCCTGTGGTGGTGTTCATGCGCAAGCATCCCAAATGCGTGCCCGCCTTCTTCGGCTGTGTCTATGGTGGCTGTTACTATGTCCCCATCGACGAGGAGATGCCCCGTTTCCGCATCGAACTGATTTTTGACAATCTGAAGCCTCGTGTGATGATTTGCGACGAAAACACCGCTGAAATGGCGAAAACCTTTGATTTTGACGGGGAAACGCTGATTTATAGCCAGGTTTCCAACACCGCTATCAGCGATGCCGCTCTGGCGGATATCCGTGACAGGCAGCTGGATACCGACCCGATTTACATTGTGTTCACCTCCGGCTCCACCGGCGTGCCCAAGGGCGTGGTGGCTTGCCACCGGAGCGTCATCGATTATATCGAAAACCTGTCCGAAACGCTGAACTTCAACGAGAATACGGTCTTTGGCAATCAGGCGCCTCTGTACTTCGATGCCTGCCTGAAGGAACTGTACCCCACCATCAAATTCGGCGCAACGACCTATATCGTGCCCCATAGTCTGTTCATGTTTCCCATCAAGCTGGTGGAGTATCTGAACGAGCATAAGATCAACACGGTTTGCTGGGTGGTTTCCGCCTTGACTATGATTTCCTCCTTCAAGACCTTCGAGAAGGTGAAGCCGGAGTACCTGCACACCATCGCCTTCGGCTCTGAGGTGTTCCCCATCAAGCAGTTTAAGCTTTGGCGGGCAGCGCTGCCGGAGGCCAAGTTCACCAACCTCTACGGCCCCACCGAATGCACGGGCATGAGCTGCTACTACCATGTGAATCGGGACTTTGAGCTGGACGAGGCCATCCCCGTGGGTCGTCCCTTCCACAATACCCAGATTCTCCTGCTGACCGACAAGAACCAGCTGGCAGCGGCTGGCGAGGTGGGCGAGATTTGCATCCGTGGTACCTGCCTGACCCTGGGCTACTACCATAATTTTGAGAAAACCAACGAAGTATTCGTCCAGAACCCCCTGAACGACCGTTATCCGGAGCTGATTTATCGCACCGGCGATTTGGGCAAGTGGAACGACCGGGGCGAGTTGGTGTTCGTGTCCCGCAAGGACTACCAAATCAAGCATATGGGTCACCGGATTGAGCTGGGCGAAATTGAGGTCAATGTGAACATGATGGAGGGCATTCATATGTCCTGCTGCATCTACGACAAGGCCTCCGACAAAATCGTCCTCTACTTCGTCGGTGACAAGGAAATGAAGGAGCTGGTCACGATTCTTCGTGAAAAGCTGCCCCGCTATATGATTCCCAACAAAGTCATCAAGCTGGAAACCATGCCCCTGACTGCCAACGGCAAGCTGGATCGGGTGGCGCTGAAAAATCAATTTGAAGCATCGAAAAAGGAGAAATAACCATGAACGAAATGATTGAGATTCTGGAGAACCTGCACCCTGAGGTGGATTTTGATACCTGCACCACCCTGATTGACGATAAGATTCTGGATTCCTTCGACATCATCACCATCATCTCCGAAATCAACGAGGAGTTCGACGTGGTCATCCCCGCCGAGGAGATTATTCCTGAGAATTTCAATTCCGCTCAGGCTTTGTATGAGCTGGTGACCCGCCTGTCTGATGAATAATGCTGTTTACGTCCATTGAATTTGTCGCCTTTATGGCGGCGGTGTTCCTGCTTTATTATATCGTGCCGAAGAAGTGGCAGTGGCCGCTTCTGCTAGTGACGAGCCTGTTCTTCTACTGGTGCGCCGACCCCATGTACCTGATTTTTGTTGGCGTGACCATTGCATCCACCTATGGTGTCAGCCTGTGGCTGGAGAACGTGAACAGCCGCCAGAAGGCATATTTGCAGAACAATCCGCAGCTTTCCAAAGAGGAAAAAAAGGCTTACAAGGGTAGAATGAAGGGGAAAAAGTGGCATATTTTGCTGCTTTGCCTGATATTTAATCTGGGCATCCTGTCCGTGACCAAGTACACCAACTTCGTCATCAACAACATCAACAGCTTCCTCTCCGGCGGAAAGCTGAGTCTGGTGGATATGATTGTGCCGATGGGTATTTCCTTCTATACCTTCCAGACCATGGGCTATATCATCGATGTGTACCGTGGCAAGCAGGCGGCCCAGCGGAATTTCTTCAAGCTGGCGCTGTTTACCACCTTCTTTCCCCAGATGGTGCAGGGCCCTATCAGCCGCTACGGCGAGCTGTCCAAAACCTTGTACGAGCCTCATCGCTTTGAGCGTCAGACCGTGTCCTACGGCATGATGCGCATTGTCTGGGGCTACTTCAAGAAGGTGGTCATCGCAGACCGGCTGATTACCGGCGTGACAACGCTAATCGGCAACGAGGTCTATTCCGGCGCTTATGTGTTTGTGGCTATGCTATTCTACGCCTTCCAGCTGTACTGCGACTTCACCGGCGGCATCGACATCACCATCGGCATCGCCCAGACCATGGGCATCAAGCTGGCTGAGAACTTCAACCTGCCCTACTTCTCCAAGAATATCAAGGAGTATTGGAATCGGTGGCATATCACCATGGGCACCTGGTTCACCGACTACATCTTTTATCCTATTTCCGTCTGTAAGCCCATGCTAAAGCTGTCCAAATGGTCCCGTGAGCATCTGGGGCCGGCGGTGGGCAAGCGGGTGACGGTGTACCTCAGTAGCTTCGTGGTCTGGCTGACCACCGGCATCTGGCACGGCGCCGCATGGAATTTCATCGTCTGGGGTCTTGCTAACTGGGTGGTCATCATGGTTTCTCAGGAGCTGGAGCCCCTGTACGCCAAATTCCACGCCAAGACCCACCTGAAGGGCAAAGCGCCCTACGAGGGCTTCCAAATTGTCCGCACCATTCTGCTGATGAGCATGATTCGGATGTTCGACTGCTATCGGGACGTGCCCCTGACCTTCAAGATGGTGGGCTCCATGTTCACGGAGTTCAATTGGCACATCCTCTTTGACGGCAGTCTGCTGAACATCGGCCTGAGCGTAGCGGATTACGGCGTGCTGGCGGTTGGTCTGCTAATTGTGCTGGGCGTGAGCATCTTCAAATATCGAGGCAATCATTCGGCTGTCCGACCTATGCTGTACCGGAGCAATGTGCTATTCTATGGCATCATGGCGCTGTTGATTTTTGTGATTCTCATTTTCGGTGCTTACGGCATCGGCTTTGATTCTTCCCAGTTTATTTATAACCAGTTCTAAGTTATCGGGGCGTGTCGCATGGCGGCGCGCCCCTTGACTTCCATGGGGAAGTTGGGTACAATACAGAAAGTTTTTAATGTAACCAGAGGTTTTTATGCGCATTCAGCTTTCAGACCATTTTAGCTACGGCAAACTGCTACGATTTACATGGCCCTCCGTCATCATGATGTTGTTCACATCGGTGTATGGTGTGGTGGACGGCTTTTTCATTTCCAATTATGTGGGCATCACGCCTTTCGCAGCGGTCAATTTAATATGGCCGTTGGTGATGATACTGGGCGCAGTGGGCTTCATGTTTGGTGCCGGTGGCAGCGCACTGGTATCCGCCACCCTTGGTGCCGGCCAGCGCCAGCGTGCAAATCGGATCTTCTCCATGCTGACCTATATTGCCGGCGGACTGAGTCTGGTGCTGATGACGTTGGGCATTGTGTTTATGGAGCCACTAGCCCTGTGGATGGGTGCGGATAAGCAGATGCTTCCCCATTGCGTGACGTATGGCCGGATTCTGATGCTGTCCCTTCCGGCCTTCATTCTGCAAAATATGTTCCAGAATTTTTTGGTTACTGCGGAAAAGCCTACCATGGGTTTAATCGTCACGTTGTCCGCAGGCGTGACCAACATGGTGCTGGATGCCCTGTTTATTGCTGTGTTCCGCTGGGGGGTTACAGGCGCTGCCACGGCCACGGCAATTTCCCAGTTTGTTGGTGGCATCGTACCGCTGGTGTACTTCTCCCGCAAAAATACAAGCCTGCTGAAACTGGGGGCTACGGAGTTTGACGGAAAAGCGCTGCTTGCCACCTGCTCCAACGGCTTGTCAGAGCTGGTCAGTAATATTTCTATGTCGCTGGTATCGATTTTGTATAATCTCCAGTTGATGCGAATTGCCGGGGAGCATGGTGTGGCGGCTTACGGAGCGGTGATGTACGTTAGCTTTATGTTTATTGCGGTGTTTCTGGGGTATGCGATTGGCGTAGCACCGGTGATTGGCTTCCATTATGGGGCCCAGAACCGACAGGAGTTAAAGGGGTTGTTCCGCAAGAGCAACCTGCTCATTGGTGTTGCTGCACTGGTTTTGTCCGCAGCGGCGTTGGGACTGTCTAAACCGCTGGCACGAATGTTTGTGGGCGATGAGCCGACGCTGATGGAGATGACCTGTATGGCCTTCCGGTGCTATGCGTTGTCGATTTTGTTCAGTGGGTTCAGTATTTTCGGGTCGGCATTTTTCACGGCCCTGAGCAACGGGCCGGTGTCTGCGGCCATTTCCTTTCTTCGAACGATGGTGTTTCAGGTCGCTTCCGTGTTGCTGCTGCCGTTGGTGTTCGGAATAAACGGCGTGTGGTATTCGCTGGTGGTGGCGGAGCTGCTGGCCACGGTGGTGACACTGGTGTTCTACCGTATAAAACGCCCAGCCTACCATTTTTAAACGAAAATGTGCCGCCTTACCCGAGGCGGCACATCTTGCAAATTACAGGTTTTCGCCCCCATCTAAAAAGTCGGCCATGAACACAATAAAATCCTCTGGTGATATTTTTTCTCCATTTCTGGGGATGGAGTCCCAAAGGCATTTTGCTGTGGAATCTGCAACGAGCTGGGCCTCATCTATGGCTGCTTGCATTTCACGGCGTACTTCTTCTACAGTGGTGTGATTATCTTCGGCTATCTGGCGGAAGATCCATTCCATATCAGGTTGTCCCATTGGTTCACCTCCTTTTGCCTATTATAGCATATTGTGAAGAACTCCACAATATTGTTTCTGAACTTTCTTGACTATACTAAGGGTAGTTCAAAGGCAAGGCGGTGGATATATGCTGGATTATTCCCCATTATGGGAAACGATGGAGCGGAAGGGAATCAGTCAGTATAAACTATTGAGATCCGGATTGGACAATAAAACGCTGGATTCACTAAAGAAAGGTAATAATATTACGCTTCTAACGCTGGAGAAAATCTGTACGATTCTGGATTGCACGCCCAACGATGTCGTTAGTTTCAAAAAGTAGTGCCGCCTCGGCTGAGGCGGCACGTTGTTTTACATTTTCTCGGGGGCTTCAAAGCCAAGCAGGTCGATGCACTGCTCCAGAATTTCTTTGGCAAGGCCCATCAGGGCGATGTAGCCTGCCTTCAGCTCCTCGTTCTCTTCCTTGAGGATGGGAGTTTCGTGATAGAATTTATTTGCGGCGCCGGCCAGCTCATAAATATAGGCGCAAATCAAGTTCGGGGCGGAGGAATTCAGCGCCGACTCCATAGCGGGGCCGAACTTGGTAATGGCCAACATCAAATCCTTGGCGTAGCCATTGGCGGGCATCTGAATGGTCAGGTGCTTCCAGTCGCCGTAGCGGCCCAGAATGGACTTGATTCGCACGATGGTATAGAGAATATAGGGGCCGGTGTTACCCTCGAAGGCGGCGAACCGATCCATATCGAAGATATAGTCCTTGGTGGGCTGGTTGCTCAGGTCGCCGTATTTCAGGGCCGCCATAGCAATCTTGCGAGTGGTTTCCTCCACCGCATCCTCAGATACAATCTTATTCTCCTCCACCTTGGCACGGACGAAGGCGGTCATATCCGCAATCAGATTCTCCAGCCGCATGACACCGCCCTCACGGGTCTTGAAGGGCTTGCCATCCTTGCCGTTCATGGTGCCGAAGCCGATGTGCTCCAGCTCAGTTTCCGCCTTGACAATGCCGGCCTTCTTGGCGGCACGGAACACCTGCTCGAAGTGGAGGCTCTGGCGCTTGTCGGTCAGATACAGCATCTTATCCGGTGCCCAGTCGCCCATCCGCTGCACCATGGTCGCCAAATCCGTGGTGGCGTAGATGGCAGAG
>SVME01000050.1 GCA_015067605.1 Oscillospiraceae bacterium
TCGCTCCGATGATGCTCTGTCCCTTACCGCAGAGCAAATGAAAGAAACCGAGAACGGCTACGTGATGCTTGACGGCGGTATCCGCTTGTCCGGCTCCGATATCCGTGGCGGTCATACGCTGTGGCAAGAGGATCTGTCCGAACTGCTTGACGTTCTCGACGAGCTGAAAGAACTGCGCACCGAACTGGAAGGCTCCAACGCCGTTTCTATGCAGAACTATCGGATGGACAAGCAGATTCGCACTCTTGCGGAAAAGAATCGCCTGCATGACGAGCTCCATAAGCAAACCGCCCACCAGATTGACCTGCTAAACGATTGGCTGAAGAAACTGATTGAAACCGATAATCCAAAGGAAAAACGAGAATTGTTACGCCACATTGTTGTGGTGGGTGCCTATCTGAAACGCCGCAACAATCTGATTCTTGTAAACGAACAGGATGGCTTTATTAAAGAGGAAGAGCTGAACCTCAGTATCAAGGAGATGATGCGGAATTTGCAGCTTGCCGGTATCAACTGCGCCTCCTCGATGCAATTTGATAAAGGTCTGCCGGCAGAGGTGGCCATGAAGCTGTTCGATTTCTACGAATATGTGGTAGAAAACGCCTTCGATGGACTAAGCTACCTGTTGGCCAGATTCTTCTACCGTGACAATTGTTTTTACGCCTGTATTGATGCGGTTTGCAGTCTGGATTTGACCACGCTACGGACGGATAGCGTCAGTGTCAGCATGACCGATGAGAATTGCTATACCCTTTCGTTCAAGCTGGAAGGAGGTGCCCGGAAATGATGACCTTCTTTTATCAGGCAAGTTCAGTTTGGCAAATCCTGCTGCTGGTAACCAGTCAGTTTGCGGTAATCTTGCTGATTGGCGGTACGGTTTTTCTGTTCAGACGCAAATGCAAGCCGGCAAAGCAAATCGGTATGGGCACCATGCTTCTAATTGATGTGACGATGTATGTGTTGATGCAGCTGGACAGTCGCATCACCGGCGCGGAGCAGGGCTTGCGCCTGCCGATTCCTTATGTGGCACTGCTGGTTGTGACCTTGCTTTCGCTGGTGCTGGGTGTGTGGATGCTTCTGAGCGAAACCAAAAACCGAAAAACCATCAGCAACACCTCCATTAAGGAAGCCTTTGACAATCTGCCCACCGGCGTGTGTTTTTTTAATGAGGCAGGACTGCCGGTGCTGTGCAATCTGGCGATGCAGCGGTTTAGCTTTGCTGTTTGCGGAAAGGATGTTCAGTTCGTCACGGATCTTGAAGATTGTTTTGCCGATGGTTTTGTGCCGACCAATGGTGTGAGAAAAGACGGAAAGGTGTTCATATTACCCGACGGCAATGCGTGGAAGTTGGAAAAGCGCATTTTCACTTATGAAAGCGGCAATCGCTATACCCAGTTTGTTGCCGCCGATGTCACCGACCTTCATAAGACCCGTGTTGCGCTGACGGAGGAAAATAAGCAGCTTCGCCATGTTCAGACCGAGCTGCAAAGACTTTCGACCAATGTAGTCACCGTTACCCGTGAGGAAGAAGTGTTGAATACCAAAATGCGCGTTCACGATGAAATGGGTAGATGTTTGATGGCGGCACGGAAATATCTGAGAGAGGACTGCACCGAAAGCATTCCTGACAGTGTGGCAACTGCGTGGCAGAGAGCGGTATCGATGCTCAAGTATAACAACGATGTCCTCGACGAGGATATGCTGTCACAGATTCGCAAGACCTGTGAGTTTGTAAAGGTTGCGTTTATTCAGACGGGACAGTTGCCTCAGGAAGAACGGGTAGCCTATCTGCTCACCTGCGCCGTGCGGGAATGTGTGACCAATGCGGTACGCTATGCGGAAGCCACGGAACTGTATGCGGATTTCTCTGAAACCGAAACCGATGCCACTGTTACCGTCACCAACAACGGCAAAGCCCCCGAAGGTGAAATTCAGGAGGGTGGAGGCCTGTCCACCCTGCGACGTAGAGTGGAACGAGCCAGCGGCACAATGGTCGTGCAGTCGCTTCCGTGGTTCAAGCTGACCGTTACCATACCCAAAGGAAAGGAGGGGGTGTTATGACCCGAGTACTGATTGTAGAAGATCAGAAGATGGCACAGGAAAATATGGAGGCCATCATCAAATCCGCCGAAAACTACACCCTTGCAGGGGTCATCGCCAACGCCGCAGATACAGAGCTTTTCTGTATGCGAGGCTCCATCGACCTCATCCTGATGGACGTTTGCACTGCCCGTGACGAAAGCGGTATCGAAGCCTGTGGAATCATCAAAAAGAAGTTCCCCGGCATCAAAGTGATTATCGTTACCTCCATGGCAGAGCACACTTTTATTGAAAAAGCGAAAGAAGCAAAGGCCGACAGCTTCTGGTATAAGGATGCCAGCCGTGGAGAGTTGCTGGCGGTGATGGATCAGACCATGGCCGGAGAGCATATTTTTCCGGATAAAACGCCGGAGGTGAAGCTGGGCCTGACTACGAGTTACGAGCTGACGCAATCAGAGCTGGACGTACTTCGGGCGCTGATGCAAAGTACCAGCGATGAGGATGCGGCGAAGCTGCTCAGCTGTACCAAGGCCAATATCCGCTGGCATTTGGGGAAAATCCTTGAAAAGACCGGCTATCGCACCCGAATGGAGCTACTGATTGCGGTAGCGCAGAAGAATTTGATTATCGTCACCCCCGACAAAGCATTGGAAGCATAAATCCCAATATGGAACCGCCCCTCCCCAAAGGGGCGGTTTTTGCGTGCCCGGAATTGTAAATTATCGTTTAGCGGTCTAAGCGCCGCAGGCGCTCTTGGCTCTCCCTCTGGGAGAGCTGGCACCGCCGAAGGCGGTGACTGAGAGGGTTTTTGGCGCTTTATATACCCTCTCCGCCCCAGTGTGCGCACTGGGGCACCTCTCCCAAAGGGAGAGGCAAGGGGTGTGGTGCTTAATTCGCTAAACAATAATTTACCGCCTGGCTGGATTTGCAAATGGCTTAAATCCCGAAATACTATTACTTGTGCTAGTGACTTGCAGAGGGCAATTGGTATAATGATAGTAGGCGTAATGTGCATTGAGGAATACAAGAATGCAACTACCCTTTATTAAGCTAAGGAGGAATATACGATGAAAGCAAAACGCTTATTGAGTTTTCTGCTGGCGCTGGTTATGGTTGTGGGTCTGCTACCCATGGCGACCTTTGCGGCAGAGGATGTGTATGCTGTGGATATCCGTATTCTGGATATCCAAGGCAATGACTTATCCCATCAATGGACGCGAATTGAGGTGGATCAGACCATTGTTCTGCGGGCAGAGGTAGAATACAGCGATGGCTCCATTGTCAGTGAAAATGTCCAATGGAATCAGGACAACAGCTACTGCGGAACCCTCAGTGCCGGCTCTGGCTCTCTGGTCCGATTCACCAGCGAAAATCAAGGCACCACGATGATTATCGCATCGTATACGGCCGAGGACGGTAGCTATCTGGAAACCGCTTTGACTCTGGATGTCTATGAGCCTGCGGCAAGTCTGAGAATCCGCGATACGCGGGATGGTTCCTATGTCCATAACGGAACCATGAAGGTCGATAGCGGAGAGAGATTTACGCTGAACGTATTGTTCTACCAATATGGCGCAATGAACCACGTTGAAGATGGCGTAACATGGGTCAGCGGTGACAGCTCCATCATCGCCGTGGATCAGGAGTACAAGAAGTTTGATGCTATTTCCGATGGCATTACCACCCTCACCGCTTCTTACGAGCATGAGGATGGTCAGGTTTATAGCGCCACCGTCACCATCAAGGTCGGCTACGATAAAGATCCCCGGGTGGTTATTTTGGATAGTCAGGGTTCTGAGTGCACCTACAGCACTGTGGATCTGGTTTATGGTCATACCATGACGCTGTCTGCTGAGGTTCGTAATGTGGAAGAAGAGGTCATTTCCACTGAGGTGGCATGGTCGATGCTTAACAATCTGGATATCCTTTCCATTGACAATGGTAAGCTTACCGCTGTCAACGCCGGTGTTGAGACGGTTGTTGCGACCTACTACGATGAGTATGGCTTTGAATACAGCGCCGAGGTCTACATCAGCGTGGACTACGAAGTGCCGCACGTCATTTCCGCCATTAACTGCAAGGTGTACAATCAGGCCGGTGAGGAAGTCACCTCCGCTATGAATGGCGAGGAACTGACTGTGGTAGCACAGCCCCCTCTGCCCTACGATGTATTTTTCGCTTGGGTATGCCATGGAACAGGTAAGTTATCTGACCTGTATGAAGAAACGACCACCCTGTACATGGGCAACAGCGATTTGACCGTCGAGGCCTGTTTTGAAAAGGGAGCGACGGAAATCACCAGTGTAACGGTCACTGGCATCGACACCCCCATAGTGGGCGAGGAGGCTGACTTCACCGCGGAGGTTCCGGCCGATGCCCATTATACCGTCGCCGCTCCGGAGGGCACCCTGGATTATTATAACGGTATTTACTGGTACGACATGACGGACAAAGTAGCCCTGAAACCCGGCGATGTGTTCATCAGCGGACACAACTACACATGTTATGTTGGCATTTTGCCCGCTGACGGATATGTTCTGTCGGTCACAGAGACCGGTACATCAAACCTGAGTGCTGATGTTGAGCTGTATAGTTCCAACGGTGGCATTGTCCTGGTTGGTATGTTCGCTGATGTTCCCCGATATGAGTATGTGCGGCTGGTTGGAGCATTTCCGTCCCTCGGCAGCTCAACCTATTTGACCTGGTACACTACCCCTGTTGAAACCTATCAGCTCAATGTGACGGGAGGCTATGCCCTCAACGAGGACGGCGAGGTGGTCACCCGTGCCGCCGCCGGCGAGAAGATTTCCCTGTTCTATGACGATCCCATGGGTATTCGGGATTTCAGCTACTGGCAGAACAATTCTTCCGTAGAGGTTATCTTCGAGTACGACAGCAATGGCAACGCCACCTTCACCATGCCCGAATCCGATGTGGATATTCAGGCTGTGTTCCGCCCCTATCCTCTGGAGAAGGTGGAGTTTGAGTTGAACGGCTTTTACGCCGGCGGTCAGGCTGAAGGTCTGGATGTCATCAATAACAACACAGGTGTTGACCTGATTTACAACGACACCGATAAAAACTACACCCTGTACAACGACTACTTTGACGATATGGGCACCGTGGCCAGCGGCTACCTGTACAGCAACGTGGCTTACTGGCTGCAGCTGGATCTGCTGGTGGCTGACGGCTATACGATGGACCAGCTGATGGAGGATGCAATTACGCTGAAGATTGGCAATCAGGTATACTGCGCCACATCCGTTTCCCACGCAGACAGCTATGTGACCGTGTATTTCAAGCTGGAGTCCGTCCCCACCGTCACCCTGTACAACATTATGGTTGGCGACGGCACTGCCCTGTACAACGGTGTGCAGGTTACGGATGTCCCTGCCGGTTCCAAGATTTATCTGACTCCCAACAACACGCTGGAGGGGCAGACCTTCAACGGCTGGAAGGACGAATACGGCAACATCACCATCGAAACCGATGTGGACGGTATGATGTACTTCATCATGCCCGAGGGCAATGTGTACGTCAATATGCTCACCAAGGGTACAATCTACTATGTCTATGTCGAGGGTATCGATTATCCCACAGTCGGTACCAATCCGGACTTTACCGCCACGGTTGATTCGGACTACGGTTATGATTTCTATCCCATGGATGGTGTCACAGATACCGGCATCTGCTGGCATAAGGAACTGGATCAGTATAGCTCCGAGAGATTGTTTGCCGATTCCGTGTTTGAGCCGGGCTGTACCTACACCGTCAGTGCAGTGCTTCAGGCTCTGGACGGCTACTACTTCGCCACCGACGAATATGGCTCTGTAAATGCCCTGTGCTACATCAACGGGATGCAGGCTGAGATTTCCTACATCAACGATGAACTCAATAAGTATATTTCCATTTACATCAAGTACACCCTGCCCCAGTCGTATTCCATTACCGTGGAGGGCGGCTTGGCATATTCTCCCCGCAGTGATGCTACTACCGAAAACACCACCCCCATCACCTCCGCTACGGCTGGCGAATACATCAAGGTCGTAGCCACCCCCGAGGATAATCAGATATTCTATCATTGGGAAATCGTTTCCGGTACCATCAAGATCGGTGAAGATGAGCTGCTCAATTCCACCATCTACTTCAGTATGCCGGAAGAGGATGTGGTGATTCGTGCGGTGTATTTGGCGATTCCCACGTTGTCCCTGCAGTATCCGACCCTGTCCTTCGAGGATGAAATTCTCTACAACGCATACTTCACCGTTGATAATGCCACTGGCATCGAGGAGATGGGTATGATTACCTTTGCATCTCGCATGGCGGATGGTACCATCGACGATGCGCTGGAGATTCTCCCCGGCTACTATACATCCGGCAGCAGCTACATCGTCAGCTCCAACGGCGTGCCTGCGAAGAATCTGAGCGATGCGCTGTACTTCAAGGTATATGCTAAGCTGATTGATGGTAGCTATGTCTATTCCGATATCGCAGGCTATCACGCTGTGGCCTACGCCAACTCCATCCTGAATAATGCTGCAACCACTGCAAAAGCCAAGGCTCTGGTGGTTGCCATGCTGAACTACGGCGCAGCGGCGCAGGTGTATTTCGGCTACAAGACGGATAGCCTGATGAACGCAGGGCTCACCGCTGCGCAGCAGGCACTGGTTCAGGCTTATGATCCTTCCATGGTGCAGAATGTTGTGAAGGCGGATTCGAATAAGGCTGGTTCCTTCGTGCTCAACGGCGGTTACAGCAATATCTGGCCCACCGTATCTTTTGAGGGCGCCTTCTCCATCAACTATTACTTCACCCCCAACCAGCCTCTGACGAATGTTGCGACCCTTTCCTTTGCGGATACGTCATCCCGTACGGTTTTTGAAACCAGACAGCAGGTCTGGGAAGCCAACGGTATTAAGCTGACCAACGATAAGGCTGCCTCCACCACAAATATGGGCGATCATGCGAACCCTGTCCGGTTCTACAAGGGTTCCAATCTGACCATCGAGTCTCCCAATATGACCGAGCTTGTGGTGGTATGTCCCTCCAGCGCCTACGCTCAGGTTTGGGTGGACTCCAACACAGATTCCAATGCGACGGTTAGTGTTGAAAAGCAAACGGCAGGCTATGTTGTGACCATTACCTTTGCGGTTCCCACGGATTCGTTTACTCTGACCAACCTGACTGCTCAGACCCGTGTCAGCCAGCTGAAGGTTACGGCCTCCGGTTCCGCGCCTGTGATGTATTATTGGGATGCTGAGACCTACGCCAGCGTGGATGTGCTTACGGCTGAAAACGCCACCGGTGTCATTACCATGACGCAGGATGGGAGCAACTGGTATGCAGCGGTTGAGGGTATTGCCGCCAAGGCCATTGATGAGACTGTCTATGTGGCAGGCTTCTATACCAGCAATGGGGTTGCCTATCCCACCGGCATTATCTCTTACAGCTTGGGCAACTACTGCAAGTCTATCGCCGCTAACGGTGAAGCCTTCGGTGCCGCCACGGCTGTCTACGGCTACTATGCAAAGGCATACTTCGCATAATTTCCGATTTATCGAAAACGCCACGGGCTTCCCGTGGCGTTTTCTTCCCTGTGCGCTAAATTATCGTTTAGCGGTCTAGCTACCACCCATTGTAGGGGAGGGTCTTGACCCTCCCTAAACCTATCGACATCTGCAATGTTTGTTTTATGCCGTCAATGTTATGATTCGCACAATAATTACAACTCAATAATCGTTATGATACGGGAGGGTCAAGACCCTCCCCTACGATAACGTTGATTGTTGTTACGCTGCTAAACAATAATTTACCGAAACGACGCAATTTTTCTGCCTCACACCCCAAAAACTATTACTTGTGCTAGTGACCGTGCTTCCGGAAATATGTATAATTGGAATAGAAGTGGTGGACATTGGATAAAGGTCCGCAGATTCTTCTAAATAATTTTTGAAAGAGGTAATTACGATGAAAACCATGAAAGCGTTGATAGCGTTTGTGCTGTGCTTTGCAATGCTCTTTGCGTTTGCGGCCTGTGGCTCCTCCGACGAGCAGTCCAAGGATGATGCAGCCAAGGAAGGCACAGAGGAAAAGAACGAAGGCGGAAACAGCGGTAAGGTAGAGGCAGATCCCTATGACTACAATGTAGGCGAGTTTACTGTCCAGATTCCCTCCGGCTGGAAGGAGATACCTGTGACTGCCATTGATGGATCTGGTACAGATACCAACTCCATCGACATCTGTAAGGGCACCAGCCTGTTCACCGACCCCTATATCAGAGTGGACTATTACGGCCCCTCCATTACCATGATGAAGCTCAGCCCCTCCCTGTATGAGAACGTTGAGGAGCTGGAAACCATGGAAATGGGCGGCTACACATGGAACGGCTTTAAGTGCACCGCAGGGGATATTCCCCTCATTAACCTCCAGACAGAGGCTGGCGAGCATGAGTTTCAGATTGCCATCTGGTGCGAAACCGATAACGGCTCAATCAGCCTTGAGGATGCGGATGTAAAGGCTATTATTGAAAGTTTGATTCCTAACGCATAATCATTTGCACAGCCTCCCGACCGGGAGGCTGTATTTTTCTGGGAAAATAAATATTGCATTCCAAAAAACTATTACTTATGCTAGTGACTGCCATTCGATAATCCGTATACTTAAAGTAGTGACAACTATGCCCGTTTTACAAGCTTTGAAAGGAAAAATGTAATGCTATGGTGCTCTTGTTCGATAGATTCCGGCTGGATATTCCACCAAAATTAAAATACTACGAGGATGGGGCACCCGGAAAGCGTGTGGTGTTTATTACTGACCGGAGTGAGAAATTTATCGTGACATTCGAAGAAGGAATGCGGATGATGGATATGAATCCCGGTTCCCACGACGGTAAGCCGGCAGTGAGTTTCCAGTGCTTTAAATTCGGGAAATACATCCACCAGCGGCGCATTGATTCGACGAAATCCAACGAGGCCGGTGGCTATGCGTTCTTCCATATCGAAGTGGAGGATGCGAATGGCGAAACCCTGTATCTGCCCGGTCAGATGACCGCAAAACCAGGCTATGTATGGTCGGATGGCGTTGAGCCGGTGCTGATGCAATTGATGGAGGGCGTTACCCTCCGCGATAGTTGATAAATTTTTTCGTGGAAAGGCAGGGGAGGCGGCAATGAAAAAGCAATCTATCCAATCGCAGTTGTCTATTGCCGCCGTCGGTGTGCTTCTGCTGATTGCCTTTTTGATTCAGTTTACCAAAAATCTACCATGGCCATCGGAGCTTCTGACCGCACTGTGGACAGTGCGAAATGGCATCCATTTGACACTGATTCTCCAGTGGTGCGTTTCTTTGGGACGGCGAATCGTCAGCAAAGCTGTGCGGCATATGCTCATTGGGGTGGGGTGCCTGCTGGCGTTCTGGCTGATTGTGCGGCTGTGGAAGTGGGAGTATCTTTTGAGTCCGGGAGATCCGCTGGGACGCTATTGCTGGTATGGGTACTATGTGCCGATGACTCTGATTCCACTGCTGGGTGTTTTCATTGTGAATCACATCGGAAAGCCTCAAGGGTACCACTGTCCCCGATGGATGATGCTGCTGTATGTTCCGGCAGCGCTGATTATCCTCGGCGTGTTTACCAATGATTTACACCGGCTGGTCTTTGCGTTTCCGGAGGGAATCGAACACTACAATCACATATATAACTATGGTGTGCTGTACGTTATCCCCATAGGGTGGTTTGTACTGCTGGGCTTTTATTTTGTCCTGACGATGTTGAAAAAATGCCGTGTTCCCGGCAACCGGAGCTTTCGGAAACTGCCTGCTGTGATGATGGCAGGTGCGATGATTTTTTGGCTGATCTACTGTCTGGGATTGCAAGATTGCGATATGACGGCAATCAACTGCCTGATTATCACACTGATGCTGGAAAGTGCCATTCAAGGTGGCCTGATTCCTGCAAACAGCAAGTACCATGTATTGTTCCGGATGTCCAGCTGCCCCATGCAGATTGTGGATGAGGCCGGTCAGCTTTGCTATCGCTCGGATTCTGCTACGGCGCTGGATTCGCAGGACATACTGGATGCCCGAACCGGCCCTGTTTGCAGGGGAGATACGGTGCTTTACAGCAAGCCGATTGCCGGCGGCTATGTACTGTGGCAGGATAACGTCCGGCAGGTCAACGAAATGACCGAAAAGCTGAATAGCTACCGCGCGGAATTAAGCCAGAGCAATCAGCTCCTGAAAGTGAAGCTGGAGCTGAAGGAAAATCGGGTAAAAACGGAAGAAATGACCCGGTTGTATGACCAGATTACCCATGATGTGGCACCGCAGCTGGCAAAAGTTGAGAGTTTGCTTCAAAAAGCGAAGGACGGGCCCTACGATTGCCGTAGCGCGCTGGCGGAAATCTGTGTGATTAGCGCATACATCAAGCGTAGAGGGAATCTGGTTCTGCTGCGCAAGCAGAGTCCGATGGTTCCCCTCAGAGAGCTGGAATACTGTCTGCGTGAGTCGCTGGACAATCTGCGGCTGAGTGGTGTCTATACGTCTCTGACTGCTAACATCAAAGCGGAAGTGCCGTTGCAGCTTGTTTGCCAGGTGTACGACCTTTATGAGTTGGTTATCGAATCGCTGTTTCATCATATTACCGCCGTAATGGTCTGCCTGTCGGATTTCGGCAGCGCACTGCGGCTGCGGCTGCAAATCGGCTGCGATGTGCCTGTTTCCCACAGCCTGCTGCCGGAGTCGTTGCCTTGTGCGGCGTATTTGTCGTGGGAGTGGCAGGATGAGGACATCGCACTGAATCTGGTGCTACCCAAAGGAGGTGCGCCCTTATGATTTGGAGTGAATTGCACCCTTACCTGCGTGGGCTGATTTTGACCGGCCTGTTTGTTACGATGTGCATGGCGCTGTGTATGATTCCCAATCGTTTTCGCCGACGGGGAATCCTGACGAAGCCACTGCTGATTGTGTGCGGCATTGTCAGCTTTGCCTTTGTGGTTATGCTGGGCGCAGGCATGAAGGCCTCCTACTACGGAAACAATCAGGGCGCTGTCAGCCTTTGGGCGGAACGGCTGCACATGGTTGTCCCCGTTGCGGCGTTGCTGATTATGAATGGGTATCTGGTGGCGCTGTTGATTGCGGAAATCCGGTACCGCAAAAACGCCATCACCCCGGACTCTATCAAGGAAAGTCTGGATCACCTGAATACGGGCCTGTGCTTCAGCGATGAAAACGGCATGGTCATGCTGGCGAACCATAGGATGTACGATCTGTGTCAGCAAATCGTAGGTAGAGATTTGCAGAATGCGGCACTGTTTTGGGATATTTTGAGGAATGGAACGGTGTGCGCCGATGTGGAGCGGCTGACTGAGGGTGAGGAGCCATCCTTCCGCTTGCCGGATCAAAGCGTATGGTCTTTCAGCCGAAGCATCAGTGACGGCATCATTCAGTTGATGGCGGCCAATATCACAAAGCTGCAATCGCTGGTGGACGACCTTGTGCAAACGAATACGGATTTAGCGGCGCAGCACCTTCGGCTGCAGGAATATAGCAAAAACGTGGATCATTTGGCACGGTTGCAGGAGCGGCTGGACACCAAAGCCCGAATCCACAGCCAGTTTGGTCAGGCGCTGCTGGCAACCCGTCACTTCCTGCTCAGCGAGGATGAAACCGCCGAGCCGGTCATGGAAATGTGGGAGCAGACCACAAACTCTCTGCGCAAGGTGACAGTATTTCATCCGGGTGGCGATTCGCTGCAAACGCTGAAGAATGCGGCGCAGGTGGCAGGCTTGCAGCTGGATATTCACGGTAGCCTGCCTCGTCACCCCCAAAACAGAACGCTGTTTCTGTATGCGGCGATGGAGGCGCTGACCAATGCGGTTCGCCATGCCGATGCCCAATGTCTGCGTTTTGAGCTTCTGGAAAAAGAGGATATGGATATTGCCCGATTTGCCAATGATGGTAAGATTCCGGCAACGCCGGTCACGGAAGGCGGCGGATTGAGTGCATTGCGCCGAAAGACGGAGCTGGCCGGCGGAACCATGACCATCGAAACCAGACCGGCTTTTGCGCTGGTGCTGTCCGTTCCGAAGGAGAGGAGAGATGGGTTTTGACGAAGATATTGATTGTAGAAGATGACAACATGGCCCAAAAGCTGCTGGAGATTTATGTAGAAAAGAATCCGCAGTACCACTTGGTTGCGGCCATTGATTGTGCGGCGATGGCGGAATTTTACTGCGCCGCCAATGAGGTGGATGCGATTTTGATGGATGTCTGCACAGCCATGGGCGCCAGTGGACTGGATGCGGCAGTGAAAATCAAAAAGCATTATCCTCACATCAAAATCATCATCATCACCAGCCAGCCGGAGTGCAGTTTTATCGATCGAGCCCGTGGTGCCGGTGTGGACAGCTTTTGGTATAAGACCGCCACAGCGGAGGAGCTGATGGATGTGCTGCGCCGGACGATTGAAGGGGAGTCCATCTATCCCGATAGCACTCCCCGTCTGAAGCTGGGCAACACCTTCAGCTCGGAGCTGACGGATCGGGAACTGGAGGTTCTGCGGGAGCTGACCGCCGGAGAGCCGGATGCAATCATTGCGGAGCGGCTACATATGTCGGTGCGTACCGTCAAAGCGCACATCCAGAGTATGCGTGACAAAACCGGCTTCCGCAACCGCACAGAGCTGGCGGTTCGTGCCATTGAGAGCGGTTTGGTGATCAGCGACCGGCCGGAGGTGTGAGAAGGATGCTTGGACTGTTTCGGAATAAGCGGGTAACGATTGGGGAAATCAAGTTCTTTTCCCTTGCCTATTCCTTTGGCTGTATGGCGAACTCCAATGCCAGCTACCAGCTGAAATGGCAGGACGGGGGTTATGTGGCATCCGTAAAGCCCGTGAACGAACCGGATGAGAACACAAAATCGATACCGGTGCCGGATGCCTTTGCCCGTGGGCTGGAGAATATCCTGAAAGCGCATCGGGCGGACAAATGGAACGGTTTTCAGAAATATGATAAACTGATTTGCGACGGAAAATCCTTCACCCTTAGCGTCATCTTTCAGGACAAAAGCAGCCTTAACGCCCGGGGCTATATGCGCTGGCCCAAAGGTTATGGCGAGGTGAAAAAGGAAATTGTAGCACTTTTTGAAACGGTTCTCTTATCAGAATAGGAAACGCAAGGAGATACTTTGTGAGTGTAAATTATTGTTTAGCGGTGCAATGACAATCAACGTTATCGTAGGGGAGGGTCTTGACCCTCCCGTATCATAACGATTATTGAGTTGTAATTATTGTGCGAATCATAACATTGACGGCATAAAA
>SVME01000051.1 GCA_015067605.1 Oscillospiraceae bacterium
TTTCAGACTTTATGCAGGGTAATAAGTCTGAAATGTATTCAAAATAGTAGTGTTTCTGCCCGCATTCCACATCCGTCCCCTTCGGGGACACCTTCTCCCCGGGAGAAGGGATGGCGGCTTCGCCGCTAGTGCGCTAAACGATAATTTATAGTTCTTTGACAGACTGTCAAAACAGCGGAAGCCATAGCTTCCGCTGTTTTGCGTTATTCAACATCCAGCTTCACTTCGCCGTTGACGATGCGAACGTGAATCCGGCTGATGGGATTCTCAAAGCTGTCGATGATGACCTCGGAAATAGGATCCTCCAGCACCTGCTGAATGGCGCGGCGCAGATTCCTGGCACCGTAGGTAGTGGAGTAAGCCTTCTCCGCCAGATGCTCCCGCAGCGCTTCGTCCCAAATCAGAGTCAGCCCTCGATTGGCAAGGCTCTCCTTCAGCTCGCCCAGCATAATATCCGCAATGCCAAGGAAGTTCTCTCTGGACAGATGATTGAAGGTGATAATCTCATCCACACGATTGATGAACTCCGGCCGCAGGAACTCCCGCAGAGCGCCCATAGTCTTCTCCTTAACCTGGTCCATACCGGTGCGGCCAAAGCCCAGACCGGCCACCCGTCCCTCAGAACCAGCGTTGGAGGTCATAACAATGATGGTGTTCTCGAAGTTCACCACACGCCCTTGGGCATCGGTGATGCGCCCGTCATCCAGCACCTGCAACAGAATGTTCAGCACATCCGGATGGGCCTTTTCGATTTCGTCAAACAGAACCACCGCATAAGGCTTGCGCCGAATCTTCTCGGTGAGCTGACCGGCCTCGTCATAGCCCACATAACCGGGAGGGGAACCGATCAGTTTGGAAACCGTGTGCTTTTCCATATACTCCGACATATCCAGCCGAATCAGAGAATCCACGCTGTCAAACAAGTCGTCTGCCAATTGCTTGACCAGCTCCGTCTTTCCCACACCGGTGGGGCCCACGAAAATGAAGGATACCGGACGCTTCTTGGGGCTAATGCCCACACGGCTGCGACGAATGGCTCGGGACACCGCATCCACCGCCTGATCCTGACCCACAATATGGGTTTTCAGCCGGTCAGCCAGTCCCTTAATCTGCTCATACTCCTGCGCCTTGATTTTGGAAGCAGGAATCTTCGTCCACAACTCGATGATGCGAGCCAGATTCTCCATGGTCACACGAGGCTTGGGCAGCTTCTCCAGCCGGTCGATTTCCGCGGTGGTCTGCAGAATTTTGCTGCGCAGCGTCGCCAGCCGCTCATAATGCTCATTTTCCGTATCATCTGTGAGCATCTTCAGCTCATATTCATAATCATCCCGGGCCTTTTTCAGCTCTGCAAGCTGAGAAATTTCTTTGCACCGCAGATTCACATCGGAACAAGCCTCGTCCAGCAGGTCGATGGCCTTATCCGGCAGGAATCGGTCAGTGATATACCGCTCTGACAACACCACGCACTGCCGTGCGATTTCCGGCGAAATCTCCACGCTGTGGAACTCGGAATAGGCTTTTGCGATACCCTGCATGATTTGAACCGCCTCAGAGATAGTCGGCTCCGCCACAGACACCGGCTGGAACCGGCGCTCCAGCGCCGCATCCTTCTCGATGTGCTTGCGGTACTCATTGAAGGTGGTTGCGCCAATCACCTGAATCTCGCCTCTGGACAGAGCGGGCTTGAGGATGTTGGCGGCGTTCATAGAACCCTCCGCATCACCGGCACCCACCAGATTGTGAACCTCGTCGATAACCAGAATGATGTTGCCGCACTCCTTGACTTCCGCAATCAAGCTCTTCATGCGGCTCTCAAACTGACCACGGAACTGAGTTCCCGCCACCAGAGCGGTCAAATCCAGCAGAAAAACCTCCTTGTCACGGAGCTTGTAAGGCACATCACCGGCAGCAATCCGCTGAGCAAGGCCTTCGGCAATGGCGGTCTTACCAACACCCGGTTCACCAATCAGACAGGGGTTGTTCTTTTGGCGACGGTTCAGAATCTGGATGACGCGTTCCGTCTCCACATCCCGTCCAATCACCTTATCCAGCTTACCCTCACGGGCACGGCCGGTCAGATTCATGCAGTAGCTGTCCAGAAACTTATGCTTCTTGGACTTCTTTTTCTTAGGCTCCTCCCCTTCCGACTCCTTCTTGGAGGGGCGGTCGGGCTGCTTGGCAGGAAGATTCTGGCTGCTGCCAAAAAGCTGATTCAGTAGCGGGAAGGTAGCGGTTTGGCTTTCCGCCTCGTCGTCTTCCCCTTCCTCGTCGTCCCGCTGGCCAAACATACTGCTCATCTCATCGCTGAGAAGATCCAAATCCTCCTCCGAGATGCCCATTTGCTGGACAGCCTGATCGATTTGAGGAATGCCCAAACTGCGGGCACACTTGAGACAATAGCCCTCATTCATGGTGACGCCGTTTTCCATCTTGGTGATGAACACCACCGCCACGTTCTTCTTGCATTTTGTACACATTTTCGGTTGCATAGGAAACACTCCCTTCCAGGAAACCGGTCACAAAACCGGAACACATTCAAAGTTTTCAATACCGTCGTCGTACCACAAATGGGTCATGTACAGTCCCCCGGGAGGAACCGTAGGGCCGGCGGCGGTGCGGTTGCCGGATTTCAGAATCTGTCCAATCTGCTCCGGCAATATTTTACCTTCTGCGGCGTAAACCACCGTACCGGCCATAGCTCTGGCCATGTTGTACAGGAATCCGTTGGCACAAACCTTCAATTGAATCAGATTCCCCAGCCGCTCCACATTATAATAGTATACGGTGCGGATGGTGGATTTGACCTCGGTGCCAACGCTGCGAACCGCCGCAAAATCGTGGGTGCCAACAAACTGATCCGCCGCCTGCTGCATGATTTTTTCATCCAGCGGCTTGGGATAAAACCAAGCTCGGTTTACATAAAACGGATCTCGCACCCGGGAATTATAAATCGTATAGGTGTATTCTTTTTTGACGCAGGAGCCGATGGCATTAAAATCCTCATGCACATCAAAGGCTTTCGTCACCACGATATCCACCGGCAGATGGGTGTTTAGCGCATAGGGCAGCCGGTCGGTGGGGATGGTGGAGAAGGTTTTGAAATTGGCCACATAGCATTTGGCATGAACGCCCGCATCTGTGCGGCCGCAGCCGGTGATGTGAACCTTGTGGGCCACCACCATCGCAACCGCCCGCTCCAGCGTTTCCTGCACCGTAGCCAGATTTTTTTGCATCTGCCAGCCGTGATAGGCAGTGCCCAAATAGGTGATACAAAGAGCAATATTTCGCATTTCTACCTCACAAGCCAAATACAGCAAGGGTGATTACCGCCGCCAGCAGCACCACGCCAACGGCGTACGCTTCAAAATCCAGCCGGCTGTATCGCAGAATCTTCATTTTCGTACGACCCTCTCCGCCGTGGTAGCAACGGCACTCCATGGCCGTGGCCAGCTCGTCCGCCCGCCGGAAGGCGCTGATGAACAGCGGCACCAGAATCGGTACCAGGGCCTTCACCCGCTGAATCAGATTGCCGCTTTCAAAATCCGCGCCTCTGGCTCGCTGAGCGGACATGATTTTGTCCGTTTCCTCAATCAGGGTGGGGATAAACCGCAGCGCAATGCACATCATCATCGCCAGCTCATGAACCGGTAGCTTGATTTTCTTCAGCGGGGAAAGAAGCGATTCCAAGCCATCTGTCAACGCAATGGGCGAAGTGGTGTAGGTCATCAGGAAGGTACCGGTGACCAGCATCAGGATGCGAGCCGCCATAAAAACCGCCCGTACCACGCCTTCCTTGGTAATCGTAAGGAATCTCCAATGGAACCAAACGGTATCCCCTCTAGTCATGAAAATATTTAGAACTGCTGTAAAAATCAGAATCAACACCATGGGCTTCATGCCACGGACAATGCTTTTCAACGGAATGCTGGAAATGGCAATACAAATCACCAAAAAGGCAAGCATCACGCCGTAGCTGATCCAGCTTTGGGCAACGAACAACGCCACGATGTAGACCACCAGCATCACCAGCTTGGTGCGGGGGTCTAACCGATGGATAAAGGATTTTCCGGGAAAGAACTGACCGAGGGTAATGTCTTTAAGCATGACCGTTCCCCTCCTTCAGCGCCTTCAGCTGCGCCACCGCCTGCTCGATGGTGTACACCGGCTTCACCGGAAGCCCCATCTGCTTCAGCCGCAAAAATACACGGGTCACCTCCGGAATATCCAGACCCATATCCACCAGCAAAGCCGCATCCCGAAACACCTCATCCGGCGTTCCGTCCATGGCAAGCCGTGACCCATTCATCACCAGCAGCCGGTCGGTCAGCCGTGCCACATCGTTCATGGAATGGCTGACCATCATAATGGTAGCGTTCTTCGCCTTTCGATATGCTTGAATGTTTCCTAAGATTTCCTCCCGCCCCACCGGATCCAATCCGGCGGTGGGCTCATCCAGAATCAGAACCTCTGGCTCCATGGCAATCACGCCGGCGATGGCCACCCGTCGCTTCTGTCCACCGGACAAATCGAAGGGAGATTTTTGCAGCTGCTCCTCCGTCAGACCTACGAAGCTGGCGGCCTCCCGCACACGGCGGTCAATTTCCTTGGCATCCAGCTTCATATTCTTCGGGCCAAAGGCGATGTCCTTGTAGACCGTTTCTTCAAAAAGCTGATACTCCGGATACTGAAACACCAGTCCCACACGAAAACGAGCCTGACGGGTGCTTTTCTTATCCGCCCAAATATCCGCCCCATCCAGCAAAATCTGTCCGCCGGTGGGCTTCAAAAGACCGTTCATATGCTGCATCAGGGTGGACTTGCCGGAGCCGGTATGTCCAATGATGCCGATAAATTCCCCACGTTCTACATAAAAGCTTACATTATCCAGCGCCTTGTGCTCAAAGGGCGTTCCGGCGCTATACACATGGGAAAGATTCTTTATTTCCAAAATTGGTGCCAATGCGGTAACCTCCCGCGCGCGTCAGGCCTTCACCTCATCGAAAAGTGTCTGCGCGCATTTCTCAATATCCAGACGGTCCAGAGGTAAATCAAAACCGTTCCGGTTCAGCTCATAGCAAAGCTCCACCGTTTCCGGCGCAGCCAAACCGATATCATGGAGCAGCTCCACCTGAGAAAACACCTGCTCCGGCGTGCCGTCAGCAGCAATGGTTCCCTGATGCAGCACCACCACCCGTTGCGCCTTTGCAGCCTCGTCCATGTGGTGGGTAATCAGCACCACGGTGATATCCTTCTCCCGATTCAGCCGTCCGATGGTTTCCATCACCTCTCGTCGACCCTTGGGATCCAGCATCGCCGTAGGCTCGTCTAGCACAATGCATTTAGGCTCCATAGCAATCACGCCGGCGATGGCGATTCGCTGTTTCTGACCGCCGGACAGCAAGTGGGGCGCATGGGCACGGAAATCATACATTCCCACCTGCCGCAACGCCTGATCCACTCGTCTGCGGATCTCAGGACTGGCAATTCCAAGATTCTCCGGACCGAAAGCAACATCCTCCTCCACCACATTGGCAACAATCTGGTTATCCGGATTCTGAAAGACCATGCCCACATTTTTGCGCACCTTCAGCAGCAGCTCCTCGTCGGCAGTATCATAGCCGCAAACGTAAACCTTTCCGCCACAGGGCAACAAAATCGAATTGAAGTGTTTTGCAAGAGTGGACTTTCCACAGCCGTTGGTGCCAAGGATAGCCACAAAGCTCCCCTGCTCCACCGTCAGATTCAAGTCCGCAAACACAGCGACACCGGGCGTGTCGTCCACGCCCGGATACGCATAATTAAGATGTTCAACTGAAATGGCGTTCAAAACCGTTCCTCCTGTCAGGGCGTCCAGCGTCCGGTAGAACCGCAGGGCAGCATAATGCCGGAGGACTTCACCGGAAGTCCCAGCTCTCCTACCGCAGTCTTTCCACCGTGGACACCGCCAAACACCACGTCCGAAGCGTACCCCACCGCAGAGGGGGCCAGACCCGTGGTATAGGAATTGATAATGACGAACAGCGGATTATCCGTCAGCAGCTTCGCCGTTTCCAGCAGGAAAGGATAAAAGCTGGTTTCCATCTTCCAGATTTCACCGCTGGGGCCTCGTCCATAGCTGGGCGGATCCATGATGATGCCGTCGTACCGGCGGCCACGGCGAATCTCCCGCTGAATGAACTTGCCGCAATCGTCCACGATCCAGTGGATGGGCCGATCCGCCAAACCAGAAGCCTGCGCATTCTCCTTAGCCCACGCCACCATACCCTTGGAGGCATCCACATGGTACACCTCCGCACCACCGGCGGCAGCCGCCAAGGTGGCACCACCGGAGTAGGCGAACAGATTCAGCACCCGCACCGGCCGCTTCGCCGCAGCCTCCGCCACCGTATCCCGAATAAAATCCCAGTTGGCGGCCTGCTCCGGAAACACACCGGTGTGCTTGAAATTCATAGGCTTGACGTTGAATGTCAAATAATCCTTGTAGCGAATCTGCCACCGCTCCGGTAGATGATGCTCCGTCCAGCGTCCACCGCCGGTATTGGAGCGGACGTAACGGGCATCATATTTTTTCCAGCCCGGATCGATGCGGGGCGTATTCCAAATTACCTGAGGATCAGGGCGAACCAGCAGGTACTTCCCCCACCGCTCCAGCCGTTCGCCGTCGGTGGTATCCAGCACCTCGTAGTCCTTCCACTGGTCAGAAATCCAAATCATCTTTTATTCTCCTTGGTCATCAGGCTGCTCCTGCGGCACATCCGGCTCCACGGGGATGTCCGGATTATCCGGATACTCCGGTGCGTCAGGATTCAAAGGTACATCCGGATCTGGGGGATCTACCGGATCCAACGGAACATCGGGACGGGCCAGATGCTCATTATAATAGGCTTCCCATTTTTCCTGCGTGTGCACCTTACAGGTCATGCAGGGATCGGAATTGGTCAAGTTCTCGCTGATGCCACGGAACGGCTCCGGCTGTCCCTGAGAATCTACCTGATAGATATACTTGTTGTTCACATACTTGCTCTGCAGGCCGTAATTGCTGGCCTTGCGGATGGCCTCGATTCGTTCACGGGTCATCTTCACCAGACCCCGCTCGTCCAACGCGATTACACCGGCCTTGGCAAATTCTTTACAATACTCATTGGCTACCGCATCACCTTCAGTGCAGTAGGGCAGCATGATGTGGGCATCGCAGTAATCCGCAGGTGCGTCCTCAGGGAACACCAGCACCGTTTCCAGACGGTTGATGCCACGGACATCCGCCTTGCAGGCGGCACTGGCCAGTCCGCCGGAGTCCAGACAAATGGTCACCGGCACCAGCTCGTCTTTGTCATACATCTTAATATTGTTGCGTCCGTCATGGAGAGGCTCCATCACCTTGTGCCACAGGATAGCACCGGGGTGGCTGTTGGACTCCACCAATTGGATTTCCGCAGGAATCTCGAATCCGCACCAAACAGCGGCAGTGTAGTAGCCGGTGTAGCCGCAGAAATAACGGTCCTTCTTGCTGTTGGTGGTACCGGTCTTGCCGCAGACATCGATGCCCTTAATACGGGCCACCGTACCGGTACCGCCGTTCACCGCCTCGTTCAGGCAGTAGTTGATATAGGTCACGGACTTGTGGCTGAGAATCTGCTCCTGATCCTGCTTATTATCCAGCACCAGATTGCCCTCTGAATCATAAACCTTCGTGTACGTCCGCCCCTCACGGTACAGTCCATCGTTGGCAAAGGTAGCGTAAGCGCTGGCCATATCCCGAACGGTAGCACCGTTGGTCAAGCCACCTAGACCCAACGGGGAATAGTTGACATCGCTGGCGTTAGCATCGCCCTCATACAGGCCATTGAGCCGGAATTTGTACTTGCCGAAATCAAAGCTGTAACGGGTGCCCACCTTATCCAGGGTATTGACTGCCACAGCGTTCACCGACTCCATCACGCCTTCCAAAACCGTCATGGAGTAGCTGTACCGACGCTCCGCATTCCGGGGGAAGGGGGAGCCGCCGTCGGCATTGTAGTAAAGGGGCAAATCCGTAATCACAGACGCAGGGGTAATGGCACCGGCCTCAAAGGCGGGCGCATAGACCGTCAGAGGCTTGATGGACGAACCCACCTGCCGCTGCGCATCCGTGGCCATATTAAATGCGTCGAAAACCACCTTTTCGCTGACACCGCCGGACATGGCCACGATGTCACCGGTGCGGTTGTCGATAACCACGATACCGGACTGGAGCTGCTGGGCACCACGGGTTTCGGGAATCTCCTCCAGATTGGTGTAGATAGCGTCCACCTGCTCCTGCACGTCCATATCCAGTGTGGTATAGATATGGTAGCCACCCCGCTGAATGGCCTGCAGGTACAGCTCTCGCTCTGCCTTATTCATCTTGGCCCAGACATAACCATCCTGCAGCGCCAGCTGCGCCGCCACATCCTCCAGCACCGTATCCACGAACCAGGAGTAGACCTCACGGGAGGCGTTGCTGCTGACCTTGACGATACGCTCGCACTCAGGGCAGCGATAGCAGCGGAACCTTCTGATGGTGTCCTCATACTTACAGTCGTCCGCCTGACATTCCAAGGTCTTGCTTTCATCGATGGTGCCGTCCTCGCTCTCCAAATCCTCCTGCTCGGTTTCACATTCGGGGCAGCGATAGCCCATCATCAGCGTCTTGACCGTGCCCTGATAGCCACATTCCAAATTATCGCAGTAGGCCATCCGGTCCTCCGGATCAATGCCGCTCTTAAAGGTCATGTTCTCCGCATCGTTCAATGCGGCCTGATATTCCTCCTCAGTCAGATAGCCCTCGTTGCGCATGACCCACAAGGTGTTGATCTGGCGCACTTGATTCCGCTCCGCGCCGGTCATCATTTTCCCATCATATTCAAAGGTGGAAGAATAGGGTCCAAAGATAGAGGGATTGTTGGTGATACTGATCAAGCTGGCGCATTCGGCAGTGGTCAGCTCCTGCAGCTCCTTGCCGAAATAGTGGGCCGCGGCGCTCTTAACGCCGTATTTCCGGTCACCAAAGTAAATCAGGTTCAGATACCACTCCATGACCGTTTCTTTATCGTAACGCCGTTCAAAGTCTACGGCCTTGAAGATCTCAACCACCTTACGGCGCACCGTAACCGAGTCGTCCTGTGTGATGTTTTTCACCAATTGCTGGGTGATGGTGGAGCCGCCGGCATCACTGGAGCCGAAGAACATACCGGCGCAGGCCTTCACCGTGGTGATCCAGTCTACGCCCTGATGCTCGTAGAACCGCTTATCCTCAATGGCCACTGCCGCATGGATCAAATCCTCAGGCAGTTCCTCATAGGTCGCCCATTCCCGATCGCTGGAGGCATAAATCTGCTGTAGCTCCTGAATATTGCCCTCCGAATCCACATAATGAATATAAGAGGTTTCATCCAGATCGTAGTTTTCCTTGACCATTTCGGAGTAGGGCAAAATATCCGACTCCAGATAATCGCCAAGGATACCCAGAAATACAAAGCCGCAGACGACACCAATCAGCGCCACCGTCGCAAAAGCGCCCAGAGCGATTTTGAACATGGCAAAGGCCGCCAGCCACAGCTTGTACAGAATGTTGGGCAGCCAGTGGAGCTTCCATGATTGGCGCTCCTCTGGATCTTTTCCTTTTCCAAAGAATAATTTCATTATCGATACCTCCAAAATGCAGGTTCAGATGTTTAAGGTAAACCACCAGTCGTAACATTATAGCATACCCAGTTCAAAAACGAAAGCCCCAAAATGTAAACAAACAATAAAATCCAGTTATGAATTCACAAAAAATCGGGCAAAGCTATAGCCGAAAGGGTGATGGAAATGAAAAAACGATGGACAGGACTGCTGACCATGGCGCTCTGCTTTACATTTTTGCTGGGGCTGCGGGACGGGCAAATCGCGCTGTGGAGCAGCGACAATCCTGAACCGGTGAAGGTGTTCCCCTATCCGGTGTCCATGCTGCCGCAGGAGGCAGTGGATGCGCTGGAGAAGGGGATCCCCATCGAATCGGAAGATGATCTGCGTAAACTGATTCAACAATATCTTTCCTGACCAACGCCATATTCCCTCTTGATTTTGCGCCGGAAACCGAGTATGATATAGGCACAGACAAACAGAAGGGAGCGATGGCAATGGCAGAGGAATTTGGCTCTGACTTTATGACCATTGTGGACGAAGACGGTACCGAGTACGAGCTGGAGGTGCTCTCCACGCTGGAGTATAACGGCTCGACCTATCTGGCGGTGGTGCCCGCCACCGGCGACGAGAAGCAGGATCTGGAGGTCAGCATCCTGAAATCCGTGGATGAGGACGGCGAAAGCATCCTCTGCGCCATCGAGGACGAGACAGAGTTGGAAGCGGTGTACAGCCTGATTATGGATGCGCTGTACGAAGAGGACGAAGAGTAAGCATTGCCTGCTTGGTGCGTGATGTGTTCTTTTGGACCCACATTATATCATAGGGACGTTAGACTTCCTGCCCGGTTTGCAGGCCTCCCGCTGACGCTATGACGATCAGTGGACGTTGGAAGCAGTAAAGGGCTGGAGCGGCATCCCACCTGCCGTTTCGTGCAGGTCACATTGGATGCACACGGCCAAAGCGGGTGCTTATAAGAGGGGCTGCACGCCCCTCTTTTTTATGCCTCAATTTTGTTTTGTCGAAAATTATTTCGTATTTCATATTGACATTTCCTTCCTGTTATTGTACAATATAGTTGTGCTAAGGCACAAATGTTCATTATCTTTTGTACAACATATACAGAAAAGAGCGTAATAACATGAAACGTAAGCAACTTCGCAAATTACTCTCGTAAATTTTGGTCGTATTGCTCTTATTCTGCAATATTTCTCCAGTTATCGCAGTAGAATCTCAAACTTCCGAACCGCCCGCAAACACCTTGCAAGAGTATCTAAATCAATGTCTGCCCTACTATCTGTTAGGTCAAGGCCTCGACCCAACAGACGGTTCCTATTCCCTATCTCAGGGATTGGAGATCGTAAATAGTAGTGACCCCAACAAGCGGGTCTACTACCTGTTTTGCGACAATGAGTGTATGGGCGAACTTATTGTTACACTCAATGGAACGGAGTATGTTTCCAGCTTCATGTACGGCCCCCTCCCTGCAGTCACAGCCGCATACCGTTCCGGTTCACCCGTCAGTCTTTACATCGAAGGTAACAGCTGCTATCTTTGGACTCCTAACGGGACGACTCAGATGAGCGGACCGCAAACAAGCATTTCCTCCACCATCAGCACCACAAATCTATCTCTAAATCTGTCTCCGACAGTGCTCCGTACCACTTCCCTTACACTGGATACCCCAACTCAGATTAACGGAACATCTGTAGGTGAACAGCGCCGCCTAAGTGTCCCTTATGTAGCGAACACCATCCATCCTGATAACGATGATATGGGGTTGTGTTGGGCAGCCTGTATTGCATCAATAGGTGCATATAGCACTAACACTGCACCTCTTACAGCAGAACAAATGTACGAATGGATTAAAGACGAGGTTCATGTGCGCGGATATAGCTATCCTATTGGCAACCCTGACTTTGAGGTGCCTGCCTTGGAGTTGTTTGGTTTTGACTGCTACACTGTTGCATCAGGATTGGAGTACTCTGATGTCGTTCTCTTCATAGATAACAATATACCAATTTCTGCAGGCATTAGAAATTCCGCAAGAACAGTTGGGCATTCTGTCGTTATATGTGGATATCAGGTCCTCCCCGGCACGCACATGATATATTTAATGGATCCCAATGTAAATAATGTTGTTTCATCTGTTATACCTGCAGGCTCTACAAATTTCACCTATGTAACAAGCGGGTACACTTTTACCGAATGGTTTAAATTCATTGCAGAAGTCTTGTATTACTAAACATACAAGCGAGGTGTACTATGAAAAAACTACTGATATGTATCGCCTGTCTGATGGCTGCGGCTATCATCATCCCATCTGTTATGTTCCTATTTCAGGAACCATCAGTTCCAAGCGGTACGGGCTATGTCCCCTGTGCGATTATGGTAGACGGGGATTTGTATTATGCGGATTTGCCCGTAAAGTGGGAAACGGGCATTTCTGTGGAAGCGGAACGGTTGAATGGCCGCATCACCTCTAGCGTCCACGGCTCCCAGTGGCCCACAGAGGATGGTCAATGCAATTTTATGATTGGCGATGATGCCGCCTATGCGAAGGTAAACAGGGAATTGCTGGTAAGAAACTACGGCAAATGGACGATTTTCACTCCGGTCACATGGGATATCAATGAATAATCCGCACTTCAGGCGCCCCTGTTCCCCAGGGGCGTCTGAAACTGTCGAAAAAGGCTAATGCACATAAATTATCGTTTAGCGGCGAAGTCGCCAAAGCCTCCCTCTGATGAGGGAGGTGCCCCGAAGGGCCGGAGGGAGAGAAAATGTTCGGATTTTATCTCTCCCTCAGTCAAAAATCAGCTTTTTGTTTTGTCGAAAATTATTTCGTATTTCATATTGACATTTCCTTCCTGTTGTTGTACAATATTGTTGTGATAGGGCACAAATGTTCATTATCTTTTGTACAACATAACAAAAAAGAGCGTAATAACATGAAACGTAAGCAACTTCGCAAATTACTCTCGTAAATTTTGGTCGTATTGCTCTTATTCTGCAATATTTCTCCGGTTATCGAAGTAGAATCTCAAACTTCCGAACCGCCCGCAAACACCTTGCAAGAGTATCTGGATTAATGTCTGCCCTACTATCTGTTAGGTCAAGGCCTTGACCCAACAGATGATTCCTATTCCTTATCCCAGGGATTGGAGATTGCAAATGGTAGCGACCCCAACAAGCGGGTCTATTACCTGTTTTTCGACAATGTGTGTATGGGCGAACTTATTGTTACACTCAATGGAACGGAGTATGTTTCCAGCTTCATGTACGGCCCCCTCCCTGCAGTCACAGCCGCATACCGTTCCGGTTCACCCGTCAGTCTTTACATCGAAGGT
>SVME01000052.1 GCA_015067605.1 Oscillospiraceae bacterium
TATCTTTTCAGACCTGATATTGCATTTCAGGTATCGCCATCCCCCTTCCGACCTCGCTTGCGCTCGGCCACCTTCCCCCCGGGGGAAGGTATAGCGCCTGCGGCGCTTGCACAAATAAACGATAATTTATCTGAACTAAGGAGGAAAATAAATATGATTAATGAAATTGCTTATGGCCTTGGATCCAACCGTTCCTGTATTCGGGAGCTGTTTGAATACGGCTGCCGTCGTGCGGCGGAGGTGGGCCGTGAAAATGTCTACGATTACAGTTTGGGCAACCCCTCCATCCCCGCTCCGGCGGCGGTGGATCAGGCCATTCGGGATATTCTCAGCGACACCCCCTCTCTGGCTGTCCACGGCTATACCTCTGCCATCGGCGACCTTGCCACTCGTCAGGCCATCGCCGATGACCTGAACGCCCGCTATGCCGCTGGTGTCCGACCGGAGGATCTGTTCATCGGCTGCGGTGCTGCACCGGAGCTGGTGGCGGTATTTCGTGCGCTGGCGGTATCCGAGGCGGAGGTGCTGGCGGTGGCTCCCTACTTCCCTGAGTACAAGCCCTTCGTTGAGGGCGCCGGCGCAACTTTGAAGGTGGTGCCGCCGGACGTGCCCGGCTTCCAGATTCGTCTGGAGGCGGTGGAGGCCATGCTGTCGGAGCATACCGTGGCCATCATTTTGAACTCCCCCAACAACCCCGCTGGCACGGTGTACACCCGTCAGACGCTGGAGAATCTGGCGGCGCTGCTGGAGCGGAAGTCTGCGGAGTTTGGCCATCCCATCTACATCGTAGCGGATGAGCCCTACCGTGAGCTGGTCTACGGTGGCGTTGAAGTGCCCTTTATCCCCACCATTTATCGGGACACCATCGTGTGCTACTCCTATTCCAAGTCTTTGTCCTTACCTGGTGAGCGAATCGGATATGTTTATGTTCCTGCAACGGCCACAGACAATGCCGCCCTCTATGCAGCCATCGCCGGTGCTTCCCGTGCTGCCGGACACGTTTGTGCCCCCAGCCTGTGGCAGAAGGTGATTGCCCGCTGTGCCGGACTGCGACCGGATCTGGAGGCCTATGACCGGAACCGGAAGGCGCTGTACGAAGGTCTGGTGGCGCTGGGCTATGAGGTAGCCAAGCCCGATGGCGCGTTCTACCTGTTTGTGAAAGCTCCTGGCGGCGATGCCAACGCCTTCTCTGAGTTGGCCAAGCAGAAGGATTTGCTGGTTGTCCCCGGCGACGGCTTCGGCTGCCCCGGTTACTTCCGTGTCTGCTACTGCGTTAGCTACGAGCAGATCATCAAGAGTTTGCCCGTGTTCGGTCAGTTGATTTGATAGCAAAAGCGCTCCGGTGATGCCGGAGCGCTTATTAATCAGCTATCGTAGCCCATGGGGTTTTTGCTCTGCCAGTTCCAAGAGTCCCGGCACATATCCTCAAGGGTGTGGGTGGCCTTCCAGCCCAGAACCTCCGCACTCTTGGCAGGGTCGGCGTAGCAGGTGGCGATGTCGCCGGGTCGGCGCTCCACAATCTGGTAGGGCAACGCCACATTGTTGACGGTACGGAAGGCGTTGACCATATCCAACACGCTGTAACCAGTGCCGGTGCCCAGATTGAACACCTCGCAGCCGGCATTGGCGGTAACGTACTTCACCGCCGCCACATGACCCCGTGCCAGATCCACCACATGGATGTAATCCCGAACGCCGGTGCCGTCGGGGGTGTCGTAGTCGTTGCCAAAGACGCTGAGCTTCTCCCGACGTCCGATGGCAACCTGCGTGATGTAGGGCATCAGATTGTTGGGAATGCCACGGGGATCCTCGCCAATCAGGCCGCTCTCGTGGGCACCGATGGGATTGAAGTAGCGCAGCAGCACGATGCCCCAGTCCTTATCGGCGTTGGCCATGCCGGAGAGAATCTGCTCGGTCATGTACTTCGTCCAGCCGTAGGGGTTGGTGCAGTTGCCGGTACGGGAGCTTTCTTGCAGGGGCATCTCATTATCGGCGGTGTAAACCGTAGCGGAGGAGGAGAAGATGATGTTCTTCATGCCCACATCTGCCATCACCTTGGTCAGCACCAGCGTGGAGTTCAGGTTGTTATCGTAGTACTTCCACGGAATCGCTACGCTTTCGCCCACGGCTTTCAGGCCGGCGAAATGGATGACGCAGCCGATTTCATTTTCCGCAAAAATCCTGCGCAGCAGTGCCTCGTCACGGACATCACCCTCGTAGAATTTCAGGGTCTTGCCGGTGAGGGACTGGACCCGATCCAAACTTTTGGGGTTGGAGTTGCACAGATTGTCGATGACAATGACGCCGTAGCCTTCGTTCAGCAGCTCCAGACAGGTGTGGGAGCCGATGTATCCGGCACCGCCGGTGACCAGTACGTTCATGGTAGAACCTCCTGTATGATTATTTTTATCATTGTACACCTAATCAAGAAAAAAAGCAAGCCAAACGGGATTTTTCTTGCTATTTGGGACAGATACCGGTATAATACAAAATGAGAAAGAGTATGCAATGGTAGATTATTGTTTACCGGCGTAACAACAACCAACGTTATCGTAGGGGAGGGTCTTGACCCTCCCGTATCATAACGATTATTGAGTTGTAATTATTATGCGAATCATAACATTGACGGCATAAAACAAACATTGCAGATGTCGATAGGTTTAGGGAGGGTCAAGACCCTCCCCTACAATGGGTGGTAGCTAGGCCGCTAAACGATAATTTACACCCACGACAAGCGAGGGAAAGGTCATGGACAAAAAGAAACATATTTTACTGCTGACCACTGGCGGCACCATTGCTTCCATGCCCGGGAGCGACGGTCTTGAGCCTCATCGCAGCGGCGTGATGGAGCGTGAACTGTTGCAGCTGCGGACATACTATAACATCACCGTTCAGGACGTGATGTGTCTGGACTCTTCCAACATCCGTCCTGACCAGTGGCAGGAAATCGCCCGCACGGTATACGAAAACCGTGGCGACTTTGACGGCATCGTGGTATCCCACGGCACCGACACCATGGCCTACACCGCTTCCGCCGTGACCTTCATGCTGCCGGACATCGACATTCCGGTGGTGTTCACCGGCTCTCAGTTGCCGCTGGCGGACGTGCTGTCCGACGGGCCGGACAACCTGCGCACCGCCTTTGCCATGGCCGCTGCCGGCCATGCCGGTGTGTTTCTGGCCTTCGACCGAAAGGTGATGCTGGGCTGTCGAGCGGTGAAGGTGCGAGCCACCGGATTTTCCGCCTTTGAAAGCGTCAACGCCCGCTATGCCGCCCAGATTACCGGTCTGGGTCTGACGGTGGATGACCGGATTATTCCTCGTGTGAAGGGCCCCGCCCGACTGATGGATCAGATTAGCAGCGACGTGTTTTTGCTGAAGCTGACCCCCGGACTGTCCCCGAAGATTTTTGACGCGCTGGTGGGCATGGGCTACAAGGGTGTGGTGATTGAGGCCTTCGGTCTGGGCGGCGTGAATGTGCTCAACGAGGGGCTTAGTGGCATCCGTGCCGCTATCGATGCCGGCATGAGCGTGGTGATTACCACCCAGTGCCTGTACGACAGCTCGGATCTGCGGGTGTATCAGGTGGGTAACAAGCTGCTGGAGCTGGGCGTGATTCAGGGGCGGGACATGACCACCGAGGCCGCCATGACCAAGCTGATGTGGGCCATCGGACAGGGGATGCCCCAGCGGGAGATCCGCAAGCTGTTCGCCATCAACCTCGCCGGCGAAATCACGACCTGATGCGGTAAATTATCGTTTAGCGTACTAAGCGCCGCAGGCGCTATACCTTCCCCCGAGGGGAAGGTGGCCGAGCGCAAGCGAGGTCGGAAGGGGAATGGCGAAACCTGAAAACTGGCAACAGGTCTGATACAGAGCGGAAAACATAACGTTTCCGCCCGCATTCCACATCCGCCCTTCGGGCACCTTCTCCCCGGGAGAAGGTATTGCGGCTGCGCCGCTGGTGCGCTAAACGATAATTTACTTCAACATTCCAAAAGAAGGAGTTAAAGATATGGATCCTATTTATGTGACCGGACATCGGAATCCGGATACGGATTCCATCGTATCCGCCATGGCCTATGCGGCGCTGCGCAAGGCCATCGGTGATAGAGAGTACGAAGCGGCCTGTCTGGGGCACGTTTCGGAGGAAACCCAGCGGGTGCTGAACCGCTTCGGCTTTCAGCCCCCCAAGCTGATTACCAGTATGCACACGCAGGTACACGATCTGGATTTCGATACGCCACCGGTGCTGAGTACGGCGGTGACGGTGGATCGGGCGTGGAATCTGTTGCAGGAGCAAAAGAATCTGGCGGCGATTCCTGTTGCCAATGAGGATGGCACCCTGTACGGTATGCTTTCTCAGGAGGACGTGGCCAAGTACAATATGGCGCAAATCAACACGGGCCGTCTGCGGACGGTGCCGCTGTTCAATGTGCTGTCGGTGCTGGAGGGCAAGGTGCTCAACGAGGCCGGCGAGCGGACGGATACGGTGGCTGGTGAGGTGACCATCGCCCTGCCCCAAAGTCGGCAGGAGCTGATGTTCCAGAGCAGCGATGCCATTGTGATTTGTGGTGACCAGCCGGATATGATTCGCCGGGCGCTGGAGATGAACGTCAATTGTCTGGTGCTGTGTCAGGCGGAGTTGCCCGCTCAGCTGCGGGAGCTGGAAACCACCACCTGCGTCATCACCACTCCCTTCGATGCCTATCGGGCGGCACGGCTGATTTTCCAGTCCACCCCCATCGGCCGAATCTGCCACACGCAGAATTTGGTTTGCTTTCGGCTGGATGATCGAGTGGATGACGTGCGGGAGAAGATGCTCAAGCATCGGGATCCCTGCTATCCCATTCTGGATGAGCAGGGCGTGGTGGCCGGCGTACTGACCCGTTATCATTTGCTGCGTCCCCGCCGGAAGCGGGTGGTGCTGGTCGATCACAACGAGGCCGCCCAGTCCGTCCCCGGTCTGGATGAGGCGGAGATTCTTGCCATCATCGACCACCATCGGCTAGCGGACATCCAGACCACCAACCCAATTTATGTGCGCAACGAGCCGGTGGGCTCGACCAATACGATTATTGCTAATATGTTCCAAGAGCGTGGACTGCTGCCCTCCTCCGGCATGGCTGGCATGATGGCGGCGGCGATTATTTCCGACACCGTCATGTTCAAATCCCCCACCTGCACCGAGCGGGACAAGATTGCCGCACAGCGGATGGCACGGATTGCAAACGTGTCGCTGGAGGAGTTGGGACGGGACATTTTCTCCGCCGCCGGTGATCACCGGTCTGCCGAGGAGATGCTGTTGGCGGATTACAAGGAGTTCCACATTGCCGGACATGGGCTGGCGGTGGCTCAGATTACCTGCGTGGACAGCCCCGCTATGCTGGAGCGGAAGGACGAGTTCCTCGGGCTGATGGAGAAAATCGCTGCCGAGCGGGGCTTTGATTTGGTGGTGCTGATGCTGACGGATGTGCTGCTGGAGGGCACCCAGATTTTGTATGTGGGCGACGATGAGGTGGTGCGGCAGGCCTTCGGGGTGATGCCTCGGGAGAATACCCTGTTCCTGCCCCGTGTCATGAGCCGGAAGAAGCAGGTTATCCCCATGCTCTCCAACCTGTGGGGTTAAAGCGATAAATTATCGTTTAGCGCACGAACGTATCGAGCAACCATGTCATTGCGAGGAGCCCTGAAAGGGCGACGTGGCAATCTCCCGGTACAGCGTTTGTACTATATCAGGCCCACAGAAATGAAAACAGCGTCAAAACGTCATTTTCATTCCTCAACGCTCATTATTGCTGTAGCATTTCAGCAGGAGATTGCCACGGGCCTGCGGCCCTCGCAATGACAGCTTTATTGTAACGTAAACGATATTTTTCCGTTGGATATGCACAAATGATGTGACAAAATGAAAATGGTATGATATAATATAAATTCAAACCGCTGTTGGGAGGGAAAGTATGGGCTTCGAGGGGCTGCTGGGCAACGACCAGCTGAAAGAAGAGCTACGCCAGAGTTTGCGCCGTGGCCGGACTGCCCATTTTTACCTGATTAGCGGTCCCGCCGGCTCCGGCCGGCATACGTTGGCACGGCTGCTGGCCGCCGGTCTGATGTGCCGGAGCAGTGAAAAGCCCTGCGGCACCTGCGAGGCCTGCCGGAAGGTGCTTGGCGGCACCCATCCGGACTTCATCACCGTGGACGATCCGGAGAAAAAGACCGTCACCGTGGACCTGATTCGTCAGGCACGGGCGGATATCTACGTCCAGCCCAACGAGGGCGATAAGAAAATCTACCTGTTCCCTCGGGCTCAGGATATGGGTCTGCCCGGTCAGAATGCTCTGCTGAAAATTCTGGAAGAGCCGCCGGCGTACGGCGTGTTTCTGTTGCTGACGGACAATCCGGAAAGCCTGCTACCCACCATCCGTTCCCGCTGTCGGGCGCTGATGCTGCAGCCGCTGCCGGAGCCGGTACTACGACGGGAGCTGGAGCGCCGCTGTCCGAATCAGGATTCACAGGCCATTTCTGCCGCCATGGGGCGCAGTGGCGGCTATTTGGGACAGGCACTGTCACTGCTGGAGGGCGGCGATGGATTGCTGCCCCAGACTGAGGAGTTCTGCGCTGCTTTCGCCGGACGGGACGTACTGGGGTTGCTCCAGACCCTGATTCCCATGGAGAAGTGGAAACGAGATCAATTGATTCCGGCCCTGCGTCAGTGGCTGGAGCTTCTGGAGGAGAGCCTCGTCTGTCGTGCCGGTGGACAGGTGCTGACCCCTCACGCCAGAAAGCTGGCGGCCAGTCGCAGCTCCGAGGAGCTTTTGCAGGCACTGCGCCAGCTTCAAAAATCCATCGATTACGCCCAGCGCAACATCTCCTGTGCAGCCATTTGCGGATGGCTCCAATGGGCGCTTAGATAAAGGAGTAAACTTATGGAAGAACAAATCGTAGCTGCCCCTGAGCTGGTGGAAGTGGTGGATATCCAGTTCCGCCCCGGGCAGAAGGTATATTTTTTTGATCCGGCGGGGCTGACCCTCCAGACCGGCGACCATGTGATTATCGACACCGCCCGTGGGCCGGAGTACGGCGTCTGCGCCGGCGGAAATCATCAGATTTCCGGTCGGGATGTGGTGGCACCACTGCGCAGCGTCCTTCGTTTGGCCACGGCGCAGGATGAGAAAATCGTGGAGGAGAATCGGGCCAAGGAGCGCCGTGCCCACGAGGTCTGCCTGCAAAAAATCGACGAGCATCAGCTGGATATGCAGCTGGTGAATGTGGAGTGCGCCTTTGATGGCAGCAAGCTGCTGTTTTTCTTCACCGCCGACGAGCGGGTGGATTTCCGTGAGCTGGTGAAGAATCTGGCCTCCATTTTCCATACCCGCATCGAGCTGCGCCAAATCGGCGTTCGGGACAAGGCAAAGATGGTGGGCGGACTGGGCATCTGCGGCCGTCCCTTCTGCTGCGCCAGCTTTTTGGAGGATTTCCAGCCGGTGTCCATCAAGATGGCCAAGACTCAAAATCTGAGTCTGAATCCTACCAAGATTTCCGGCACCTGCGGCCGGTTGATGTGCTGCCTGAAGTATGAGCAGGATGCTTACGAGGATTTGATTCGCAACAGCCCCAAGGAGGAATCCTTCGTGGACACGCCGGAGGGCCGGGGCACAGTCATCGAGGTAAATCTGCTGCGCCAGCAGGTGAAGGTGCGGATGGAGGATGCGCCGGATACGGTGAATGTGTTCTCCAATGAGGATATTGCGGTTCTGCGCAACGGCAAGGCCAAGAAGAACGACCCGCCCATTCCTGCAGATCTGGCACCCATTTCCGGCGGCGGCAAGCGGGTTCGGAAGGAGAAGAAGGAAGAGTCTGCGTTCCTGGATCCCATTAAGTTCCGTTATAGTGAGGAAACGGTGGTGGACGAGCAGGCGGTGCCGGAGGAGGCGGAGGAGCCTCAGAAGCCCAGTCGGAATCGTCGCCGGAAGCCTCGCCCCGAGGGGGAACGGAAGCAGGAAAAGCCCCGGGAGCAGCAGCTCAAGGCGCAGGAAAAGGGCGGCGCTGAACAGTCCGACGAAGCACCCGCTTCGGAAGATAAGCCCAGAAAGCCCAACTACCGTCGGCGGAATTTCCACCGCCGGAAGCCTAAGACGGGCGGCGCACAGGAATAAGAATCAATGGCTCTGCCCACCACGGCAGAGCCATTTCCATTGGAGCGATAGAGTTGTAAATTATCGTTTAGCGCACTGGCGGCAAAGCCGCAATCCCTTCTCCCGGGGAGAAGGTGCCCCCGAAGGGGGCGGATGTGGAATGCGGGCAGAAACACTACTATTTTGAATACATTTCAGACTTATTACCCTGCATAAAGTCTGAAAAGGCGTAAAATGGTTTAAGCATTCTCCCGTATTCCCCTTCCGGCGCTGCGCGCTACCTTCCCCTCGGGGGAAGGCATGGCACCTGCGTTTTTTGCTGCGCTAAACGATAATTTACGTTGTATGTAAAAATAAAATGTGGTACAATAGCCCTATCCTGAAACGAAATGGAGAACACAGATGATTACGAAAGAAGTATGCTGTCGGGTGCTAGGTCGAGCCATGGCCTCTGGCGGAGATTTTGCGGAGCTGTTTGCAGAGCGCTCCGCTGGCCACACCATCCACATGATTGACCGGAAGGTGGATGCGGCCAACGATGCCATCACGGCCGGAGCGGCGGTGCGGGTGTACAAGGGACTGCGCAGCGTCATGGCCACCACGGTGGATACCTCCGAAGCCGGCCTGCTTCGCTGCGCCCAGCAGGCCGCCGATGCGCTGGGCCAGAGCGACGCACCCATCGACATCGTGCTAAAGGAACGGATTTTTGGAGATATTCATCCGGTGCGGATCGTGCCCTCCTCGGTGAGCAACGGGGAGAAGGTGGAGATTTTGAAGGATGCTTATTTTGCTGCCATGGACTATCATGAGGCGGTGCGGCAGGTGTCCGCCAGTCTGGGGGACACGGACCGGCAGATCCTGATTGCCAACACCGAGGGGCTGTACACCACCGACCGGCAGATTCGGACACGAATTGCCCTCAGTGCCGTTGCCCAAATCGGCAGCGAGAGCCAGACCGGCACCTTCAATCCGGGTAGCCGGATGGGGCTGGAGATGTTTGAAACGGTGGATCCCAAGTCTGTGGGCATCCGTGCGGCGAAGCAGGCGGTGACCATGGCGGGCGCCGGCTACTGCCCTGCCGGTGTGATGCCGGTGGCTATCGCCGGAGGCTTCGGCGGCGTGATTTTCCATGAGGCCTGCGCCCATTCTCTGGAGGCCACCTTCGTGGCTTATGGCCGCAGCCAGTTCGCCGGAAAGCTGGGGCAGCAAATCGCCAATCCCAAGGTCACCGCCATTGACGACGGCACCATCCCCAATGGCTGGGGCTCCGTTAACATTGACGACGAGGGTCATCCCTCCCAGCGGAATGTGCTGATTGAAAAGGGCATCCTGAAGAGCTATATGATCGACCGGATGGGCGGTCGGCGGTTGGGCATGACGCCCACTGGCAATTCCCGCCGGCAAAGCTACGCCTACACCCCCACCTCCCGGATGACCAATACCTTCATTGCCCCCGGCGAGGATGCGGATGAGGACATTATTGGATCCATCGACTACGGCCTCTACGCCAAGGAAATGGGCGGCGGCTCTGTGAACACCGTCACCGGCGAGTTCAATTTTGCGGTAGACGAGGGCTATATAATCCGGAACGGCAAGATTTGCGAGCCGGTGCGTGGTGCCTGTCTGGTGGGCGAAGGTCGGAAAATCCTTATGGATATCGACATGGTGGGCAAGGGTCTGGAGATGGGGCAGGGTATGTGCGGCTCCTCCAGCGGCGCTATCCCCACCAGCGTGGGACAGCCTCTGATTCGGGTGTCCTCCATCACCGTCGGCGGCAGATAAGGGAGGAAGTATGGAAGAATTTAAGAAGAAAATTGCAGAAAAATGCGCCGAAATGGGAATTTCTGAGTACGAAATCTATTATGAAATCGGAGAGAGCGCCAGCGTGAAGGTCTTTCAGCAGGAGGTGAACCAGTTCACCTCCTCGGTGGAGGGTGGTGTGTGCTTCCGATGCCTGATGAATGGCCGGATGGGCTATGCTTCCACGGAGAGTCTGGATCCGGCACTGGCACCGGCGCTGGTGGAGCGGGCGGTGGATAACGCCTCCGTGCTGGAGTGCGATGACCCGGTGCTGCTGGGGGAGGGCGGACAGACCTATGCTCCTCTGGAGCGGCAGCTGTATGACCTGCCGGATACCCAGAGCCTGATTGCCGGTGCGCTGGCACTGCAAAAGGCGGTGTACGCAGCGGATTCCGGGGTGGTGGACGGCACCACAAGCCAGTGCCTGCGGGAAAAAAGCGAGATTGGCATCTGGAACTCTAAGGGTTTGGATTTGCGTTATGTTAACCAGCTGGCCGGATATATTGTGGCGGCGGTGGTGTCTGATGGTGCTGAAAAGGCCAATGATGCTCAGATTCGGTTGGGACAGCTGGACACCATCGATGTGCCGGCACTGGCCGCCAAGGCCGCCGGCGAGGCGAGAGAAAAGCTGGGCGGTCAGGGAGTTGCCACCGGGGCGTATCCGGTGGTGTTCAGCCCCAAGGCCATGGCGGAGCTGTTGAATACCTTTTCCGGCGTGTTCTCGGCGGAGGCAGCTCAGAAGGGGCTGTCGGCGCTGACGGGTAAGGAGGGACAGACGATCGGTGCGTCCTTGCTGACCATCATGGATGACCCCTTCCATCCGGACAATCCTATGCCTATGCCTTTCGATTCCGAGGGTAGTCCCACCAGCCGGAAGGCGGTGGTGGAGGGGGGCGTGCTGAAAACGCTGCTGCATAACCTGAAAACTGCCCGCAAGGCCGGCATCACCACCACCGGCAACGCCGCCAAAGCCGGCTATAAAGCCTCCATCGGCGTGCGGCCCTTCACCATGTATATCGCCGCCGGAGATAGTACTGTGGATGCGGTGCTGCGGCAAGCAAATCAGGGAATCTATATCGATGCCCTCCATGGCACCCATGCGGGCACGGATACGGTTTCCGGAGATTTTTCCATCCAAAGTACCGGATATCTCATCGAAAACGGAGAAAAAACCAACCGAATCAAGGGATTTACCGTGGCGGGAAATTTCTTCGAGGTGCTGAAAAACATTACGGCAGTGGCCGATGATGTGCAGCTCCCCATGGCGCTGGGCAAAACCGCCTTCGGTTCGCCCACGGTACTGGTGGATGGTCTTTCTATCGCAGGTGAATAAGTAAGAGCGCGGAGTTTACCTCCGCGCTCTCAGATTATTAATTGGATAAATTATCGTTTAGCGAAGTAGGTTTGTATGCGCCAAGGCCCCCTCTGCGACTCGCCAAGAGCCGCCGCTATGCGGCGGTTGCTCGCTTGCATAGCGCCTGCGGGCGCTTATGACGAGGGTAGCGTAGCGATTGTAAATGAACGATTGCCGCTGGCAATCGAACAAATACTATGTGGCAAAAATCAGCTTCAATAAAGCTGATTTATGACTGGGGGAGAGAATAATTCAAACTTTTTTTCTCTCCCTTCGCCCCTTCAGGGCACCTCCCTCATCAGAGGGAGGCTGGCGTCTGCACCGCTAAACGAGAATTTATATACGTTAGAATCTTATTCGACAGTTTGAAACCGGCTCTGGTGTCAGAGCCGGTTGTATCAATATTCTCTATAGACTGCCTTCACAATGCCAATCAGCTCTGCTTCGCTACCATCGATAGGGGGGTAGGCATCGTTTTCAGGCATCAGCCAAATTTCACCGTTTCTCCGGCGGAGCCGCTTGACGGTGGCCTCATCGTCAATACGGGCAACCACAATCTGACCGTCGTCAGCGGTAGGCTGAGGGCGGATGACCACCTTATCGCCGTCCAGGATGCCAGCGTTGATCATGCTGTCGCCACGGACACGCAGTGCAAAACAGCCAGCCTCGCCGTCCCAAGGCATCATACCCTCCTGATTTTCGAAGGCCAGAATGGGCATACCTGCCGTAACAACGCCGATGACGGGAATCTGACCGGGGCGAACGCCGGTGACGATGGCCCGTTTGCGACCCTTCACGGGGGGCGGCATCAGCGCACCCTTTTCCTGCAGGGCACGCAGGTGGTAGCTGACGGAGGCGGTGGAGCTAAGTCCCACGGCGGCACCAATTTCCCGAACGGAGGGCGAGTAGCCATTTTCCTGTACGAAGCGATTGACGAATTCTAGAATCATATCTGCTTTGTTGCTTGTTCTCGACATAGGTATACCCTCCTTGCGGTATCTGTGTATACATTATACCACGCAAAAAGAAAAAGGCAATGGGGAAAATGAAAAAAGTGTGAAAATTTTAGAGAAAATCCAGAGAAAAACGATTGTATTTTGGTCAGTAGGAAATATTTACGCATTCTAAAATGGCAAACAATGGAATTTAAATTGTCATTTGTTCGGGAAAGCGGTGCGGCGGTCAAAAACAGTTTTATAAAAACGTCTTTCCCAAACGGACGTTCTGTACGTGCGGCGATGTTTTTTCACCGCCGATTGGGACAAAACAATTCGTTGGCTGCCGATTAAGGAAACGCATAATGTACACATACAATGCATCTGTTGCGCACAGTGGCAGTTTGGGGGGGGGCAGCGACATCGATGCCCCGATGCAACCGGCGTAAAGTGATACGGGCCGTCGAGAGTGCGGCTCCTACATAGGTTTGTTAACTTCGCTGCAGCCAATGCCACACAGAGATTTTTCTTTCCTATGAGCGGGAGGCTTACTATGTAATTGACAGCAGTGATTTTCGTGTAACCTTTGACAACACCATATTTGTATAAAAGTAAAGATATTTTCGAAACCGTTGTGTCGTGAAGGGACTGTTGCAAAATGCAAGTTTTGCAGCAGTCCACTTTTTATGCTTATTGAGTCGTAGTGAGGCTTTCTGGAGCAGATATTTGCAGTGAAGATGCTGCTTCCTACGCATTTTGGGTATAGC
>SVME01000053.1 GCA_015067605.1 Oscillospiraceae bacterium
AAAACAATGATAGGACACCCTCTCCGCCCAGTGTGCGCACTGGGCACCTCTCCCAGAGGGAGAGGCAAGGGATTGTGCGTTACTTCGCTAAACAATAATTTATAGTAACGCGATTCCAACATCAAAGGAGAATATATTATGTCAACCTATCCTGCTACGCCTCATATCAATGTTGCCAATGAGATTGGCTTTGGTAAGACTGTCCTGATGCCCGGCGATCCGCTGCGCTCCAAGTTCATTGCGGAAAATTTCCTTGAGAATCCCGTGCTGGTCAACAACGTCCGTGGTGTCCACGGCTACACCGGCTACTACAAGGGAGTGAAGGTGTCCGTTATGGCTTCCGGCATGGGTATGCCTGCCATCGGCATCTACTCCCACGAGCTGTTCAACTTCTTCGGGGTGGAGAACATCATCCGTGTTGGCTCCGCTGGCTCTATTCAGGATCATGTGAACCTGTACGACATCGTGATTGCGCAGGGTGCCTGTACCGACTCCAACTTCGCCGCACAGTTCCACTTCCCCGGCACCTTCGCCCCCATCGCTGACTACACGCTGCTCAGCGAGGCGGTAAAGGCCTGCGAGGCCAACGGCGCTACCTACCATGTGGGCAACGTCAACTCCTCCGACGTGTTCTACGGCGACCACGCCGAAGTGCCCGCTGGTCTGGATACCCTGTACAACCAGAAGAAGATGGGCGTGATGGCGCTGGAAATGGAGGCCGCCGCTCTGTATATGAACGCCGCCCGCTACGGCAAGCGTGGTCTGTGCATCTGCACCATCTCCGATCACATCCTCAAGGGCGTGGAAACCACCGCCACCGAGCGCCAGACCGCTTTCACCACCATGATGAAGGTGGCGCTGGACGTGGCTGTGGCTATGGAGAATAAATAAGATAAATTATTGTTTAGCGAATAAGTAAATCCCCGTGTTGTAGGGGAGGGTCTTGACCCTCCCTAAAACCTTACGGCATTCGAAATATTACGTTTAATGCCGCCAATGTTACGATTCACACAATAATAACAGCTCAATAATCTCTACGTTGAGGGAGGGTCAAGACCCTCCCCTACAATAATGTTGATTGTGGCTGCACCGCTAAACGATAATTTACCACTCAATCCTCATATTCTGGAGGGAAAACTATGAAACGTATATTTTTGATTGTACTGGACTCCTTTGGCATCGGAGCGATGCCGGATTCGGAGCGCTTCGGTGATGTGGGGGTCAACACCCTACGCTCCTGCACGAAGTCTGAGTACCTGAACATCCCCAACCTAATCAATGCCGGCCTTGGCAACATCGACGGGGTCGATTGTCTGCCCAAGGTCGATGCCCCCACCGGTGCCTATGCCCGTCTTTCTGAGAAGTCCATGGGCAAGGACACCACCATCGGTCACTGGGAAATCGCCGGCGTGGTTTCCGACCATCCGCTGCCCACCTATCCAGAGGGCTTCCCTGAGGAGGTGCTGGAGCCTTTCCGTGCCGCCACCGGCCGTGGCATCCTTGCCAACGCCCCCTGGTCCGGCACCGAGGTCATCAACGTATTCGGTGACGAACACGTTCGTACCGGCGACTTGATCGTGTACACCTCCGCCGACTCCGTGTTCCAGATTGCCGCCCACGAGGACGTGGTGCCCCTGGAGCAGCTTTACGAATACTGCCGCATTGCCCGAAAGATTCTACAGGGCAAGCACGGTGCTGGACGGGTCATCGCCCGTCCCTTCGTGGGCACCTCCGGCGCTTACAAGCGTACCTCCAACCGCCACGACTACTCTCTGGAGCCGCCCGCCGCCACATTACTGGATGCCCTTAAGGCCAGTGGCAAAGCATCCATCGCTGTGGGCAAGATTTACGACATCTTCGCCGGCATCGGCACCACTGAGCACGTCTACAACAAGAGCAATGCCGACGGCTTAAATCACACCATGGACTACGCAACGCAGGACTTTGAGGGCCTGTGCTTCGTGAATCTGGTGGATTTCGATATGCTCTTCGGACACCGCCGTGACATCGACGGCTACGCCAAGGCCCTGACCGAGTTCGACGCATGGTTGCCCGATTTCCTTGCTCAGTTGGGCGAGGAGGATTTGGTGATGATTACCGCCGACCACGGCTGCGATCCCGGCTACACTGCCACCACCGACCACACCCGTGAGTATGTGCCGCTGCTGGTGCTGGGCAAGCAGGTGCGGCCTGTGAATTTGGGCACCCGCCAGAGCTTTGCCGACATCGCCGCCACCGTTGCGCAGCTGATGGAGGTTTCTCTGGATACCTCCGGTGAGAGCTTTGCCGACCAGATTTTATAATGTAAATTATCGTTTATCTGTGCAAGCGCCGCAGGCGCTATACCTTCCCCCGGGGGGGAAGGTGGCCGAGCGTAAGCGAGGTCGGAAGGGGAATGGCGATACCTGAAATGCAATATCAGGTCTGAAAAGATACAAAAACTATTATGTTTCTGCCCGTATTCCCCTTCAGGCACCGCCTTTGGCGGTGCCTGCTAATAGTAGTGGTATGATTGCCACTGGCAATCATTTTAATTCTAATTCGCTGCGCGAAGCACCACCCTCGGGGGAAGCCATGCGGCTTCGCCGCTAGTGCGCTAAACGATAATTTATCCAAAAGGAGAAACAAATGGACACATTGATTGAACAGGCCAGAGCGGCTATGGGGCGGGCTTATGCCCCCTACTCCGGTTTTTATGTGGGTGCGGCGCTGCTGTGTGCTGACGGCTCCGTGTACACCGGCAGCAACATAGAAAACGCCTCCTACGGCGCCACCAACTGCGCCGAGCGCACCGCCTTCTTCGCCGCCGTCCACGACGGCAAGCGTAGCTTTACCGCCATCGCCCTCTGCGGCGGTCTGGGTGGACAAATTCGGGATTTTTGTATGCCCTGCGGCGTATGCCGTCAGGTGATGCGAGAGTTTTGCGACGATGATTTCCAAATCATTGTGCTGGGCCCTGAGGATCAGGTTCAGACCTACACGCTGGGGCAGCTACTCCCCGGCAGCTTCAACGCAGACAGTCTGGTGTAAAGTGTTTACATTTTCTTTACAATTATGACAAATAATTGTTAAGGAGTATGTGCTACGCTGTTACCATCCCATCCCAAAGGAGATTAGACAATGAACGAATACCCTTCTAGCTGCGGCTATACCCCTGAGCCGCCGGAGCAGAAAAAGAACCGCTCCGGTCTGCTGATGATTGTGATTGCCCTGTGCTTTTCCCTGCTGGGTGGCGCGTTGGGTGCGGGTATCGTGCTGCTGGCCGGCGGCAACGAAGGCTCTACCACCACGGTAGTGGAGAAGGAAATAACCGCCCCCACCACCACATCTACCCCCCAACAGCCGGAGCAGGACAGCACCGATATGCTGGAAGGGGAGCGGGAGAACACTGTAATCGATATCAACAAAATTGATACAAGCAAGCTCCTCAACGCCGCAGAGGTCTATGCCCTGAACGTCAATTCCACCGTGGGCATCACCACCTCCATCACCACCAACTACTGGGGCTTCCAGTCCACCTCCGCCGCCTCCGGCTCCGGCTTTATCATCAGTGATGACGGCTACATCCTGACCAATCACCATGTGATCGAGGATTCGGACAGCATTACCGTCACCATGTTCGACGGCACCGACTATGAGGCTGCGCTGATTGGCTACGATGCCAGCAACGATATCGCCGTTTTGAAGATCGAGGCCGAGGGTCTGGCACCGGTGGTGCTTGGTGATTCGGACAATCTGAACGTAGGCGATGACGTGGTGGCCATCGGCAACCCTCTGGGCGAGCTGACATTCTCCCTCACCGCTGGCAAAATCAGCGCCAAGGGGCGGGAAGTCACCTTCTCCAATGGCGTGACCATGGATCTTTTGCAGACCGACTGCGCCATCAACTCCGGCAACTCCGGCGGTGCGCTGTTCAATATGTACGGCGAGGTCATCGGCGTGACCAACGCCAAGTATTCCAGCTCCGGAAGCGACACCTCCATCGACAACATTGGCTTTGCCATCCCCCTCAACAGCATCCGTGACATCGTGGAGAGCATCATCGAGAAGGGTTACATTTCCAAGCCCTATCTGGGTGTGTCCGTGGCAGACGTGGGCGAGGAGTATTTGATGTACGGCCTGCCCGCCGGCGCGGCCATTCAGGGTGTCACCGAGGACGGCCCCGCCCAGAAGGCCGGCCTGCAAAAGGGCGATATCGTCACCAAAATCGACGGCAAGGAAATCACCGGCGCCAACGATTTGGTAGACACCGTAGCGCTCCATGAGGTGGGCGACAAGCTGATGCTGACGGTATACCGTGCCGGCCAGACGCTGGAAGTCACCGTTGAGGTGGGCGAACAGATTCAGTCCGCCACCCAGCAGGAGCAAACCCAAAAACCCTCCACCGGCCTTGACGGCTGGGGCCAGTGGCCCTTCTGAATATCGAGTCAAAAACCTCCGGCTTAGCCGGAGGTTTTGTAATCGTCACATATCTTTCAGCGCCACGGGGAATCGGACGCACAGGTTGCTGTAAAACCGGATGCGGGAGCTGTTGCTCAGAACCAGACCCTCCTCGTCGATGGTGAAGCGGAAGGATTCATAGTCATCTTCGTCCAGCGCCTCGTCCGTCACGGAAAGGTACAGCACATCGTCCTCCACGTAGTAATAGCCCGCTCGTGCCAAATTCAAAAACGTATTGGCCATGCCCAGTTCGTCCAGATAGCTGTGGGTCTGGGTCTGGGCATTGGACAGCCCGTATTCCTCCCAACGAGCCTGAATCTGCTTGTCGGTCAGGGCGCTGATTTTCTTCTCGGCCACGAACTTATTATAGTAGCCCTCAATCATGAAATCCGCCAGCATCGTTTCGTAATCCACGATGGCCTTGGCGTAAGCGCCGTTCAGCTCCATCTTGAACCGGCCGTCGCTACCGAAGGTCCAAATCACCGGAAACGTCACACTGCCGGTAAAATTGGGGATGTTCATATAGTTGCTGGAAACGGTCACATCCAGCCGCCAACTGCCAAAGAGATTGGTGCATTCGGTGGCTTCGAAGAGGGGATTCTCCACCTCCGGCGCCTCGTCTACCACGGGTACCTCAACGGCGGGACGGGTGGGAGGCACGGTGGTGACTCGAGTGGAGGGCTCCGTAGCCTCGGTGATGGGGGCAGTGGTTGGGGTAGTATCCTTGGCTTTGCCGGCACAAGCCGTAAGAATCAGCAGCAGAACCAGCGACAAAATCACTATTTTTTTCAAGGGAAATCACTCCATTTCTGCCTCTATTGTAATCGTCGCCGACCATATTGTCAAGGGTGATGCTAAAATCGCTCGTACACCTGTCCCGGCCGGATGGTGATACCCTTACGGCGTGCCAGCTCGGTGGCGGTGACGAAGGTGAAGCCCTGTTCTGTAAGCTGGTCGATAATCGACAGCGCCGCCTCCACGGAGCTGTCGGACATATCGTGCAACAGCACCACATCCCCGTCACGGACGGTGCCTACCACCGTTTCCCGAATGGCCGAGGCATCGTCGCTGGCCCAGTCCCGTGGATCGACGGACCAGCTTAGGATCCCCAGCTTTGCCTTCTTGGCGGCATCGATGACGGTTTGGGAATACTTCCCTCCCGGGGGTCGGAGAAATGCCGGCTGGTTTCCCTCGGGCAACAGCGCCAGCGTGTCCTGAAGCTCTTTCTCCAGCTGGGCGGGGGTCATTTTTGCCATGCAGCGGTGACTGTAGCCGTGGAGTCCGATTTCGTGGCCCTCCTGCGCAATCCGGCGTGCCTCTTGGGGGTAGTCCTTGATTCGGTAGCCGCAGAGCAGGAAGGTGGCCTTTACTTCCCGTTCCGCCAGCCCGTCCAGCAGCTGACGGGTGAAGCGGCCGGAGGGGCCGTCGTCAAAGGTTAGTGCCACATATTTTTCCGCTCGGGCGCTGACCGGAGTCACAAGAAACAGGCATATTAATGCAGTGATTATCCGTCGCAAAAAAATCACATCCTTCGGTTTACTTTTTCCCGTTTTGCTGATATGATACAGGAAAAGAATTCTATAAAATCATCGTTTAGCGAATTAAGCGCCGCAGGCGCTATACCTTCCCCTGAGGGGAAGGTGGCCGAGCGCAAGCGAGGTCGGAAGGGGAATGGCGAAATCTGAAAGCTGGTAATAAGCCTGATACAGAGAGGAAACCATAACGTTTCCGCCCGCTTTCCACTTCCGATTAGTCATGGTATAATCTCCACCGGAGATTATACACAATTCAAATCCGCTGCGCGGAGCACCACCCCCTTCGGGGGCACCTTCTCCCCGGGAGAAGGGATTGCGGCTTCGCCGCTAGTGCGCTAAACAATAATTTGTCAGGAGAAATGCCATGCTGGAAAAATTGCGAGCGGTATGTGACCGCTATGACGAGCTGTGCGCACGGGCGGAGCAGCCGGATCTGTACGCCGACCCCAAAAAGGCCGCCGCCGTGATGCGGGAGAAAAACGATTTGGAGCCCATCGTCCAGGTCTTTCAGGATTACAACGCCGCCCTGCGGGATATGTCCGACGCACAGGAGCTGATGAGCGATCCGGAAATGAAGGAGCTGTGTCAGGAAACCTTCCTCTCCGCCAAGGAGCAGACCGAAAACCTGTATCGCCAGCTCCAAATCTTGCTGCTGCCCAAGGATCCTAACGATGAAAAGAGCGTCATTGTGGAGATTCGTGGGGGCGTGGGCGGCGAGGAAAGCGCCCTGTTCGCCCACAGCCTGTTCCGGATGTACTCCATGTACGCCGCCCGTATGGGCTGGACCATCGAACTGCTGAATTATAATGATACAGAGCTGGGTGGCGTGAAGGAGGCGGATTTCGTGGTGAACGGACGGGGGGCTTATTCCCGTTTGAAGTACGAATCCGGTGTCCATCGGGTGCAGCGGGTGCCGGAAACTGAGTCCGGCGGCCGTGTGCACACCTCCACCGTTACCGTGGCGGTGCTGCCGGAGATGGAAGAGGTGGACGTACAGATCGATCCCAATGACATCGAAATGCAGGTCTACCGTGCCAGCGGTGCCGGTGGCCAGCACGTGAACAAAACCTCCTCGGCGGTGCGGCTGATCCACAAGCCCAGCGGTATCGTGGTGGCCTGTCAGGAGGAGCGGAGCCAGATTCAGAATCGGGAAAAATGTATGCGGATGCTGGCCTCCAAGCTCTACGAAATCGAGCAGGAGCGGGTGCAGAGTGAACACTCCGGCCTGCGGCGCTCGCAGGTGGGCACCGGTATGCGCAACGAGCGGATCCGTACCTACAATTTCCCGCAGGGGCGGGTGACGGATCACCGCATCGGCCTGACCCTCTATAAAATCGATGCCATCATGGACGGCCACATCGATGAGATCATCGACGGCCTTGCCACCGCCGATCAGGCGGAGCGGCTGAAAAACAGCCAGTAAGGAGAAAACTATGCTATTTGACACCCATGCCCATATGGATGACCGGGCCTTTGATGCGGATCGGGAGGCGCTGATTGCCGGCCTGCCGGAGAGCGGCGTGGCGCTGGTGATGAATCCCGGTTGCAGTCTGGCCTCCTCCCGAAACGCCGATGCTCTGTCACGGCAATATCCCCATGTCTATGCCGCTGTGGGCTCCCATCCGGATGCCGCCGACGAGGTGAATGAGGATGTTCTGGAGGAATACCGGAAGTTATGTAAACTAAACCCTAAGATCAAGGCCGTTGGAGAGATTGGTCTGGACTACCACTATGAGGACATCCCACGGGACATTCAGCTGAAAGCTTTCCGTGCGCAAATGGCGCTGGCGGCGGAGTTGGATTTGCCGGCGATTGTCCACGAGCGGGAGGCGCACGCCGACGGCATGGCGGTGGTGGACGAATTCCCCGCAGTCAAAGGCGTGTTCCATTGCTACTCCGGCTCGCTGGAGATGGCGCGGGAGCTGGTGAAGCGGGGCTGGTATATCGGCTTTACCGGCGTGCTGACCTTTAAAAACGCCCGCAAGGCGGTGGAGGTGGCGGCGGGTATCCCGCTTGAGCGGCTGGTACTGGAAACCGACTGCCCCTACATGGCGCCGGAGCCCTTCCGTGGCAAGCGCAACGACCCCTCCAAGCTGTACCGCATGGCGGAAAAACTGGCGGAAATCCGGGGCCTGAGCGTGGAGGAAGTCCACCGCATCACCACCGAAAACGGAAAACAACTGTATAGAATATGAAAAACGGAGCCCCCGGCTCCGTTTTTTCTTGCAACCGGCGGTTGTTTTTGGTAGAATAGATAGGAAGATAAATTATCGTTTAGCGCACTAGTGGCGAAGCCGCAATACCTTCTCCCGGGGAGAAGGTGTCCCCGAAGGGGACGGATGTGGAATGCGGGCAGAAACACTACTATTTTGAATACATTTCAGACTTATTACCCTGCATAAAGTCTGAAAAGGCGTAAAATGGTTTAAGCATTCTCCCGTATTCCCCTTCCGGCGCTGCGCGCCACCTTCCCCTCGGGGGAAGGCATGGCACCTGCGTTTCTTGCTGCGCTAAACGATAATTTACCAGACTGAGTGACAGTTGGTGAGAGATATGGACACCAAAAATCAATACATCGCAGTCTTTGACTCCGGCGTGGGAGGCATCAGTGTCCTGCGGCATTTGCGGCGGGAGCTGCCCAGCGAGCGGTTTCTCTACTTCGGTGACGGGGCCAACGCCCCCTACGGCACCCGCCCCACAGAACAGATTCGTGACCTGACTGTGGCGGCGGCAGAAATGCTCATGGGGCGTGGCATTAAGGCGCTGGTCATCGCCTGCAACACCGCCACTGCCGCTGCCGCCAAGCAGCTGCGGCAGAAATATCCGGAGCGAATCATCATCGGCATCGAACCGGCCTTGAAGCTGGCGGCGGATCGGTATCCCGGCGGCACGATTGGCGTCATGGCAACACCCGCCACCTTGCGTGAGGGGAAGTTCGCCCGTCTGATGGATCGGTGCGCCGATAGCTGCACCGTGGTCAAACTGCCGGCGGCGGGACTTGTGGAGCTGGTGGAAGCCGGCAAGGCCAATTCCGCCGAGGCGGAGGCGCTGCTGCATCCGTTGCTGACGCCCTATGTGGGAAAGCTGGATGCGGTGGTGCTGGGCTGCACCCACTACCCCTTCGCCGCCGACACGATTCGCAAGCTATTGGGTGATGGTACTACCCTTCTGGACGGCGGTGCCGGCACGGCAATCCAGACAAAACGCCGCCTTGCGCAAGCAGGGCTGCTTCGTGAAGGCGAAGGAGAAATTATCATTGAAAACAGCCTGAATCGCCCTGAAACCATCACATTTTGCCACACATTGCTGGGCTGATAAATTATCGTTTAGCGCACTAGCGGCGTAGCCGCAATACCTTCTCCCGGGGAGAAGGTGTCCCCGAAGGGGACGGATGTGGAATGCGGGCAGAAACACTACTATTTTGAATACATTTCAGACTTATTACCCTGCATAAAGTCTGAAAAGGCGTAAAATGGTTTAAGCATTCTCCCGTATTCCCCTTCCGGCGCTGCGCGCCACCTTCCCCTCGGGGGAAGGCATGGCACCTGCGTTTCTTGCTGCGCTAAACGATAATTTACAACAGGAGGAACCATGAATTACGAAAGTCTGATTTTTGATATCGACGGAACGCTGTGGGATTCCCGGGCGTTGGTGGCGGAGGGGTACAACCTCCAGCTCTGTGCCGAGGGTCTGGCGCATCTGTGCGTCACCGCCGAGGATTTGAAGCCCTTGTTCGGCAAGGTCATGACCGAGATTGCCGATGTGATTTTGGCGGAAATCCCCCTGCCGGAGCGGTACGCCCTGATGGACCGCTGCATGACCACGGAGAACGAATACCTCCACCAAAATCCCTGTGAAATCGGCTATCCCAACATTCGGGAAACCATGGAAGCGTTGGCGAAAAACCACCGGCTGTTCATCGTCAGCAACAGCCAGTGTGGCTATCCGGAGCTGTGCATTGAGAAGCTGGGGCTGGGGGAATACATTTCCGGCCACCTCTGCTTTGGCGACACCGGCACGGAAAAGGGCGAAACCATTCGCCGCCTGATGGAGCGCCACGGCATCGAAAGCGCCGTCTATGTGGGCGACACCCAAGGGGATATGGAGGCGGCGGAAAAGGCCGGAATCGATTTCATCTTCGCCGCCTACGGCTTCGGCACCCCGGAGCGGTACGTTGCCAGAATCGAGAGATTTGAAGATTTGCTGAAGCTGTAAATTTATGATAATTCCCCAACAATAAAAACCGGCACGAAATGTGCCGGTTTTAGGTCTTTTTAATGAACTTTTCACTGCATTTGGGGCAGGTAATGGAGATTTTTCCCTTGCCTCTGGGAACACGGACAGGCTGGCGACAGCGGGGGCAACTGTAATAGCGGTGGCTCCGGTCCCGAATCCGGTCCAGAAGCATCAGAAATCGCCGGTTTTCCCGATACCGCTTATAGGTATTGCGGGAGAAGCAGCGAAACACCGCCCAACCCATCAGCGCATAGGAAATCACCATCAGTACCAACCGCAGGGTGTTCAGCGGCAGGAACATGGTCACCAGCACCACAATCACACTGCTCCACAGCAGCACATTATTCAATTTGTCAACGCCGTATCGCCCCGCCATGAACCGGACGAAAAAGTTGCGGATACCTCTCATGGAATCACCTTTACCAATCGTAGTGCTACTATTATATTGATTTTTTTTTCGAATAGCAACCGTTCTGATTCATTGTTTACGGATAATTCAAAATTTTACTCCTTATCGTTCTCTGTCGCAACGCCTTTTTACGAAAAATTCAAAATTGGGGGCAGACAAATGGATAAAAGTGTGCTATACTATATAAGACTATAGGCATTTGACCGAAAGGAGGCGCATCCTTTTGAAATACTGGCGTGGATATCTGGTGGCGGCAATTATGGCTGCAATCAGCGGCGCACTGTTGCATATGGCTGAAAAGTACACCGTACTGGTGGATATGGTCTTTCCCTATGTGACCCGCACCATTCAGAATTTCCTTGCTGTCTGGAGCAGCGGCACAGACCTGCTGCTGTGGCAGGTGGCGGCCATCGCTATTATTGTGGCGCTGATGGCGTCCATCGTGCTGATGATCCTGTTGCGCTGGAACCCGATTCAATGGGTGGGTTGGGTCATGGCAGTGATCATGAGCATTTACTGCCTGCACACCTGCGTTTACGGCTTGAACTATCACGCCGGCCCTCTGGCTGACGATGTGCGGCTGACCGTCACTGATTATACTTTGAAGGAGCTGGAGGAGGCCACCATTTACTATCGGGATCAGGCCAATGCTTTGGCCACACAGGTTCCCCGTGACGGCCGTGGCGAAGCAAAGTTTTCCAACTTCGATACCTTGGCAAAGCAGGCCGGCACCGGCTTTGAAATTCTGACCTACGAATACTCCTACTCCGTTTTTGCCGGAGAAACCACCCCCGTCAAGGAGCTGGGCTTCGCGGATATGTATACCTCTATGGGCATCACCGGCGTTACCATGGGCATCACCGGCGAGGCAGCTGTGAATCCCCAGATTCCGGATGTGGCGTTGCCCTTTACCATGTGCCACGAGATGGCCCACCGGATGTGTATCGCCATTGAGCGGGATGCCAATTTTGCTGGATTTTTGGCCTGTCGGGTCAATCCCAATCCTCAGTTCCAGTATTCGGCCTATTTCATGGCCTACCGCTATTGTTACAATGCGCTGGCTTCTGTGGGCACCCCCGATGCTGCTGCCGCTGCCGCCCGTATCAGCCGTGGTGTCTGCAGAGAGATGCAGCGGGATTTGGATGGATATTCCGAATTTTTCAGTGAGCATAAGGACGATTCTGCCACGGAATTTGCTGATGATGTAAACGATTTGTACCTGACCACCAGCGGCGATAAAGACGGCGTGGGTTCTTACAGCAACGTTTGCGATTTGCTGGTGAGCTGGCACATTCAGGAAATCGTCATCCCCGCTCAGCGTGAGGAGAATGTGTCCACCTTCGACCCCTACGACGAAACGCAGGTGGATTTGAGTGGTATCGTGGGCGCACTGCCCGAGGAGGATGAATGATGCTCCAGACCCTCACCGCCGGTCTGCCTCAGCTGGGTCTGACCTTTAGTGAAGATACCTGCCGCCGGCTGTGCGCTTTTGGCGAAGCGGTGGTGCGGCAAAATGAAGTGATGAACCTTACCGCCATTACTGCGCCGGATCAGGTGGCCAAGCTCCACCTGCTGGACAGCTTGAGCGTGCTGAAAACCGTGGATTTGGCGGAGAAACGCCTGATTGATGTGGGCTGCGGAGCCGGTTTCCCCGGTGTACCGGTGAAAATTGGTTGCCCAGAGGTGAAGCTGACGCTGCTGGATTCTCTTGGAAAACGAATGGCGTGGCTGGAGCAAATCCTGCCGGAGCTGGGTGTAGAAGCAGAGTGCGTCACCGCTCGGGCGGAGGAATTTGTAACCAAGCGGCGAGAGCAGTACGATTTCGCTACCAGTCGTGCGGTGGCGCGGCTGAACATCCTGCTGGAGTTGACCGCTCCCTTTGTAAAGGTGGGCGGCGCGGTGCTTGCTATGAAGGGCGCCGCCGCAAATCAGGAGCTGGATGAAGCCGCCGGCGCTATCGGCAAGCTGGGCTTGAAGCTGGAGAAGGTGGAACAGTTCCCTGTGGATGGTACCGACCATGCGGTGATTGTCCTGCGGAAGGTTCGGCCTACACCACCCCAGTATCCCCGTGCATTTGCTAAAATTAAGAAATCCCCCCTGTAATTTTCCGCCGCTGTCCCAAGGGACAGCGGCGATTCATGTAGAATGGTAAATTATCGTTTAGCGCACTAAGATTACCACGTCATTGCGAGCCCCGCAGGGGCGTGGCAATCCCCGAAAGATTTAGACACATTCCGAAAGCGCTGTCATTGCGAGGAGCGAAGCGACGTGGCAA
>SVME01000054.1 GCA_015067605.1 Oscillospiraceae bacterium
TTGTTGTTTAGGGTTATTCATTAGCAGTTTAATTCTACAACAAAAAGACAAATCGGCCAACTCCTTTCGGAGCTGACCGATTTGTTTTTTTCTTAGCGCATTTTGCAACACGCCCTTTTTTATCAGCAATAGAAGTCTTTAATCTTCTTGGCACGGCTGGGGTGACGGAGCTTACGGATTGCCTTATTCTCAATCTGGCGAATCCGTTCACGGGTGACACCGAAGATAGTGCCCACTTCCTCAAGGGTGTGGGTGCGGCCGTCGTACATACCGAATCGCATCCGCAACACGTCCGCTTCACGCTCGGTCAGCGTGTCCAGAATCTCCTTCAGTGCTTCCGCTAGCAACGCATTGGAGGTAGCGTCGGCGGGACCGGGGGTACGCTCGTCCTCCACGAAGGAGCCGATGGAGGTATCCTCTTCATCGCCCACGGGGGTATCCAGCGACAGAGTATCCGCCGCCGTCCGGTTAGCCTCAATGATCTTCTCAACAGGCAGACCCAGCTCCTTAGCGATTTCCTCCACGGTGGGCTCACGGCCCAACTCCTGCACCAGCTTCCGGTTGCAGCGGGTGGCCTTATTGATTACCTCTACCATATGCACCGGCACTCGAATGGTTCGAGCCTGATCGGCGATGGCACGGGTAATGGCCTGCCGGATCCACCAGGTAGCATATGTAGAGAATTTATTTCCCTTTGTCCAGTCGAACTTATCGACTGCGCGAATGAGGCCCGTGTTGCCCTCCTGAATCAGATCCAGAATGTGCAGGCCACGGCCGGAATATTTCTTGGCGATGGACACCACCAGACGCAGGTTGGCCTCGGTGAGCTTGTTCTTGGCTTCCTGATCACCTTCGCTGACTTTCTTGGCCAGCTCTACTTCTTCCTCAGCGGACAGCAGTCGCACCTGACCAATCTCCTTCAGGTACATCCGCACAGGGTCATCCAGATTGTACTCCGCCGCCAGATCCACAGGATCCACCAGCTCCTCTTCCTCCATGCCCACCAGATCGATATCGCCGTCCAGTCCGGCATCTAAATCGTCGCCCAGATCTAGATCCATTACGTCGCTGATGATTTGGATGTTCATGGATTCGAACCGGTCGTAGATTTCCTCAATCTTCTCCGGGGAAAGATCCATCTTCTCCAGATGGGCGTTCAGATCGGCCGCACGAATCATGCCGTCCTTCCGTCCTTGCGCAATCAGGCTCTGGATGGCGGCGGTCAAATCCTCCATGGTAGGCTTTCCATTCTTCTTGGCGTTGCTCATGTCATGCTCCCTCTTTGTCTGGAATTTCTCTTGCTGTTAGACTATATCCCTTTTTTTATTTTTTGACAAGGGGTTTTTTATTAAAATCTTTGAAATTTTCCGCATTTTGTCCGATTCCATTGAACCTCGAACACATTTTCCCCAAATTTCCCGAAAACATACGGTTTACTTTTGGTTGAAAATCCAGTATAATACAGGAAAATGGCATGACTATGCCCACACCCCAATCGCAGTGGGCTTATAAATGATTGTTTAGCGGCATAACAACAATCAATGTTATCGTAGGGGAGGGTCTTGACCCTCCCGCATCATAACGATTATTGAGTTGTAATTATTGTGCGAATCATAACATTGACGGCATAAAACAAACATTACAGATGTTGATAGATTTTTAGGGAGGGTCAAGACCCTCCCCTACAATGGGTGATTGCTAGACCGCTAAACAATATTTTATGCTACAAAATTCGTTCATCGAGGTATGACTATGACTGAACTTTCCAAAATTCGAAATTTCTCAATCATCGCCCACATCGACCACGGCAAGTCCACGCTGGCTGACCGGCTGCTGGAGGAGTGCAACGCCGTAGATCAGCGGCAGATGGAACAGCAGATGCTGGACTCCATGGATCTGGAGAAGGAGCGTGGCATCACCATCAAGGCCACCGCCGCCACCCTCCGCTACACCGCCGACGACGGGGAGACCTACGCTCTGAACCTAATCGACACCCCCGGCCATGTGGACTTCAACTACGAGGTCAGCCGCAGCCTTGCGGCCTGTGAGGGTGCGGTGCTGGTGGTGGATGCCTCTCAGGGCGTGGAGGCTCAGACGCTGGCCAACACCTACTTAGCTATTGACGCCGGATTGGAAGTGTTGCCGGTCATCAACAAAATCGATCTCCCCTCTGCCCGCCCCGCAGAGGTGAAGGCAGAGGTGGAGGACATCATCGGCATCCCCGCCGAGGATTCCCCCGAAATTTCCGCCAAAAACGGCATCAACATCCATTCCGTGCTGGAGATGATCGTCAAGGACGTACCCGCCCCCACCGGCGACCGCTCCGCCCCCTTGCAGGCGCTGATTTTCGACAGCGTTTATGACAGCTATCGGGGCGTCATCGTCTACACCCGCATCAAGCAGGGCACTGTCCGTGCCGGACAGGACATCAAGATGATGGCCACCGGCGCTGTGTACAAGGTTGTGGAGGTAGGCACCATGAGCCCTCTCGGCCTGATTCCCACCGAGGCGCTAGGTGCCGGCGAGGTTGGATACATCACCGCATCCATTAAGACTGTGGCGGACACGCAGGTGGGCGATACCATCACCACCGTGGAGGATGGCGCAGACGAGCCGCTGCCCGGTTATCGTCCGGTGCAGCCCATGGTGTTCTCCGGCGTGTATCCGGCGGATGGCGCCAAGTATCAGGATCTTCGGGAAGCCCTTGAAAAGCTGAAGCTGAACGACGCGTCCTTTGTCTATGAGCTGGAAAGCTCCATCGCTCTGGGCTTCGGCTTCCGGTGCGGCTTCCTGGGGCTGCTGCACATGGAAATCATTCAGGAGCGGCTGGAGCGGGAGTATAATCTGGATCTGATCACCACCGCCCCCAACGTCGTGTACCGAGTGACTAAAACCAACGGCGAAACGTTGATGGTGGACAACCCCTTGGACTGGCCCGACCCCATGGAAATCGAGCTGGCGGAGGAGCCCTTCGTGAAGGTCAGCCTCATTGCCCCCCAGGAATATGTGGGCAACATCATGGATCTGGCTCAGCAGCGCCGTGGTGAGTTCAAGGACATGGTCTATCTGGACGCCAGCCGTGTGGAACTGCACTACGAGATGCCCCTGAACGAAATCATCTACGACTTTTTCGACGCTCTGAAATCCCGCACCCGCGGCTACGGCAGTCTGGACTATGAGCTGATTGGCTACCGTCCCAGCAAGCTGGTGAAGCTGGACATCCTGCTCAACGGCGACATCGTGGACGCCCTGAGCTTCATCCTCTTTGCGGAGAACGCCTACCCCCGTGCCCGTAAAATCTGCGAAAAGTTGAAGGACAATATCCCCCGTGCCCAGTTTGAGATTCCCGTGCAGGCGGCCATCGGCGGCAAGATTATCGCTCGTGAAACCATCAAGGCTCTGCGCAAGGACGTGCTGGCCAAGTGCTACGGCGGCGACATCACCCGTAAGAAGAAGCTGCTGGAGAAGCAGAAGGAAGGCAAGAAGCGGATGCGTACCTTCGGCACCGTGTCCGTGCCCAGTGAGGCTTTCATGGCCGTCCTCAAACTGGACGAGGACTGATAACCGCTAAATTATTGTTTAGCGAATTAAGCACCGCACCCCTTGCCTCTCCCTTTGGGAGAGGTGCCCCAGTGCGCACACTGGGGCGGAGAGGGTATATAAAGCGCCAAAACCCTCTCAGTCACCGCCTTCGGCGGTGCCAGCTCTCCCAGAGGGAGAGCCAAGAGCGCCTGCGGCGTTTACGCCGCTAAACGATAATTTATCCTACTATAACCATTCTGCATTATTTGAAAGGAGTCGCATATGGTAACTGATTTTTTACACAGCTTTGATTTGGAGCCGGGAATCTGGGATATCTGCCTGCGGCTCCTGTGCGCCATGGTGGTTGGACTTGTTATAGGCACTGAGCGAGAGTACTCTAACCGCCCTGCCGGTATGCGTACCCACATTCTGGTGGCGCTGGGTGCCTGCGTGGTATCCATCACCGGACAGATGATATTTTATGAATATCGGGCCATGGGCGGCACCCCCGATCCTGCCCGCCTTTCCGCACAGGTCATCACCGGCGTAGGTTTCCTTGGTGCCGGCACCATCCTCCGTGAGGGTGCCACCGTCAAGGGTCTGACCACCGCCGCCAGCCTTTGGACCGTGGCCTGCCTTGGCACCGCCTGCGGCTACGGCTACTACACCATTGCGCTGGCTGGCATGATCTTCATGCTGATCACCTTGACCATTCTGGAGCTGCTGCAGCATCATCTGCCCGGTCGGGTTCCGGAAATGGTGAAATATGAGCTGCACACCCATGATATCGTAGCGGCGCTGAAGGTGATTGACGCTGTTGCCCAGAGCCAACGGGCGCACATTTTGGAAACGCTTGCGGAAAAGACCGATGCCGGTCACATACTCCGGTTTCAGGCCACCTTCCCCGGCATCCACTCCCGGAAACGCAGCGAGCAATTCTTCGCCAGTCTGGTGGCCGCGCCGGAGTGTGAAAGCCTGAATCGGGACGCTACCGCTGTTTAAGAAAGGAATCCCCTATGAAAAAGAAGATCCTGCCTTTGTTGGCGGCGGCGCTGCTGCTGTGTGGCTGCACCAAAGAGCCTGCTGGCGCAGCGCCCACTGAGCCCTCTGCCAGCAGCACGCCTGACGTGTTCGATTCCAAAACCATTTACATCTGCACCTCCCAGACTCGCACCGTGGACGGCTCTACCACCCGAACCGACTATATTTTGGACGAGCAGAATCAGGTGAAGGAGGTTCAAGTTTTTACCAACGATGCCCTTACCATGTGCTACGATGTTGAGTGCGACAGCAACGGCAACTACATCCGCTGGATCAGCGACAGCATGACCATCGAGTACAGCTACGACGAAGCCGGTCACCCGCTGGGGAAAACCATGTTCAGCGGCGGCACGTTGATTAGCTCTACCGAGTATACTTGGGAAAATGGCAACCAGACCGCCCTAACCAACCGCAACGGCCCGCAGGAGCAGCGGACGCTTTACCTTTACAATGAAGCCGGTCAGAAGGTTCGGGAGGAGTTTTATCAAAACAGCGTGCTGGTCAACTATTCCCATCTGACCCTCGGTGAAGACGGTAGACCGGTGACGCAAGAGGTATATCTGGCGGACGGAACTCTTTATTCTACCGTCAACTATGCCTATGAGGGCACCGACTGCACCGCTACCACAACCCTGACTGACGGCACTCTGGACGGCAGTACCCAATACCAGTATGACGACAACGGCAATCTGATTCGCACCACCGTTTTGGACAAGGACGGCAACGTGCTTTCCAAAACTACCGAAACATGGATTCCCATCGAAGTGGCCCCCGATTCCCTCCGGGCATCTATTTGAGAGAGGCAAATTATCGCTTAGCGAACTAAGCGCCGCAGGTGCTATACCTTCCCCCGAGGGGAAGGTGGGCCGCCTTTAGGCGGCTCGGAAGGGGAATGACGATACCCGAAATGCAGCAGCAAGTCTCAAAAGACGCAAAAACCAATAGGTTTCTGCCCGTATTCCCCTTCAGGCACCGCCGAAGGCGGTGCCAGCTTCCCCTCGGGGGAAGCGATGCGGCTTCGCCGCTAGTGCGCTAAACGATAATTTATTACACAATACATCATCTAACAGAAAGCGAGGTAACAAAATGAACTGTCCCAATTGTGGAACCCCTATGGGTGCGGAAGATGTTTTCTGTGCTAACTGCAATGCACCAATCTCCGCTCTGACAACTCCTTCCGTCGAACCAGAGCAGACCCCTGACGCCATTACGCCGGATGTTCCGGTGAAAAAGAAGTCCAAAAAGAAGAAAATCATCATTATCACCGCCATTGTCACTGTCCTTGCAATCATTGCCGGTATTCTGAGTTGGGTGTTCATCTTCTCAAAGGAAACAGTATATGCACTGGTATCCCAAAAGCACTACACCGTCGACGGAATCAACTACGAATACTACACCTATGAATATGACGACAAGGGCAATCTTTTAAGAGAAGAATACGACCACGGATCCAAACACGAAGAAGTATTGATGGAGGATGGATTGTACAGCTACGTCATCCATAAAAGTCCGGTAGACGGCTCTGAACTTCGTTACACCGAATACGAGTACAACAAACAAGGACATCTGATTCGTAGCCGATGGGATAATGGGCTTGGACAGTTCTCTGATTCAACGTATGAATACCAATTGGACGGCAACCGAATCACCGAAATCAGCAAAACCACCTCATCAGAATATATGCAAACTACCGAACAGTATTCTTTGGAATACGACAATGATAATCAGTTGGTCAAGGTGAAACGAAAAAACCGTGATGGCGCAATGTCCGACCTATTGATCATGGAATACGACGAACAGAGTCGCTTAACCGCTCTGACCAGCTATGAATATCACACCGACAGTGTCCATTACGAATATAACGGCGACCTGCTGACCAAGATAAGGGCTTACGCTGGAAGCATGTTCGACGGTCCCAGTCAAACATCCAACTTCGAATACGAATACGACAGCGAGGGCAAATTGACCAATGCCAACAAAACTCAGTATCACTACGACAGCAAAGGCAACCTGATTTCCGTCAAAGACGACTCCAGCGAATATGTGTACCGGTACAACGGACACAAAATCATCGGCGGCAGTTGGAACTCCGAATCGGAACTGGAATACGATAAAAACGGAAATCTGATTAAAGTCACAGAAGCTGATGGCTCCTATGCGATACTCGAATACAAGGAACTGCGTTTGGACAAAGAGGATGCGGCTCGGTTCCACGCCCAGGAACAGGTAAGACAGCGGTTGTCCGGAAGTCTGTTTTCTGATTCGATGTATTACCGCGACTACTTCAGTATTTTGCCAGTGCTTTATACCCTTGTAGATATGCCCATTGACCCTGCCTACGGGACTGGACCGATGCATCGTGGTAAATAATCGCACATAAAAAGAAAGCGAGGTAACAAAATGAACTGTCCCAATTGTGGAAACCCCATGGGCGCAGAGGATGTTTTCTGCGGCATTTGTGGCGCACGAATCACCCCTCCGGCAACAACTCCCGTTGATTCCATCCCTCCCCAGCCAGCGCCCTCCGGTATGCCGGAGGTTATTACGCCCACTGGACCGGTGCCGCCCGTTATGCCGGAGATTGAGATACTCGCCGCACCGGTGAAAAAGAAGTCCAAAAAGAAGAAAATCATTATCATCACCGCCATCGTCACGGTGCTGGCCATCATCGCCGGTATCCTTAGCTGGGTCTTCATTTTCTCTAAGGAATCCGTCTGGCTGATCACCTCCGAAATCGCCTATGAAGCCGATGGCTCCAGAGGTAGCTACCAACGGAAATACACCTACACCGAAAAGGGTCTGCCCCTGGAGATTACCTACGACTGGGGTGGACAAGATAAATACTGGGACGATGTAAACGGTTATTATATTTATTACAATCTTCCCTACGATGGTACAATTGATACATCCGTCGAATTTGGTTACAACGAAGAGGGAGATATCCTTTACTACGCCCAGAAAGGTGAGAATTACAACTACAGCGAAGAAGGTGCTTTTTCCTATAACTACGACAAAAACGGTCGCATCGAATCCATCGATTGCTATGGTGCTAAAATCCCCTCTGGTTACGATGACAAGGTACTTTCCGTTATGCACTACTGCTATGATGACAACGGCAACCTGATTGAAATCTACACCGAGAATCTCAAACCCAATACCACAAAATGGGACTTCGATTTTCGTTACGACTCCAAAAACCGGCTTATCGGCCACACCCTCCGTTGGTCAGAAGCCTGCTGGTACTATCAATATGAATACAACGACAAGGATCAGCTGACCTGTGTGACCCGATCTTACGCTACTTCTCAGGCTCGTCTGGACGACCAGCACGTTTCCGAGTCCTATGCGGCAGTTGACGTTGAATTCACTGTTCAGAATGAATGGGACTTTGAATACGACAGCAAAGGAAATCTGATTTCCCGTGGTGACATCACCTGCACCTACGACAACGGAAAGCTCAGCACCGTCACCTATGACAGCGACACAACCTACCGCTATACCGATAGCGATACCGGCGCGGACGATTCTGACATTGTGCTGGTACGGGATAAAAACGGCAATGTTGTCAAGAAAATCTACACGGATGGCAGCTATGTGGAATACACATACAAGGAATTCCGGCTGTCCAAGGAAGATGCCCAATACTGCCGGAATGCTCAGATGGCGTGGCACCGTACCGGTCCTACCGGCTACGGCTACCAGTTCTTCGCCTTTGGCGGCAGCTACGGATTCCTCAAGTATCTGCCCATCCCCACCACCGACCTGATGCAATTCGATATTCTGACCCAAAAAGACTGACCCCACGGAGAAACTATCATGGACAACAATCAAGAGCTTGACGGGGAACGAATCCCTATTGCCGAGATTTTATCTGCCTATCTTCCCAAGGAGAAAGCTCCGGAACCGACACCCCAACCACCTCAGGAACCGGAACCCACTGAGAAGCCGAAGGGTCCTCCTGAAAACGGTCTATCCAAAAAGCGTTATTTCCTCTGGGCCACCGTTTTGGTGACTGCGATGGCCATTGCGGTGGGGGTCGTGCTGTGGAGATCCCCGCAGGAAGCGCCTGCCCCCGCACCGACCACCTCTGCACCGTCTACCCCTGATCCGGCACCCTCCGGTGGCTTCTATCTGCTCACCAGAGCCGCAGAGTACAATGCAGACGGCACTCCTGGCTACACCCAGCGAATCTACACCTACGACGACCGCGGAGCCCCTTTGGCTATCCTGACAGATCATGGAATCTCCGGCGAGCAGGTCTGGAACGAGGACGATGGCGTATACGAAATCATAACCGGCAGCTTTGACGGCAATCCGGATGCGCTCGTCCAATACGTCTATAACGAAAACGGCCATATTCTTTACTGCGTGGAGACCCGTAATAAGTATGACGCAGATGGCAATCTAATCAGCTCCGACATAGACACCTACGACCGGGATAAAAGCTGCCACTATGTGTACGATCTGGATGGCCGTATCACTGAAGCTGTCCTCCACAAGGTGCAGGTAGGCGGTGGCACCGGCAAGGATATGGTCACCATGTACTATCATTATGATGAGGACGGCAGACCCGTAGAGCTCTATTTGGATGATGAGATTCCATACTGGGCCTTCGAATTCCGCTACGACCGTGCCGGTCGCGTTACCGCCGCCGCCACACGTCGCAATGAAGGGCTTTCAGCATTTTTCTACGAGTACGACAAAAACGGCCACTTAGTTCGAGCTACCCTGCAAACAAACACCTTTTACGCCGCACTGGACGATAACTACATCACCACGCCTGCGTGGGAGGGAGTGATGGCGCCCACTCACCAGCTTGAAACCGCGATGCTGCTGGAATATGACGGCGAGGAGCTGATTCGCCGGACAGTTTTGGATGCAGACGCCAGGGTCATCAGCCGCACAGACTTGGAGTATGCCGACGGGCAGCTGTCTAAGGTGACCTACACCGATGAAAACGAATCAAAGAAGGTCTATCGCTACGCCACCGAAGGCAATAGCACCAGTATCACACTGGTTCGGGACGAAAATGGAAACATCATCCGCCAGATTTTCCCTGACGGTTCCTACATCCAATATGAATACCAGCGTTTCGACCTGACCGATGAGGCTGTTCAGCAGGCAAAAAACCTCCAGTACGTCCTCAATGGCATCGATATTGCCGGTGAGAAATGTGTCTGGAATGCTGAGTTTTCCGGCGGCATGGCCTTTATGGCGGACATCCCATATCCCACCACCGCCCTGTATTCAATCGACATCCTGCGAAACCAATAACCCACGGAGGTAACCTATGCCCATTCTCCCTCGCTCTGAAAAAACATCCCTCGGCATCTATATTCACATCCCCTTCTGCCGCAGCAAATGCCAGTACTGCGACTTCTACTCGCTGGCCGGCGACGACCGGAAGCTGATGGATCGGTATCTGAAGGCCATCTGCACCCACATCAAGGAGGCCGGCGAGCTGGCCCCCGGCTATCGGGTGGACACCATCTACTTCGGCGGCGGCACCCCCAGCTTTTTCGGTGCCGACAGCCTTGCCGCCATCCTGACAGCCATCCGGCAGAATTTCGACGTGGCACCCCGTGCGGAAATTACCTTTGAGGCCAATCCGGATTCCGTCACGCCACGGCTCCTGCGGCGGCTGAAAAGCGAGGGCTTCAATCGGGTAAGCCTCGGCATCCAGAACGATAATGACGAGATGCTCCACTTCCTTGGTCGCCCCCACAGCTACGAGGACGCAAAAATGGCAGTGAAGCGGATCCGTCGAGCGGGCTTTAAGAATCTTTCTCTGGATCTGATGTACGGCCTGCCCAACCAGAGCCTGCAGGACTGGATTGACACCCTGAATCATGTGCTGCAGCTCCAGCCGGAGCATATGAGCTGCTACGGCCTGAAGGTGGAGCCGGATACCCCCCTGTACGAACTGCGGGACCGCTGCGGCATCCCCGACGATGATACCCAGGCAGAAATGTATCTGGCCACTGTGGAGCTGCTGCGGACGAAAGGGTATCGGCAGTACGAAATCTCCAACTTCGCCAAGCGGGGCATGGCCTCCCGCCACAACCTGAAATACTGGCAGGGCGGCGAGTATCTGGGCTTCGGCCCAAATGCCAGCTCCGACTTCGCCGGCAAGCGATTCGTGATGGTGCGGGATGTCTGCGGCTATATCGAGGGTATCCTAAATCACGGACAGGTAATCGAGGACATTCAGGAGATTCCGCTGCGAGATCGGGCGGGGGAGTACCTGATGACCCGCCTGCGCACCTTCGCCGGTATCAGCCGAGAGGAGTATGAGCGGCAGTATCTGCTGCCCTTCGACCCCATCGAGGAGGAGCTGGAGAAAAATCGGGAGCATCATCTGGCTATCCTGTCCGACGGCCGCTGGCGGCTGAGCCCCGAGGGCTTTCTGGTGTCCAATTCCATTATTTCCGACCTGCTTCTGGCCCAGGAACGCTCCATCCCCGCCGCTAAAAGAAGATAAATGAACCCCGAGGCTACCGATGGCAGCCTCGGGGTTGCTGTTTGCGTATTAGTCCTCGAAGGTCAGGATATCCTTATACTTCTCCTTGAAAATCTCGTAGACGGCGTTGAGGATATCATCCTCGGTGACGGACAGGTAGTTCTCATTCTCTTCGTCCACCGGCTCAATCTCCAGAATCACGATCTCACCGCTGTCATCGGTGGGCATCAGCAGCAGGTACTCCTTGTCCTGATACTCAATCACGTCCAGATACTCAAAAGTGGCCTCGTTGCCGTTCTCGTCAGTGAGGGTCAGCAGGTTCTCCTGCTCCTCCAGAATTTCGTTGTTTTCCATAGTTACTCTCCTTATGCGTTATAAATAGCCTTACAGGCCAACATAGTCATATAGCAGTCCAGCTTGCTCACGATTTCCATCGGTGCGTGCATACTCAGCACCGGTACGCCTGCATCCACGGTAACGATGTTCCGGTTGGCCATGTAGGCCGCCACGGTGCCGCCGCCGCCCTGATCCACCTTGCCCAGCGTGGCAATCTGCCACTGGACTCCGGCGTTCTCCAGCGTGGTGCGGACATGGCTCATGGCCTCAGCGGAAGCATCGGATGCGCCGCCCTTGCCACGGGAGCCGGTGTACTTGCAGATGGCAACGCCGTAGTTCAGCATGGAGTTGTTCCGCCGGTCGCTGACCTCCGCAAAGTTGGGGTCGAAGGCGTTGGAAACGTCCGCCGACAGGCAGAAGGAATTGGCGTAGCACTCCATCAGCTTCACGCCCTGTGCGTCGCACAGCATTTCCATGAAATACTCAAAAGCCCAGCTCTGCATACCGGAAATGCCCACAGAGCCAATCTCCTCCTTGTCCGCAAGGATGCAGACAGCGGTATGCTTGGGAGTGCCCATGGTCAGCAGCGGCTCGATTTCCGCAAAGGCGCAGACCCGATCATCGTGACCGTAAGCGCCAATCAGGCTCCGGTCCAGACCCACCTCACGGCACTTGCCGGCGGGGACGATGTTCAGCTCGGCGGACAGGAAGTCGGATTCGATGATACCGTACTTCTCATTGAGCAGCTTCATGATGTTCAGCTTCACCAGGTCGCTGCCCTCGCCGGACAGAGGCTCGGTGCCCAGAATCACGTTCAGCTGCTCGCCGGCGATGCCATCGGCCAGCGTCTTTTTCATCTGATCGGCGGCAAGGTGGGGCAGCAGGTCGGACACCACCAGAACAGGGTCGCTGTCATCCTCACCGATGGTCACGGTGACGGTGGTGCCATCCTTCTTGCAAATCACGCCGTGCAGCGCCAGCGCAATGGTGGGCCACTGGTACTTCTTGATGCCGCCGTAGTAGTGGGTCTTGAAGTAGGCGATTTCCCCGTCCTCATAAAGGGGGTTGGGCTTCAGATCCAGTCGGGGGGAATCCACATGGGCGGCGCAGATGTTAGCACCGCTGGCAAGGCTCTCAGAGCCGATGACCGCCAGCAGGATGCTCTTACCACGGTTATTGTAGTAGACCTTGTCGCCGGGGTCCAGGGACATTCCGGCAGTCAGGGGCTTGAAACCGTGCTGTTCGGCGATGGCCACCATCCAGTCAGTAGCTTCCCGTTCCGTCTTGCAAGCATCCATGAAAGCCATATAACGCTTGCAGTAATCTTCCATTTCGGCACGCTGCTCAGCGGTGAGGGTGGCATAGCCGTTCTTCGGAGCCATCAGCAGCGATTCACGCAGTTCTTCGTTGGTCATAGTCTTTCCTCCTGTGCTAAATTATCGTTTAGCTTACTAAGCGCCGCAGGCGCTATACCTTCCCCTGAGGGGAAGGTGGTTCGGGCTTTGCCCGAACCGGAAGGGGAATGGCGATA
>SVME01000055.1 GCA_015067605.1 Oscillospiraceae bacterium
CGGTGAAGGTGGCGCAGGCTGTGACCGATACGAAGATTGACGAGCTGACCAGAGAGGTTCGTGCGCATAACAATTTTGCTCAGCGGATGCCTGTGGTGGAGGAGCAAATCAAGGTCATCAACCATCGGATTTCGGATTTAGAGGGCTTCCATAAGCCCGCAAATTAAGGAGGTACATACCATGAAAAATTTCAAGAGTTGGATCAAGGCGGCTGGTGTGCGTGCCGTCAAGACCATGGCGCAGACCGCTGTGGCTACCATCAGCACTGCTGCGGTGCTGGGTCAGGTCAACTGGATTGCTGTGGGTAGCGCCACTGCTCTGGCTGGTATCCTGTCCATGCTGACCAGCGTGGCCGGTCTGCCGGAGCTGAAGGAGTAAACTGAATACGACGACACCCCCTCCAATCAGAGGGGGTGTTTTGGGCGTTATGGGGTTAATCGGGCTTTTCGGAATAGATTTCCCAAAGGGTTTTGGCGGTGCGGTAGTCCATATCCAGCTCCTCTGCCAGCTCTTTGATTTGTCGGGTTTTAGACAGCTCCTTATCTCTATCCAGATAGAGCCGGTAGGCGGCGACAAATTCATCAGAGGTATAGCCCTCATCCAGCGCAGTTTGGTAGCGCTGCTGGGTGCTTTGCTTCATGTACATTGGCAGGAGCTTTTCCACATAGGCATCCAGCTCGTCGGATTCGACCACAGCTTCCATTTTTTGAATGGGGCGTACATTGGTATAGGGCTTTCCGTCTGCATCCGTTTCCCGGGGGGCAATTTGCAGCCCCTCCATCAGCTCCGCAACAAAAGCGGCGGTGTCGATAGGGACATCCGTGTATTTCGTGGTTGTTCCGGCGACGGTCTGACGAAGGATGGCTTCCGCTTCACTCATGCCCTCGGGGCGGTCACGGATGTAGGCAGGGATTTTCCCATCGATGTCAATAGAGGATTTGGAAAGCTCTCTGGCGTAGTCGTAGGCTTCGGAAATCAGCTTCGCTTTCTGGTCATCGGTCAAACCCTCGTATTCCTCCAGGTTCATGATATCCTCCACCAGCCGAACCTGATTCTGGCCTTGGGTTCGACACAGGGTATCGTACTGATCTGCGGAAAGATGAATCTCCTCGCCATCGACGGTGAGGGACTTGGAGGGCTTTCTCAGGTAAACGTTGTAGTTGCTCTGGGCATCGTTCAGCCTGTCCAGCTCCTTATCCATGTCTGTGGAGGTGTTCTGCTCGATATACACAGGCGATAGCGTATTGTAGAGCAGATTCTGCGGCATGGACGGATTCTTTTCTTCCTCACCTTTGGCGTTGATATACGGGGTCTGATGATAGTCCCAGCCGGGGGTCTTTGCGGATGCTTTGCCGAGTTGGTACTGCAGCCACTTGGGGATGGGGCTATTTTCATCAGTATAGGTGGTCATTCTCACATCTTCGGTTCCTCGTTCCAACTGGCCCAGTAATGAGTTTGTCATGCCTTGCATCAGGTAGTTGACGGCGACAGTTTCCACCAACCGGCCGATGGGGCCATCGGAGTATTTGATATCGGTGAGAATATCGTCGACACCCTGAAGCATAGACATCTGAATCATCGGGTCGGCGATGGACATCAGAGAAGATTCCAAATCTTTTAATTCGAATCCCTCGCTATTGCAAATCTCCATCAGCTCCGCACCCATGAGCATGGGCATTGCCACAGAGGAAAATACGTCGATTGTGATATTGATATCGGTGCCGGGAATGGTCAGGGCATAGTTCTGCTGGCCGTTCATAGATTCGGCAGCTTCTTTGTCATCGTCTTCGTCAGGACCGGCAGTAAGAACACCGAGATTGTTCAGAAGCATGCCAAGAAGGAATATTCCGGTTCCGGTGAGGGTTTTAGACCATGAATTGATGACTTGGGCACCAGTAATATCAGAACCCTTTTGCATTGCTTTAATGCTGGTGCCAACAGAGTTGATTATACCTAGGGGACTATATTCCTCCGCACGAAGTAAAACGTTGGCTGGTGTTTTTCGGAAAGGGGCGGCTCCTTCTGCCAGAACCTTGCCGACAGGGTGAGTATTCTTACGACGGCCAATTTTGGAAATCCAGTCAGACAATCGGTTGGAATCCCGAAAAGTGACCTCCTGTGCTTCCTTTACGGCGTACAGACGGGCTTTATCCATTAGCTCCGTGTCTACCTTGGATAAATCGCTGTCGGTTACGCCATGGGCCTTCAAATAACCGGCAAGGGAGCGAGCATAGGCACTTCTGGAGAAAACTAAGTCGCCTTTTTCCATGGCCCAATTGGTGACTTTTCGGTAGCCCTCCAGTGGTGCTAGCGCTGCATTTGCGGCCTTTTGGTACCACTTGTCACCCTTTACGCCCAAAATGCGTCTCTTATCCTGTACATCTTGCGCAAACTGAGAGCCTTGATCAAGAGTAGCGCCCATTTTGCCGCCGCCCATAATTACAGACTGAAGCTGAGCAAAATCAGCTTTGGCGGCGGATAACAGCTCTTTGCTGACGGCAAGGGATTTGGTGCGCTCGAATTTTCCACCACTCACTTTGTAGGCAATGTTCTCAAGTACTACGGCAACGGCATTTTTTGTGGCGTTCAATGTCTTCATAGAAAGGTTTCCCAGAATGTTTCGGCCTTGGGTTTTTAGATTGCCCAGCATATTCACATAACGAAGGGCATTCCATTTCTCCATAAAGGTAGAAGGAATCTGGTCGGCGATGTCCTGCTTGATTTTGTCGATTGCATCATCACGCCCTTTATCTGTATCGGCGCTATCAAATTCGTTCACCAATTCGGGGGCTATGGTCAAATCCAGTCCGGTATCCTTGGACATTTGCTGGACGGAACGCTTTATCATATAGAGCTTGTCGGAGGGCTCCAGCGTTTTCAGAATGCGCAGAGCCTGCATGCCCTGAGCGGTGTTGGTGCCCAGCATCTGATAATGGAAGAGAATGTCCCGCCATGCACTGTGGTCGCCAGCGCTGGCAGCGTTATTCAACAATAAGGCACCCGTAGCATCCATCACCGCACCGGCTTTCCCGTCCACAACATCGTTTTCCCACAACGCTTTCGCAAGCTCCCAGCCGTGCTCAGTGATGTACTCGGTGGCTTTCTGGGTGGCGGCATCATTGGAAATCCGGACATAGGAAAGACCGCCCTCTACGGTTTCCTTATTTAAAAGATCCACAAATTCGTCGGGGGTCACTTTTGCACCCTTGACGGTTGCAGCGGTTTTGGAAACATCCTTTCCAGTGTAATCCTTTTTGGGTAAGTCGGCAGGACGGACTGGGTTTTCGCCCTCAGGAATCGTGCCATGTTCATATTGCAGACGGGTGTTGAGGTCAAACCAGCCAGGGGCGGCGCCGACGGAGGTGGTGGGGTTGACATTTTCGCCGCTGTCGGGTATGCTATTATCAGAAGCAGAGCTTTTGGACGTGGCAAGAGAGCCGGTTTCCGGTGCCTCCCCCGTCGGGGTAAGCTCTGCTTCGCTTTTGGTCGCATAAGGAGCTTTGGCTTGTTGGGCGAATTGATCGTGGATGGAATCCAGCTCTTTGATATATCCGTCAAAGTCATTAAAAGCATCAGGAATGAAATCTCCGTAGGCATAGGAAGGGTCGGCGAGGATGCCGGCCTTTTCCATTCCGTAGACAATGGCGTTCAGCTCGTCGTAAAACCGAGCGTACTCGCTTTCGTCCATACTGAATATGTCGATGCCCGTGTGCTTAGACACTAAATGAAGGAGCTGCTGATAGGGTTCACCGTCCTCTTTCATCATATCGGGCGTCCGGTCGATGAAATCCAGATATGGCATGAATTCCGTCTGTAGCATTACGTGGGATTCTTCGTGAGGAATGGCGGTGCTGAGAGTAACAGGGTCGATGCCGTCTGATATGTAGACTTTTCCGGCTCTTGTGAAGGCTGGATTTTCTCTGCCCCATTTGCTTGCATGGACAACCTTACAGTCAATCCCGCGCTCACCAAATCCTTCCTGAGTCTGATGCAAAGGAGAACTGTTCTCGGGCTGTACGTAGTCCTCCGGAGCGTAAGGCTCCTGAGAATCCGTCAATCCATTGCGTTGTCCCCAATCGGAGCGAATTTGTGCAAGTCCGCCTCCATTTTCTCCCACTTCTCTCTGTACACCGGGTCCGTTTCCATTTTGCGCTGATGCTCCTGCAGGTGCTTCAAATAGGCTTGCTTCTGGGCTTCGGAGCGGAAAGCGGATTTGACTGGTTTGTTGTTGGGCATTGGTGGTTCCTCCTGTGGTGTTTTGATTATCATAACCGCTTTCGGGGGCGGTGTCAACGGTTTCAGCCTGATCCATGACAGCAAGCTGGGCGATGGCCTCCTTGACGGCGGCTCGGCGGCTGGATGCGGTGCCGCCACTGCGGTCGTCAATCAGCTTCATGCCGGTCTTTTCCTGAAGATACTGGATGGCACGAAGATTATTGAGAATATCCCTTGCCTGATTATTGGAAACGGTGCCACCGGCTTTGACAGTATCCAGAGCGGCGGCAACCGGATCTGCCGGTGCGCCGGTAAGCTGGGCCATGGATTCGTCGATAACATCGTCCATGTTGATGGGGCCGGCAGGAGAGAAGTGGGGGTCGGCGGTGGAAGGCGTGGCCGCTGCGCCGGTTTCCGGTGTGGGGGATGTGGGGTTTTCTGGGGAATTCATGGTATCGGGCTGCTTGCTGGAAACGGTAGCGTTCGCCCTATCCAGTGCCCTCAAATCCCTGACTGTCAGCGTCTCGCCGGAATCTGCCTTGTTTTGCAGATATGTGGCAAGTCGGTAGCTATCGGTATCCTTCGGCGCTGCCAGCCCTTCGTCAATCATAGATATAATGCCATCAGCGTCCATATTGGTCAGCCGGTGGTTCTCCACAGCTACATTGATTCCATAGGCACTGGCGCCCAACATTCCGCCAGACATAAAACCGCCTGCAGCTGCATTTAACAACTCAAACGCCTTTGCGCCGAAGGCTTTCTGAAATGCTTCGTCCCTGTTTTTAGCCTCTCCACTGTCCAGATAACCTTGGATAGCCAGCTCCCACCGGCTCTTGTCTTGGGAAATAATAATGTCTGCTATTGTGTTGACAAGCTCAGATCCTACCTCCTCGCCAGCTTCGGAAAGGCCTTGCTTGATGATAGCCACCAGCCAGGACTTCGATTGATTGGTTTTAAGTAAATTATCCAGAGGAATGAACTCCATCGCAATTTCTGTAGCGCCAGCAATTGTGCCTAACGCAAATGCCTGATCGTCACTAAGTCCTCTGTCCTTTGCCTCCAGCGTTGCATCCGCCGCAGCGCTGGTTCCCATAATTGCCAGTGATAGCGCCTTATTGCCACCGGTTGCTGCCGTGGTAAAGAGAAAATCTGCCAAGCCCATTCCGATGTTATACGCACCACTGGCAAAGCTGCCCCAGTTTTTCTCTACCTTGGATGACACTTCCTGGCGAACTGCAGCGTTACCAGATGCCCACAGGTTATAGGCAGCATCTTTTTCCATCTTGCCATCAGGTATATAATCCGCCAATTGTCCCACATAGCTCAAGGTTTTTAATGGTGATGTAGCTACAGAGCCAATAGAGGAGATGATAGGGTGCTCATTAGCATACTTTCGGAGGTTATCTTCATAGGCTATGCGCTGTCTAAGGTTAAGGTCTTCAGACAAGTAGTTCACGAAATCCTCCGCTGCATTCTTACCTTTGGTGGCATACAAATAATTGTATATCTTACGCTCATCGTCAGTGAAGTACGCCAATTCTCCGCTGTTTTCAGCCAACCCAGCATAAAGAGCACCGAGGCCTTCGCCATAACTTTCCTTGCCCATGCCACGCAGGTACGACTCGACAGATGTATTTCCATTAATATATTCATACCACGGGTCGTCGTATCCGCTTTTTTCTGGTTCGTACCGATCAAATAGTAAGTCCAAGTCGCTTCTGCTTTTTCCATTCGCAGTAGATTTATAGGTGCTCTTTTCCTCGAAATCGCTATGGTAGAACAGAGATAAGTAGTAAACTCTACGCAATTCTGCGCGCTCATCCGCTGTTGTATCACCATTTTGTAACTTTTCCAGTGCATCCTCGCCGTCTTTGATTTTGGAAGCAATCATCCCTCGGTAGTATTGCCCCTCGGCGTGGGTGCGCAGCTTTTCTAGAGTGTCGTGCAGTTTGTCAATTCCGCTCTGGGCATCAGGCTTTCCATAAAATCTGGTACGGTCGCCGTCCATATATTCAGCGTACTGGCCCAGCTGGTTCACGTAGGCATCGTATGCCTCCTTGGTGGCAAAGCCTCCCTCTTTTTCCACCGCAAGCAGAGAATCTACAAGCTTTTGTGCAGGCGTATAGAGATTCTGCAAGCTGGTGGCGGTTTCCATGGTGCGGGCAGCTCGGGAGCTGGTCAGCAGGTCTGCGGTATCCTTGCTAAAGATATCCAGCGCACGCATGGCGTCCGGGTCGCCCCGATACTCATTTCGCCAGCCATCGATCATCTGTTGAATCTGGCCAGTTTGCTGCCGAAGCTTTTCGTACTCGCCCTGATAGGTCAGGCCGCCCTTGTTTTGCAGCTGTACGAAAGATGTGCGTAGCTGCTGGAGCGGACGGGCCAGCTTCGTATCAAACCGGTCATAGGTGGCTTTATCAAGGGAAGGGAGCTGCTTTTCTGCCAGAAGCTTGCCTGCATTCTCTGCATAAACAGAGGGCTGTTTCTTTTCGGGGGCGGGGGCTTGGATATTGAGGTTATATTTTTGGGCGAAGCGCTCAAAGCGGGTTGGCTGGGGCATTTGCGGAGGGCTTTGCTCTAGGGAAACCGTGGCCGAGGGCTTCGATTGAGGTACGGAGGGTACGGTCTGCTGCTGGTTATAGCGTTTCAGAAATTCTTCAAATCTGCTCATAGTACCTCCAATCAGGCGAGCTGATAATATTGGATCAGCGAGGCGAATTCGTGGTCGGTAAGGTTGCCGGTGCGGGTATCGTTATTCAGAATGTTGTAAATGTAATTCTTGGCTTGTGCGGAGTTCTTAGGGATGTGCATTCTTTCCAGATTGCCGTCGACGCTGCTAATGAGGGATACCACTGCGGGTGTACGGAGTTGACCGCCCATCATTTGCAAATAGGTATCGTTAGAAACCCTGCCGGCAAAATAATTGCCCAGTCCGGTGCTGTCACCAAATTCATCATTGATGTACTTGGCTTCGGAAAAGCTCATGGTGGGGTTGCTGTCTTCTGCGGCCTGCTTGGCGGCAGCAGCCTGAGCGGCTTGCAGAGCGGCGACCTCACTACTGGACAGGCCGTACAGGGATGCCATGCGGCTGTAGTCACCGGCCTGCGCCATCAGCTGTGCGGCGGCTTGCTGACGCTCTAGAAGGGCGGCCTGCTGTTTTTGGGCTTGCTGGTAGAGGGCTTCTGCCTTAGCAAGGTCGTTCTCTGCCTGCGCCTGACGGATGGCAGATGCGTACTCCTGAGAGAGGATTCCTCGCTGGCGTTCAATTTCCGCATCGGACTGCTGCTGGGCCGCACGGAGGGCGGTCATATCCGCCTGAAGCTGGTTTTCCTGTGCCACACGGGCTTGAAGCCGTGCACCGGAGGACAGACCGTAGGCATTATGTAGCTCGGCGTTATTAACGGCGGCTTTCTGGGATTCTACGGCGGTACGGGTCAGGTTGGCATCGGTGGCCTTCTGGTTCAGCTGCCTCTGATGGGTCAAATCAGAATCGGCAACAGTATAGTCCTGCTTCAGCTGCTCTTTCTGGGCGGCAAGCTGGGCTTCGTAGATTTTTTCAATGGTAGACATAGCTCCTCCTTTTAATAAAGCCCGTAGGGGGTGGGAATCGGTTCAAAAACTGCCGGAACCTTATTGCGCAGGTCGGAAAAGGTTTGATTGTAGCGGCTCATGAACCATGCGGACAGCTCCTCGTTTTCTCCAGCTAGAAGGTGCGAGGCGAGGGCATAGGGCAAAACGCCCAGCGCAAGGGTATCGTCCAGAGGGATGGTCTGCGTAAAATCCGGTCTGCTGTGGTCAGGCTGGGTCAGGAGCGGACATACAGGGCGACCGCGGTCGGGGTAGGTGCAGGTATCGGAAAAAGGATAAAGGGATGGCATGACGCCATTGAGGATGGACAGCGTTCGCAGGCGGTATTCCTGTGTGTCGGCGGTGGTGGTAGAGCCACTGGATTCGGACTGCTCGTCCATCATATGGATGGCGATATCAAAAACCTGTTGTACGGTAGTCATAGAACCTCCTTATTTGACGTAGGATGCGTAGCGGATTTGCTGGTCGTAGCCCAGAACGGTGGCTCTGGCACCGGGGGAATCCACCCGGAAAATCAGCTTATAATATACGAACTTTTTAACCTTCAGTTTGATTCGCTGGATTTTGGGGGCACGGCTGATCAGGAAGGAGAAGTGAGAGAAATCCACGGCACCGAAGTCCAGCAGAGGGCGACCGGCGGTTTTGGTCATGTATTCATCCCGGCGGTCGGTTTGGACGGTGATCTCCATATTGGAGGATACCTCCGGAAGCATAGACACCCACAGGGTACTGGAGTATTTACGCAGATAGTCCGCACCGAAGGACATAAAACCGGATTCCCATCGGCAGGGGATGGGAAGTTGACGGCCGCCGTAGACCGCATCAAAAGCGCTGCTCGGGTCGAAGTAGAACACTGTGTTATCGTTGGCGAACAGCAGGTCACCACGGAAACCATCGGCGTAGCGAACGCCATCAAACACAGAGCCGGTGTAGACCGTCCACACATCCAGCTCATAGCGATTGACCAGAACGGTGCCATAGCCATCGTTGAGGAACATATAATACGTCCGGCTGGCATCATCGTCGCAGGTGACGATTTTGGAGGGGTCAGCATCTCGCAAATACAGGGACACCTGCTGACCGATGCGCTTTGCGTACCGCTCGTCCTGATAGTAAGAGGCGGTATGCCGCCATTCAAAGAGGGAGCCGCCGCACAGGGTACGAGGGAAATTGCCTACGGTCTGAATCTGGTTGTCCATATCGTTACCCACGTCACGGCTGGCAGGATGGACATAGAAGCCGGCGGTGACTGTGCCGTCCGCCAGCGTTACCGGCTCATAATTGATGGAGAAGGTGCCGTCCGCCTTGTAGGCCATAAGACGGGTATAGTGGCGGCGCATTCCCGTGATGGCACTGGCAGAGGAATCCACGGCAATCTCGTAGCCTGCCGGAAGGTACAGCCCTTCGCCGTAGGCCGGAACGCCGGTGTAATAGCAGATGTTGGTTCCGTCGCCATAGAAGAACATTCTGGAATCGGTGGAGCCGTTGTAGGCTTCGCAATGGCGCATTTTCAGGAATTTTTCCACAGCGGCAGTGCGGTCAGGATCCCTGTAAAAGCACAAAAACTCGATGTTGTTTACGCCCTTTACGGGTGGATCAGAGAAGGTATAGACGTGGTGTGTAGAATTGTAATCGCCATCGGTGACAGCTACGCCATCAACCAAGACCTTATCTACGGCCGATGCCATGGGCGGCAGATGGTATTCTGTGCTTTCGCCATCGGCAGAGAACTGAATACGGAAATGGTCAGCAAGCAGATTCAGCGGCTCTAACATCGTGCCGCCACCGCCAACACCGTTGCCGGAGGAAATAAGCGGATAATACCCACGGGAGGACTCCAGCGTGAAGCCACCGTCTTCTGCTGCGGTGAGCCGGTAGATACGAGGAGCTGAAGTGTCGTAAACATCCGCACCGACGATCCAGACGGAATCCCCATAGGAGAATACCTTCACAGGGTGGAGGTAGTGCAGGTTTAATGTGTAGTCGCCATCGTCGCCCGCGGCCTGTGCGGCGGCATTACGGGCTTTAGCAGTCATGGTCAGCTGCTCGTCGTGGCCATCCTGATAGATAATCAGCGTCCAGCGGCTGTCGCCCAGAAGTCCGTTCCACAGGGCTTTGAATGTGCCGCCCTTCTGATACTGATTCAAGACAGAAACGCCCGGTCTGGTCTTTAACTTATAATCGTCGGTTATGTAGAAATTTTCCGCAACGGATGCCTCTCCAAGTGCCAAACCGGTGGAGCCGTTTGGAGATTGGTTCAGGCCGAGAAATTTATTGACTGCAACAGTTTTTACGCTCATGGTGTGTCCTCCTCCCATTGATAGATGTAGATTTCCGTCCGGGGGTTCTGCTTGTCGTAAAGCACCCGGGTGCCATCGTGGCTTTTGACGATGGCACTGTTGTCATCTTTCAGGATACCAGCCTCCACCAGAAGATCGTCAGCGGCGGCGCAGAGGTTCAGCCCATCCACCCGTCGCCGGGTAGCCATATAGAACCGGTAGCAAATCCGGACAGGGGTATCAATTGGTTGCTCCGGCTTCGGGCGAAGGTGGGGGAAGGCTTTGATGGTATACTCCTGATTTGCCTTACCCTGCCGGACAAACAGCTTTTTGAACTTGCCGCAATAAGGGCAACGGGGACCGGAACCGGCAATCATCTGATGGTTTTTCTTCGTGCGTGGGTCAAAAGGAATGCGGTAGGATTGCAGCAGCATAGGATTCTTTCCTTTCAGCGTGATACCTATATTTTAGTAAACAAATGCAGATTCCGGCATACTGAAAAGGTGAATTTACGAAGTTTTCTTTTGGTTTTTAGGGTCTGCCGGCTCCTTTACGGTGCATTGTGCACCCGGCGGACAGGGACGGCGGTGACCGGCGAGGAAGATATAGTTGCAGCAACGGGTATAGAACGTCATGCCGAAAAAATACCGGCAACCTTCGCAAGGATGAGGGGGCGACATAAGCGCACCTCAGAAGGGCATCTGTGCGTCCGGCTCGTCAATTACCGCATAGCCAGAGGCAGGAACGGTGTAGCCAGTCGACGGAACCGTGTAGGGGCGGTCGGCGTCGGCGGTGGAGGTCTTGCTACCGCCAAAATAGACGCTATCCGCCACAATTTCAGCGGTACGGCGCTTATTGCCATCCTTATCCGTCCAGCCACGAATCTGGAACCGGCCGGAGACCACGATAAGAGAGCCTTTCGTGAAGTATTTGGTAACGAATTCGGCGGTTTTACGCCACGCCACGCAATCGATGAAGTCGGTCTCCTTTTCTCCGGACTGACCGGGGAAATCCCGGTCTACCGCTACGGAGAAGTTGGTTACGGAAAGACCGGAGCCGGTTGCACGGTATTCGGGGTCACGGGTCAGGCGACCCATGATTACAATATGGTTCAGCATTCACTTTTCTCCTTTGCACTATGATAATATTTTCGGTTATTGAATCGTCTGTAGCATTTTTCACAGCAGTAGATGCGGTCGGAACAGGAAGTCTGAAAGACCTGTCCGCACTCCGGACAGGTCTTGGTATACGGAAGGGACATCGGATGGGGGGGCGAGGATGTCCCTGGCGGGTGGTACTTTGCAACGTATTGGCCGTAGCTCATGCCCATGGCGGTGGCTTCAGCGGCCCAGTGGGCGGTGCGGTCAGGGGTATTGGACATAAGGAAAGCACCTCCAGAATCAAGATAGGAAGATACGAGATACGAGGTATAAGATATTTACACCCCACCAATGCGGACACTTTCCGGAACCTTCATGTGGTCAACCTTCCCACAGCAACGGCTTGCCATCTGCGTCAACCAGCATTGTGAATGTGCCATGATTGTACGAGCCATCACTTACCGCATACATGACCTTCGTATCCCGGTGATACACAACGTACCAATTCATAGCGCTCTCCACCTCGACGAACATAGATGCATTGGAACCGGTGTCTGCACCTTCCTGTTCAACGCTGGACGTACCGCACCCCGCCAAAGCCAGCACCATCACCAGTGCCAGCAACCATCCAAAAATTTTCTTCATACCATTTTCCTCCTTATTTCACCACATACCAGTCTTCTGCCAGCATATCGGCCTGAGATGCCAGCCAGCCCAGCTGCACACCAGAGGTGCCGACAAATGCCAGTGCCGCATTGCCAATGGCCTGATGGTCAGCGTTGATGATGTTGCCGGCACGATTCCGGTAAGAGATGCACTCTGCCAGCTCCACATACTGCCCCTTGCCGTTCCAGCCCTTCCGGGCAACCTTCCAGCCATCCTTCAGGTAGGCCAGAGCCGTGCCGAAGGTCAGACCGCTGGGTAAAGGCACATCCTTTTCAG
>SVME01000056.1 GCA_015067605.1 Oscillospiraceae bacterium
AAAACAGCGTCAAAACGTCATTTTCATTCCTCAACGCTCATTATTGATGCAGCATTTCAGCAGGAGATTGCCGCGGGCCTACGGCCCTCGCAATGACAGCGTTTTTGTAACGTAAACGATAATTTATTGCAACAAAGGGCTTGACAAATGGGAAAGAGTATGCTATCATGCTCAGGTAAAGGAAGAAGGCTGAACATCCGCCTCACCGTCAGCAGTTGCGACACGGTCAATATTCAATCGCTCTTACAGGGGCGGTCTGGGTATGCGGATGCTTTGGCATCCGTTTTTTGTTGTTATGGAGGTGCTTACCATCGCTAAATTAGATCATCAGCTTAATGACGAGATTCGTGACAAGGAAATTCGCCTCATCGGTGCCGACGGCGCTCAGCTGGGCATCATGTCCGCCGCTCAGGCCAATGATATGGCCGACGAGCAGGGTCTGGATTTGGTGAAGATTTCCCCCAATGCCACGCCCCCCGTCTGCAAAATCATGGACTACTCCAAGTTCTGCTTCGACCAGAAGAAGCGTGAGAAGGAGGCAAAGAAGAATCAGCGTGTGGTTGAAATCAAGGAGATTCGTATGAGTCCCAGTATCGATACCAACGACTTCAACACCAAGGTCAAGGCTGCCCTGAAATTCCTCGGGGACGGCAACCGTGTGAAGGTCAGCGTCCGTTTCCGCGGCCGTGAGATGGCCCACACCAACCTGGGCGAGAAGCTGCTGATGGATTTCGCCGCAGCCTGCTCTGAGATTGCCAACATGGAGAAGAATCCCAAGCTGGAAGGTCGCTTTATGGCGATGTTTTTGACACCCAAGAATAGCAAGTAAATTCACACTAAAGATACGGAAGGAGAACCTACTATGCCCAAGCTCAAGACCCATAGCGGTGCAAAGAAGAGATTCAACCTGACCAAGAGCGGTAAGGTTAAGAGAGCTCACGCTTACAAGAGCCACATCCTCACCAAGAAGACCACCAAGCGTACCCGTCATCTGCGTTCTACCGCTTATGCTGATGTCACCAATGTGGATGCCATCAAGAAGATGATTCCGTACAAGTAAGGCAGAATAGGAGGATACAGAAATGGCAAGAGTTAAAGGCGCAATGATGACGCGCAAGAGAAGAAATGCTACCCTGAAGCTGGCCAAGGGCTACTGGGGTTCCAAGTCCAAGCACTTTAAGATGGCCAAGCAGCAGGTCATGAAGTCCGGCAACTACGCTTTCGCAGGCCGTAAGCTGAAGAAGCGTGATTTCCGCCGCCTGTGGATCACCCGTATCAGCGCCGCTGTCGCTCCCTACGGTATGAACTACTCCACCTTCATGAACGGCATCAAGAAGGCCGGCATCGAGCTGAACCGCAAGAGCCTGTCCGAGATGGCCATTCAGGACGCTGCCGCTTTCTCCGCTATTGTTGAGAAGGCTAAGGCTGCTCTGAACTAAGTTTCTAATGGGCGTGCTGCATCGCAGCACGCCCTGTTTTCATAGGAGGAAGCGTATGACATACCACGCAGGCACCTGCGATATCGCCGTCATTGGTGCCGGCCATGCAGGCATCGAGGCGGCGCTGGCTGCCGCCCGTCTGGGGCTGGATACCATTCTGTTCACCATCAATCTGGATGCGGTGGGCAATATGCCTTGTAACCCCGCCATCGGCGGCACCGGCAAGGGTCACCTTGTGCGGGAAATCGATGCGCTGGGGGGCCAGATGGGACTGGCGGCAGATCACAGCTGCATCCAGTACCGGATGCTCAACAAGGGCAAGGGGCCGGCAGTTCATTCTCTGCGGGCGCAGGCGGACCGCCGCCGGTATCAGGAATATATGAAGCACACGCTGGAGCTGCAGGAGAACCTGCGTCTGATGCAGGCCACCATCGTGAAAATCCTCACAGAAAATGGGGAAATTACCGGCCTTCAGACCCGTTTGGGAGCGATTTATGATGCAAAAGCGGTGATTATTGCCACGGGCACCTATCTGGACAGCACGGTGATTACCGGCGAGAGCGTGGAGTCCTCCGGCCCTGACGGGATGCACGCTGCTATGGGTCTGGCGGATAATCTGCGCCAGCTGGGACTGAGTCTGCGCCGGTTCAAAACCGGAACGCCCCCTCGGGTAAACCGGCGGAGCATCGACTTTTCCAAGATGGAGCTGCAGCCCGGTGACGATACGCCGGAGCCCTTCTCCTTCCGCACCACCCAGAAGGTCAACAATTCCGCCGTCTGCTACCTGACCTATACCAACGCTGAAACTCATCGAATCATTCAGGAAAATCTCCACCGCTCCCCCATGTATGATGGCACCATCTCCGGCGTTGGCCCTCGTTACTGCCCCAGCATCGAAACGAAAATCGTTCGCTTTGCGGACAAGGAGCGGCATCAGCTATTCATCGAGCCCTGCGGTCTGGACACGGAGGAGATGTACATTCAGGGCTTTTCCTCCAGCTTGCCGGAGGATGTGCAGCTTCAAATGCTGCGGACGATTCCCGGTCTGGAGCAGGCGCAGATGATGCGTCCGGCCTATGCCATCGAATACGAATGCATTGACCCGACCCAGCTTTTGCCCACGCTAGAGTGCAAGAAGATTAAAAACCTCTACGGCGCAGGCCAATTCAACGGCACCTCCGGCTACGAGGAGGCCGCCGCACAGGGACTGGTGGCGGGCATCAATGCGGCGCTGAAGCTGCAAGGGCGAAATCCGCTGATCCTCACCCGTGACACCAGCTATATCGGCACTTTGATTGACGATTTGGTGACCAAGGGCACCGAGGAGCCTTACCGGATCATGACCAGCCGCTCCGAGTACCGGCTGCTCCACCGGCAGGACAACGCCGACCAGCGACTGACCCGCTTTGGCGCGGCAGTGGGACTGGTGCCGCCGGAGCGATTGGTACAAGTGGAGGAAAAATACGAGCAGGTGCGGCGGGAGATTCGTCGGCTGGAAAGCAACGGCGTGCCCGGTACGCCGGCGCTGAATGCTATGCTGGAGGGCCGTGGCTCTACGCCGGTGGCCAGCTCCGCACGATTGGCGGATCTGCTCCGGCGACCCAATGTGACCTACGCCGATATTGCGCCCTTTGATGTGAATCGTCCGGCGCTGCCTCTGGCCGTCACTGAGGAGGTAGAGATCCAGCTGAAATATGCTGGCTACCTCCAGCGGCAGGAAAAGCAGGTGGCGGAGTTTAAGAAGGAGGAGGCACGGCTGCTGCCGCCGGAGTTGGATTACGACAGCATCCACGGCCTGCGGTTAGAGGCACGGCAGAAGCTCAGCGAAATTCGTCCCCTGTCCATTGGACAGGCCGGACGTATCTCCGGCGTCAGCCCTGCGGATATCGCTGTGTTGCTGATTTATCTGGAGCAACATAGCCGCTAAACGATAATGTGGTAAGCAAGCCAACTACAAGTAACGTATGTCATTGCGAGGAGGGCGAAGGCCGACGTGGCAATCTCCTGCTGAAATGCTACATCAATAATGAGCGTTGAGGAATGAAAATGACGTTTTGACGCTGTTTTCATTCTTGTGGGCTGAAAAAGTATAAACGTTGTACCGGGAGATTGCCACGTCGCCCTTTCAGGGCTCCTCGCAATGACAGCTTTTTGATACGTTTTCTTGATTTGAGATTGTGCTTACTTAAATGGGTAACCAAAAACGATAATTAAGGTTACAGCAGAGGAAAAAGAGGAGGGAGTATTTATGATTCGGGATTATTCAAAACTCAACCGTGGCACCTCCATCGCCGCCGGTGTGTTGATGTGCCTGACGATCTTGGGTGCGCTGCATAGTCAATACATCATGTATACGCATTACGATAACGGGTTTGCGGAATGGAATCCCTACCAAAACTCATGGTATCTGTGCGCACAGCTCATGCCGATAATGATATCCCTGACTGCTGGAATTTTACTATTCCTTGGCAGAAAGGGCACGCCTCTCGGGCTGGTGTTTCTGCTGCAAGCGGGCAGTCCCCATTTGGCGGTGCATATGTTCGAGATTGCGGACAATCAGCTTTATGGGTGGGATTATTACGCGGATTACAGCGATTTGCAGAGTGCTGTGCGGATAGTGACGGCGCTGTTTTATTTCTTCGTGGCCATGGAATGTTGCATCAATAAGAAAAGCGCAACCCGATTCGTGGTGATGCTTTTGGCGACGGCTGTAATCGGCTGTGACATTATGAGCAGATTGGAATTCTATGGGTCGATGCTGAACAACATAGACGGAGCGACTGAACTCATGATGGTGTTGAATCCCTTGTCCAATACGATGGTATTGCTGTTGGGACTGTCCTTTCTCCTGCCCGGAAGAAGCAGAGATGTGGTTGCCGCACCGGAATTTTGTAAATCCTGCGGGCAGCCCATGAAACCCACGGCGATATTCTGCGCCGGCTGCGGTCAGCGCCGGTGAAGAATCCGAATAAAATACTTGATTTACGCCGTGAATCCATGTATAATAGTATGCCGAAAGAAAAATGATCCATTTATGGAGGATATACCATGAAAAACAGCGAAAAGACTTTGGAAATGATTGTGAACCTCTGCAAAAACAGAGGCTATGTCTACGCCGGCTCCGAGATTTACGGCGGTCTGGCCAACTCTTGGGACTACGGCCCTCTGGGCGTGGAGTTCAAGAACAACGTGAAGAAGGCATGGCTGAAGAAGTTTGTGCAGGAGTCCGACTATAATGTGGGTCTGGATGCGGCCATCATCATGAACCCCCAGACTTGGGTCACCACCGGTCACGTTGGATCCTTCTCCGATCCTCTGGTGGACTGCAAGGGCTGCGGCTCCCGTCAGCGTGCCGACCAGCTGATCGCGGCTTCCGAATCCGGCAAGGAAGTCAACGTCGATGCCATGAATACCGACGAGATGAACGACTTCATCGCCAACCACGAGGATGTGGTCTGCCCCAACTGCGGCAAGCACCACTTCACCTCCATCCGTAACTTCAACCTGATGTTCCAGACCAAGATTGGCGTCACCGAGGACTCCTCCTCCACCGCCTACCTGCGGCCTGAAACCGCTCAGGGTATCTTCGTCAACTTTGCCAACATCCAGCGTACCACCCGTAAGAAGCTGCCCTTCGGTGTCTGTCAGGTGGGTAAGGCTTTCCGTAATGAGATCACTCCCGGCAACTTCACCTTCCGTACCCGTGAGTTCGAGCAGATGGAGTGCGAGTTTTTCTGCCAGCCCGGCACCGATTTGGAGTGGTTCGCCTACTGGAAGGATTTCTGTGTCAACTGGCTGACCAGTTTGGGCATCAGCCGTGACAGCCTGCGTCTGCGTGATCATGACCCCGCTGAGCTGGCCTTCTACTCCCGTGCCACCACCGATATCGAGTTCCAGTTCCCCTTCGGCAACGGCTGGGGAGAGCTGTGGGGTATCGCTGACCGTACCAACTACGATTTGGGTCGCCATCAGGAGGCTTCCGGCAAGAGTCTGGAGTACTACGATCAGGAGAAGAACGAGCACTACATCCCCTACGTCATCGAGCCTTCTCTGGGCTGTGACCGTGTGGCGCTGGCCTTCCTGTGCGAGGCCTACGACGAGGAGGTTGTGGGTCAAGATAAGAAGGGCAACGACGATGTGCGTACCGTCCTGCGTCTGCATCCGGCGCTGGCTCCCTTCAAGGCAGCGGTGCTGCCCCTGAGCAAGAAGCTCAGCCCCAAGGCCGAGGAAATCTACAAGATGCTGCGTAAGGACTTCATGGTGGACTTCGACGATGCCGGTTCCATCGGCAAGCGTTACCGCCGTGAGGACGAGATTGGTACGCCCCTGTGCATCACCGTGGACTTCCAGACTGTGGGCGACGAGAATACTCCTGCGGATGATTGCGTCACCGTTCGTGACCGTGACACCATGGAGCAGGTGCGTATCCCTATCAGCGAGCTGAAGGATTACATCGCCGCCAAGTGCGAGTTCTAATGAAATGATAAGAGCCGGAGCTGCGCCGCAGCTCCGGCTTTTTAGCGGGTCAAAGAACGATATATTGTCGTTTACGGTACTACGCAATGCCTCCCTCTGACGAGGGAGCCATATTACGCCTGCGGCGCTTAAGTCGCTAAACAATAATTCAAGACCAAACAGAGGTACGAATGGTTTCAACGTAAGGGCCGTGGGAGATGGTGCTGAATTCCTCCTTTTCCACCTCCAGAACGATGTGCCATGCGCCGGTGCCGATGCTTCGATACTGGCGGCTGACGGTCACCTGATGGTTGCCCAGATAATCCCCTTGCAGCTGCACCACTTCGTTGTCCACTGCATCCTGCGCACCCACTACCGGCACGATAATCACATAGTGATTATCGAAATATGTGTTGTCGCATTTTGCCCGAAGGGGTTCGAAGGTGGCAAAGTCGTAGAATTCTTCATTGGCGGCGATGTAGCTGTCCAATTGCTTTGGCGTATAGACGGCGGTGGATACCGGCTCTGGCATATATGCGCCGATGACCGGAGTGGAGAAGGAAGCAGAGCTGAAGGCCACGTCAAAGGTGTTCCTGCCCCTGTTTAGCAACGCCTGATTCACGGTGAACTCTGCGATGATTTTTTGGGGGATATAGCCGTTCTCGTCCTCCACATCATAGCTGGTGGTCAGCCGGTACTGACCGGGCTGGCCGAAATAATAGCAGGAGCCTACATAGTATGTTTCTGTCTTGCTCTGACCTGGGTGCAGAATGAGGGCGATATCGGGTGTGACGATTTTGTTCGGCTCGTACTCGATGCGCACCCATTCCTCTCCCTCCAGCCGGCGTAGGCTGAAGTGGTGGCCGTACAGGATGGTGTGGACAGAATGGTTGCTCCATGCCAGATCCATGCAAAGTCTGCCCTCCTTCCAGTAAAGGGAGGGAGTGACAGTAACGTCGCAATGCTCTGCGGGGGCGAGGAGATTTATGCAGCTGTCGACTACCGGATTAACACCCTGACATCCAGTCAAAAGCAGGCACACTGCTAACAGCAGTACGAATATACTTTTCTTTTTCATAATGTATCCTCACTCACCGATTTCGTAAAGGGTGGTCTGCACATAGGGGCCACGGGGGAAGGAACTGGATTTGGGTTTCTCTACTTCCAGAATGATGTGCCATGAGCCGCTGCCCTCGTCCAGATTCTGGCGGCGGATGAACACATGATGGTTGCCCAGATAATTAGCCTGCAACAGATGCACTTCGTTGTCTATGGTGTCCGCACCGCCCTCCAGTGGGATGACGATCAGGTAGTGGTCATCAAAGAAGTTGTCGGAGTATTCAGACCAGAGAGTGTGATATTCGCGCAGGTCAAATGCCGATTCGTTGGCCAGACTGTACTCCCAAAATTGGTCGGTGGTGTACAGCGCGATGGGCTCGGGATACTGAACCTCATCAATCAGGGCGGGAGTGGACAGGTATCGGGATGTGAAGACCGGCTCAAAGGTCGGCAAATCGCAATAATTCCAATCCAGCGTGAACTCGGCGGTAACCTCCTGAGAAACATAGGGGCCTGTACCGACATCTACACCATAATCAGATACGAACCGGTATTGACCGGAAGCACCCACATAAAAGTTTGCCCCATAATGCCATTCCAAGCTCTGACCCGGCAATATATCATCGCCATCAGCCGTGTAATTAAATCGCTTTCCTTCATATTCTGAATAAATCCACTGGTCATCCACCAGCTGTTGAACGTTGTGACAGTCGCAGATGGTAATGGTATGACTTGAGTTATTAGTCCATTTGACGGCCAGTTTTGGGATACTATCCTCCCAATAGAGCCGTGGCTCTACCGTCACATCCAGAGGGTCAATTTCCTCCGGAGGAACGACGACCGGCTCGTCAACCGGAATCTTGGTGACCACATCAATCCAATCTGACCAATTGATCGTCGGAGGTGTTTCGACCGGCTCATCTACTGACGGAGCTGTGGTTTCGGGAGCCGGCACCACTTCCCCCTCTGTTTGAGAGGGGGTGGTGGCTTGAGTTTGAGATGTAGTAGGGGCGTTTGCTATGGGTTTCTGAGATGTAGATACTTCGGGTTCTGAGCTGTTGCTCCGGCATCCGGCCAGCAGACACACCGCCAGCGCCAGAGAAAGGATGCGTATCTTGTTCATGATGCACCTCCGAAATCAATAGACGTAAGCCAAAGCCCAATTACCCAGCACGTCATTGAGCATATCCAGCATTTCGCGGGCCTCCTCCTGCGTGACGTACACGGCTTCGTATTCGAAGGTCACGGGACTGTCGAACAGCATCAGCGACTGGAGCAGCCCGTTTTCGTCGTACTGACAGTCGGTGACCTGATACAGGTTGGTTTTCCGTCCGGCCTCGTCGTAGGCGTAGGTGAAGCGGTTGTAAACGCCTTGAATATCGTCGGCGTGGGTCATGGCTATGAGCTGCCCAGCCTCGTTGTAGGCGTAGGTGGTGGTGTGCTGGGAGTAGTAGTAGGAAGGAGTATCATCCGAATAGTAAAGCTGAGGCTCCGAATATTGGGTGAGCTCTCGAATCAGATTGCCGGCGGCATCGTATTCGTAGGTCACGTCTGCGTCCTTCACGTCATTCCAGTAGATGACGGCATGGGTGAGCCGGTTGTCGGCATCGTAGGAGCGTTCCTCGCGGCGGATTTTGTTGGATAAATGGTCGGTGTACACCACGGTGATGCAGTTGCCGTTGCGGTCGTAGGTGTAGTCGTAGCTGATTTCCAAATCGTTGGCGCCGCCGTAGGTTCGGTAGGAGGAGGTGCCGGTGGGGCGGCGGTAGCTGCCGTCGTAGGTGGTGTCCAGCCGGAGATAATCGCTCTGAATGTATTCCCGACTAAGCAGCCGATTGCCGTCGTAGTAGAAGCGGTAGGTCACGGGCTGGTTGTTCCAGTCGGAAATGTGGATGCCGGTGAGCTTCTGCGCCAGAACCAGATTGTCGTCGTTTGGGGGAATGTCCTCAGGGAACTGGCGCTGATAGAACAGGTCATCCACGGATTCGTACTCGGTGTACAGCCCAGCCTCCTGTGCCTCTGCAAAAATAGCATCCAGATTATACTTATCGGAGATGGTGTAGGTGTTTTCTACATTCAGCTCAAAGCTGTTGTGGGTCAGAGTGACGGTGCCTTCTTCATAGAAGAAATCGTTGCGGTCATTGAAGAAGGTCAACTGGGGGAATGCGTACTTATCCATGGCAGGATAGGGGAAGGCGTAGGTGACGTAGCGGAGCTGACCGTTTTCGTCCTCGAAGAGTTGCGTGAAGGTGTCGTTGTCGCCGTGCTCTAGCCCGAACAGGTTGCTGGGGGTGACCATCCATACCGCGAGGCACTGCTCGTCAATGGCTTGGAGAATGATGGAATCCTCATACTCCATGATGAACAGCTCGGTTTCGACGGAGTCGTTGTAGTCGGGCAACAGACTCGGAATGACGTTGTCGTAGACCTGAATGGACGTTATCTCGTTTTTGTACATTTCAATTATGACAGGCGTACACAGGCAGTCAATCTCCACACGGAAGAAGGGGCTTCTGTCTTCATCAAAATGTTCGGCAAGCTGTTTCTGCAGGGATAGATTGCTATCCCATACGGAAGTGCTCCAGATATCGGTATTGACTTTGGACTCGAAGTAATCATCCAGCGTGTCAAATTCGGCAAACATTCCTTGCTCTTTGGCACTGGCAAAGATGGCCTCCAGATCATACAGTTCCTGCAGAGGGTGCCAATTCTCCACGTCCAGTTCCAGATTGTTTTCGCCGATGGTTGCGAAGCCTTCGTCATAAACGAAAGCAACTCGGTTGTCGAACAGCGTAATGGCGGAAAGCTCATCCTGATTCAGGGTCGTCATATACTCGGGAATGTAGCGAATGAAGCGCAGTTGGTTCTGCTCATCCACATACAGATCCATGTGGATCTCGGCATCTTGCTCATGCCAGATGGGGAATTGCTGCTCGATAAGCTGGTCGCTGGTAGCAATCCAGGAACCCAGACATACGTCCTCCATGTACTGCAGGATGATGGCGTCCTCCCACTGAATGATGGACAGGCTGCTGGTGTCATGGAACTGATACATCCGCTGGGAGATTGTGTGACCGTAGACTTCGATGTGAACTACGTCCATATTCTCCATCTGCACAGTGACAGGGGTGCAAAGACCGGAGATGTTGACCACATAGTTGGTCAGCTCACCGCTGTTGATTCGGTCAGACAGGGAGCTGATGAAATCATCAAAGTTGTACTTAGACCATTCCATCTCCAGTACAGGTAGCTCAGTGTTGACAGGATTGTTGGTAGAGGGGGTGGTGGCGGGGTTGTTTTCGATGCTGCGAGGCGGCATGAGGAATACGCTGGCGAGGATCGTGATAGCCAGCACCGCAGCAATGGGGCCAATCCAGTAGGGGCGTTTCCCCTTTTTGCGAGTGGCTGCCTGAGCAATATGTTCGTCGCTGATTTGCTCCAGCGCAGAGAGCAGTTTTTCATTCATGATATCCCTCCTTCTTCAGGTAGGACCGCAGACCGGCTTTAGCGCGGTTCAATCGAACGGAAATTGCGCTTTCGGTCATGGAAAAATCCTTTGCGATGTCCTTGACGGAATCCCCGAACCAAAAACGCCGTAGGAAAATGGCACGGGTATCCTTATTTAATGTAGATAAGTATTGGTTCAATGCCTGACCCAGCTCCATGGAATTTTCCATACAAGGGGCGGGAATGCAACCTTCCAGTTCATCCAGCGATAGTTCGTAGCCACCACGTTTTTGAGTGGTGCGGGCACGAAGCTTGTTCAGAGCGATGTTGCGACCGGTGCGGTAGACGTAGGCGCTGAGGCAGTTGGGGCGCTTGGGCGGAATGGCATCCCAGACAGCCATGTAGGTGTCGCTGACGCATTCTTCCGCATCCTGCTGGTCATGGAGCAGATTCGCGGCCGTCAGATGGAGCCGTCGGCCGTACCGCTCCACCATGGCTGAGATAGCCTGCTCGACCCGATTCCAAAGCAGGGCTAAAATATCTTTGTCTTCCATATCCTTTAACCTCCTCACCTATATAGACACGGTCTGTGGAGTGAATCTTACATCGCAAAAAGAAAAATGAAGCAAAATTATCGTTTAGCGCACCAGCGGCGTAGCCGCCATCCCTTCTCCCGGGGAGAAGGTGCCCCCGAAGGGGGTGGTGCTCCGCGCAGCGGATTTGAATTGTGTATAATCTCCAGTGGAGATTATACCATGACTAATCGGATGTGGAATGCGGGCGGAAAAGCTATGTTTTCCTCCCTGCGTCAGGCCTATTACTGGCTTTCGGATTTCGCCATTCCCCTTCCGAGCCGCCTAAAGGCGGCCCACCTTCCCCTCGGGGGAAGGTATGGCGCCTGCGGCGCTTAGTACTGTAAACGATAATCTAAAGCTTTAGTGACAGTCTAATTATATAATATAATAATGTATAATGCCAGAAAAAAGTGGGCAAACTACCCCTCGGAAGCCGCTGAAAAATAAAAACGAAAAAAGGAAAAATAATGCTTGACAATTAGAGGTGGGCGTGCTAGAATATGCAAGCTGTCCGATGAACGGCGCCTGCCGGGAGGTCAGCAAGCAGAAAAAACTTCAAAAAAGAGAAAAAACCTCTTGACAAATTGAAGCCCATCTGCTAATATATAAAAGTTCGCTACGGCGAGCGGCTGTACCTTGTAAATTGAATAACGCAAAGACGAAATGAACACCTTGGACAATTGATGAATTGTTTAAGTTTCGAGTAAAATCGAATTTAAGCCAACGAAAATTCTTGAGTAATAAATGCTATGAGCAAATTATTCAAAACTTTGATTTTAGAGCTTCGGCTTTAAGATACAACTTTTTGAGAGTTTGATCCTGGCTCAGGACGAACGCTGGCGGCGTGCCTAACACATGCAAGTCGAACGGAGTGAAGAGAGTTTACTTTTTTCACTTAGTGGCGAACGGGTGAGTAACGCGTGAGAAACCTGCCTCTCAGTGGGGGACAACAGTTGGAAACGACTGCTAATACCGCATAACATTACCGGAGGGCATCCTCTGGTAATCAAAGCTTTAT
>SVME01000057.1 GCA_015067605.1 Oscillospiraceae bacterium
AGTACAGAGCGTCGCCCAGATTCTTGGCGGGGATGCCGTTGGAGCTGACGATGTGATAGTTGCCGGCAGTGGCATAGCCGGGGATCATGTCCACAGCATCGGCAATGGTGCCGTCCACCAGACGGGAAGCGAAGGTGACCATACCGAACTCGACCACGCTGGAGGCATCGCTGACGGTGAAGTAAGCGTTGTACAGGATCTCCGCCTCGAAAGCAAGGGTGGGATAGTTCAGGGTCAAGGTGGGAACCACGACAGGCACTTCCACCACCGTAGTGGTGATTTCGCCTGTATAGAAGTTCAGCGTGAAGGTCACATCAGACTTCTTTTCCAGCGTCAAAGTGGCGTTGTTGCTGGGGTATTCTATGAAGTAGTCCTCCTCGGCAATCTTATACTCATAAGTGCCGGCATCCAGCTGGATTGTGGTACTGAAATAACCGTTGCCATCGTTAGTCATGGGCATGGTAGTGCCCCACTCGTTGAAGGAGCCACGCAGATACAGCGCCGTAGGAATGTAGCTGACAGCCAACTCGGCGGTTTCCCGATTGAAGGTGAATCGGTAGATACCAGCTCGACTGGTGTTGAGGGTACAGTTGTTGGCAGTGGTGTACATGACCCAAGGAGTGTCACCGGTGGAGTCGACAATGGTGCCGCCGTTGCCGTACCAGTCGCTGTTGTATAGAATCTTGAATTCGTAGGTGCCGGCCTCCAGCTGCAGATCCAGGGTGACCAGCTGCTCATCCACCACCAGCATATTGGGGGTGGGGTTCCAGTTGTTGAAGTCGCCGGACAGGACAGCGGTGGACAGGCTACCCGGCTCATCGGGCAAAGCATCGGAAATCATCAGACCGCCCACCTTGATTTCGTTCATCAGAACCAAATCACCGGGCATAGTGCCCACAGCCAGCTTGATATAGCGGGTGGTAACAGGCTCATCGTAGGCAGTAGTGAGCCAGTAGGCGCCATCTGCATCTACATTGGGATTCAGTGTTTCCTTGTACTCAAAGAAGCTGCCGTCGGTGGAATAATACACATTGATATAGCGTGGCTGCACCGCACCAGCATCGTTGGCACCGGCGAACAAGTGGATGGACAGATCAGTAACCTCCGCCTGACCAGCCAGATCAATGGTGATGATACCACGGCCAGCACTGGTGGCAGCATCGTTGATGATTACATTATCCACGTAGCCGTTGCCGGAGTTCCGGAAACCGAACCAGGAGTCATCGTTCACGCCCAGCTGGAACATATCGGAGGCCAGACCGTCATTGAGAAGGCCGGTGAAGGTTGAGCCTTCGTAGTTGGTGTAAATCATGTCCTTGCCCATGGCGATGTTGATATCGGCGGACTGGACGTAGGGCAGGCCGTAGGCCTGTACCTCGCTGAGCAGCACCACAGCGCCATCGCTGACAGCATCCAGCTTTACATAGCGGCCGACCACCGCATCCTCGGAAAGCTGTGTCCAGTAGGGCGCATCGCCACCCAGCTCCAGATTGCCAACCTTGATATAGTTGGTGCCGTCCACAGATGCGGAAACGGACAAGCTAGTGGGCGCGGTGTAGTCGGCACCGGCATAGAGGTGCGCCTTGATGCCGGTAATCTGGTAACGGGAGCACAGGTCAATCACCACAGAGCCGGAGCCGGCAGTGGTGTCGATGCCGTACCATGCGCCATCGTTGATAGTTTCACCCAAAATGCCGTCCACCAAATCGGCGGTATAGGAGCCGTAGCCCTCTGTCTGCACGGTGGTGCCGAAGGCGATGTTTTCCTCGCCGGTGAGGGCAGCGCCGTAGACCTCCACCTCATTGAGGAATACCCAGGTGGCATCGGCGGCAGGGCCAACCTCGAAACGAACGTAACGGGCAATGCCGGTCAGACCCTCCAGCGCCGCCCAGTAGGATATAGCGGAGGAAGAATCAATCCGCAAGGCACCAACGTACTGATAATCCACATCGTTGGCAGAGGTATAGACGTTGATATAGCTGGGCTGGCCGATGCTGGCATCGCTATAACCGAAGAACAGGTGGGCACGGGCGGAATCCAGCTTGTAGACGCTGCCCAAATCGACGGTCACATAGCCGTTGCCGTTGTCATCGGTATTCTTGTTTGCACCGGCACCAGCAAAGCCAAACCAACCGCCGGTGAAATCCAGACCAGTGACAAAATTGCCATCAGTCAGGTTGCCGATATGGGCCGCGGTGCCGGGATCAAGGGCCACATAGTCCTTGTTCAGGGCCAGATTCTCCAGAACCACCTCATCGGCAGGTTCATCCTCCACCGTTACGTCCACAAAGCTGACGTTGGCGGCCACAGACACGTTGGTGGTACCGTCGGTGGGGCTGATGCCGGAGAAAATCACCTTCTGACCCACCTTGGCGGCGGCCAGACGGTCGTAGTAGTACTGCGTAGCGGTGCTTTCGCCGGGATGGCAGGTCAGCAGCACCTGATCGCTGGCCAGCTGGTACTCGGTACCGCCCACGGTGTTGCTGCGGACAATCCATGCGGATTTTTCAGCATCCCACTGAGCCAGCACGTTGACTGTGGAGCCGATACCGGCATTGGCATCGGTAATGGTGCCGAAGCTGGGGGTGAACAGACCGGCAGCGCCGCTGTACACATAGCTATTTTCGCCACTGATACGGGCAGCATCCACAGGGAGGAACTTCAGGAATGCGCCGGGTGCCACATCGGTGCCGGCGTTCAGGGCGGTGACACCGGACAGCCGGATGCCGTCACCCACGGACAGATTGCTCAGAATCTTATAGTTGGTTCCGGAATATTCCACCGGGTTATCGCTGGCGGCCACACCGGTCTCCCAGTTGTGGCAGGCAATCAGGAAGTCTGCCGCATCCAGCTGAATGGCCGGCGTGGAATTGCCGGAGCCGTAGGAGATGGACTTGACCACGTTGATCTGCCGCTGGGCATCCCATGTGCAGACCACGTTGATGGTGTAGCGGATGTTGGCGTTGTCCACGGTAATCAGGCCATTGTTCCATGTGGGAGAATAGAGGAAGCAGTCGCCGGCCTGAATGAAGCTGTTTCGGCCGTTGATATAGATTCCCTGATTGTTCAGCGCAATGGTGTTGGAGCCGGTCTGACCCAGCAGATTGCGCAATGTGGCAGCGGCGCTATTAAGCTGCGCTTCAGTAGCGGAGCTGCTGCCCACCAGCGAAACCGCATTGTTGTAGGCGTTGCGGATCTCGAGGATGGTGGCTTCGGGGTAGTTGTAGTGGCGGATGCCCTCGGCAGACTTAATTTCCTTCTGCAGATTGGCACGGGCGGTATCCACTGCATCGGTAGCGGTGGTGGACAGCTGGATGACCCGGTCGGAGTTGTTGGAGATGTAACCGGTAACGGTGTTGCCGGCGCTGTTCTTGGCGATGACCTTCAGGCGGCCGTTGGAGCAGACCTGCGTCACTTCGAACATGGTGAAACGGCTCATGACCCAGCTGTGGGAAGTGGCGGTTTCGGTGGGATAGATGTACTTGGAGGCGTTGGCAACGTACAGGCCGGGGGTGGGATTGTTGCCGGAGTAGTCGATTTTGGTTACGGAGCTGTTGGACTTGTAGGGCAGCACACCGTAGCCATTGATGTAGGAGGTGCCAATGGCGTAGTTCTTGAAGTAGACACCGCCGCCGTTGGCCTCCAGACCGGAGGAGTCGGAGGTATTGCCCTCAACGGTGTAGATTCTGCCGTTTGCAACGTACAGGCAGATGCCGATGTGAGCCACGCCGCCGGAGTTCTGGAAGAATACCAGATCGCCGTACTTGGGGGTATAGGAGCCGCCCTCGTATCGGGAGTACTTATAGTAGCCGGCGCCCTTCAGCTGACGCACCCACTGGGAGCAGCTGATTTCTTTCCAGATGTACTTGTAGTCGCCCACATGATAGCGGCCCAGATCCTTCCAGGAGTTCTGGTCGGTGCAGTGGGACTGGTACAGACACCAGGACACGAAGCTGGCGCACCAGGGATAGTCACTGCCGCCGTAGCCCAGGCCCAAATCGCCCATGTTATAGCTGAACTCAACATAGTTGTTCCGGCCGGATACCAGGCCGGAGAAGTAGCCGTTTGCGGCACCTTCCTGATAGCCCAGCTGGCTCAGGGCGATGGCCACAAGGTCGGTACGGTTGTCACCGGTGATGGGGACGCGCTTGTAATTGCTGTAGTACATGCCGCTGGCATAGGAGCTGGAGGGGCCGGACTGGGCACCGGGGCGGTAGGTAGCGGCGAAGGCCGTGGGCACCATGCCCGCCAGCAGACAGGCTACCAGCAGCAGACTCAACATTCTGGTTGCGAGTTTTCTCATAATCGTGCATCTCCTTTATCGTTTGATTTGCGTAAAACGCAACTTCTTATTATAATTTTATCAAGGATTTCCATTGCTGTAAATAAGCTTTTGGCCAATAACTACTATACTTTGAATTTTTGTAAGAACGCACAAATTACACTTGCACGAGTGTCCGCCCACAGCAGACACCCGCAAAACTATCCTTGTGATTATTCTCTTGCGCATCGTCCCAAGCTGTGATAAAATAGCCCAAAAGGAGCGTGATTCCATGAAGGAAGCCATCTACACGATTCCCGTCAACGAAGCCTTTCAGGCCAATGACGAGTGCCCCTTCTGCTATCTGGAGCGTCAGGTGGAGCAGAAGACCATCAAATACGCCCTTGGCCCTGAGGCCAGCTACATGGATCCGGCGGTTCGTGCCGCCACTGACAAAGCCGGCTTCTGCGGCGACCATTTTAAAAAAATGTACGACTACGGCAACGCTCTCGGCAGCGCTCTGATTATGCAGACCTATTTTGTGGGTCTGTTTGAGGAAATGACTGCTCAGATGGAGTCCTTCCCCATCCCCGGCAAGCGAAGCCTCTTCGGCAAAAAAACATCCAACGAGGAAAGCGACTTGGTGCGCTGGGCACGTCAAAAGCAATCCGGCTGCTTCATTTGCGACAAAGTGCAATACAACATGGAGCGGTATTTTGATACCTTCTTCATGCTCTGCAAGGATGCCGAATTTCGTGGACGGGTAGAAGGCACCAAGGGGTTCTGTATGCGCCACTTCCTGCGGCTGATGGAGCTGGGGGAGCAAAAGGTGCCCAACGGTCAGCAGGAATGGTTCTACACCACGGTGTTCCGGCTGATGCGTGAAAATATGGCGCGGGTCAAGGGGGATTTGGACTGGTTCATCGCCAAGTTCGACTACCGCAATACCTCCGCCGACTGGAAAAATTCCCGTGATGCGGTGAGTCGCACCATGCAGAAGCTCCAAGGCATCTACCCAGCAGACCCTCCCTTCCGCAGTGAGCCAAGATAAGTTGACAAACTGCCCCATTCGGGGTACAATACTGTAAATTATCGTTTAACGAAGTAACCCTCCAGTGTTGTCATCCTGAGCGAGCGTTAGCGAGTCGAAGGATCCACTTCCTAAAGTTTATCGTTTCAGGACGGATTCTTCGACGTCGGGCTTTGCCCTTCGCTCAGAATGACATGCGTGACTGTAGTGCGCCGCTAAACGATGATTTATGATCCATAATTTTGTATTCAATCTATGAGGTGATTCCCATGAACCAAAATATCGAGACCCTTTGTATTCAGGCGGGCTACAGCCCCAAAAACGGCGAGCCCCGTCAGATTCCCATCTACCAGAGTACTACCTTTAAGTACGCTACCTCTGAGGATATGGGCAAGCTGTTCGACTTGGAGGCATCGGGTTATTTCTATTCCCGTCTGGCCAACCCCACCTGTGACGCTGTGGCCGCAAAAATCGCAGCTCTGGAGGGCGGCACCGCCGCTATGCTGACCAGCTCCGGTCAGGCTGCGTCCTTCTTTGCTATTTTCAACATCGCCTCCGCCGGTGACCACGTTGTGTCCAGCTCTGCCATCTACGGCGGCAGCTTCAACCTGTTCAACGTGACCATGCGCCGGATGGGCATCGATTTTACCTTCGTCAGCCCCGATGCCACCGAGGAGGAGCTGAACGCTGCCTTCAAGCCCAACACTAAGGCTGTTTTCGGTGAAACCATCGCCAATCCCGCGCTGAACGTGCTGGATATCGAAAAGTTTGCCAAGGTGGCCCACGCCCACGGCGTGCCCCTGATTATCGACAACACCTTCGCCACCCCCGTTAACTGCCGTCCCTTTGAGTGGGGCGCTGATATCGTCACCCACTCCACCACCAAGTATATGGACGGTCACGCCAGCGCTGTCGGTGGCTGCATTGTGGACAGCGGCAAGTTCGACTGGACCAAGTATCCCGACAAGTTCCCCGGTCTGTGCACCCCTGACGACAGCTACCACGGTGTGACCTACACCGAGCGTTTCGGTTTGGAAGGTGCCTATATTACCAAGTGCACCGCTCAGTTGATGCGTGACTTGGGCTGCGTCCAATCCCCCCAGAGCGCCTATTATCTGAATCTGGGTCTGGAGAGTCTGCCCTTCCGGATGCGTCAGCACTGCGCCAACGCTCAGAAGATTGCCGAGTTCCTCCAGAGCAATGAGAAGGTTGCATGGGTCAAGTACTGCGGTCTGAAGGGCGATAAGTACTACGAGCTGGCTCAAAAGTATCTGCCCAACGGCTCCTGCGGCGTCATTTCCTTCGGTCTGAAGGGCGGACGTACCGCTGCGGAAGTATTTATGAAGAATATGCAGTTGGGTTCCATCGAAACCCACGTTGCCGATTCCCGTACCTGCTGCCTGCATCCGGCCAGCGCTACCCACCGCCAGATGACCGATGAGCAGTTGGAAGCCGCTGGCGTTGGCGCAGATTTGATTCGTCTATCCTGCGGTCTGGAAAATGCCGAGGACTTGATTGCGGATCTGAAACAGGCCATTGATAAGGTATGATAAACATCTTATCGGACTACTATCCCGATTCAATTCCAGAGGTGCTGACCACTTCCGGTGGACTGGCTGAGAAAGTAGACGCAGTCGGCAACCTTCTCCCATTCTCCGGAAACACCGTGGTTTTTCTGTTGGATGAGGACACTAAGACTACCCTTCATCAGGTGCAGCTTGCGCTACACAACGCCTGTGGTTTTATGCTGGCACAGCCTTTAGAAATGTCCACCTTCCACATGACCCTCCACGATTTGGCTAACAGCAAAACGCTACCCCAGAGGACACGGATGGAGCAGGAGGCCAGAGAAGCGCTGGACGAAATCCGGACTTTGAATCTTACACCCATTCCCATGAAGGCTACTTGGACTTTCAACATGGTATCCACTAGCATTGTGCTGGGATTAGAGCCGGAGAATGATGAAGCATGGGCACAGCTAGACAATCTTTATGAGCGTTTTCAGAAAATCAATCCCCTGCCCTACGCTCTGACCCCCCATATCACCATGGCTTATTTCCGCCCCGGCATTTATGAGGACACCCGCACACTACGTCAAGCAGTCGGTCCGGTGGATTTGCGGTTGGAATTGCACATGGATCAGCTTGTGCTGCAGGATTTTGACCACATGAACGCCTACCACACCATTTACTGACCAAAACGACCAGCAACATGCTGGTCGTTTTTCTTATCGAACAACATATTTTACTTTCCCTGCAGCAAAAATGGCGTGCCGCATAAGCGGCACGCCAAATTGATTAGTAATACTATTGTTTATCGTGGAATTACTGCTTCTTCTTCATGATGACGAAGACACAGCCAGCGATAACAGCAACAGCGATGACGGAAACGATGATGCAGGGCACCAGCCAATCGCTGCCGGAAGCATCCTTGTTGTCGCCGTCGGTGGTAACCTTTTCAGGCTGAGGAACGGGCTTGGGATCAGGCTTAGCGTCTTCCTGAACCAGAATCAGAGCGCTCAGTCCGTCAACGCTGACGGAACCGTTAGCGGTGCCCAGAATCTCGGTACCAGCCTTCTCACCGTTGACATAGATGTTCCAATCGCCCTCGGGCAGAGTAACGTTGGCAGCATTCTGGTCAGCGTTGAAGATGAAGCACAGGTTCTTAGCAGACTCGCCTTCCTGACCACCCTTAATGGTGTAAGCAGCGACCTTGTTGTTAGCGATGTCGATCTGAGAAACGCTGGAGTTGACAGCATTGGCATCGGTCATACGCAGAGCGGGATGAGCCTTACGGAAGGCAATCAGGCCCTTGTAGTACTGGTAGACGGCCTGATAGGTGTCGTCATCCAGAGTGCTCCACTTGATGGAGTTAACTTCGTCGCCAGCGTTGTAGGAGTTCTCATTGAAGCCGCCAGCGCCCTTCTCATCGGGCTTGGAGCGGAGGATTTCCTCACCAGCCTGGAAGAAGGGGATACCCTGAGCGCTCATGTAGAAAGCAGCACCCAGCTTGTTCATGGAGATTCTCTGCTCCTCAGTAGCGGAGGGAGTGACCATCGTGATGTGGTCGTACAGAGTGTTGTTATCGTGGCAGGAGATGTAGTTGATGGACTGAGTGGGGGTCTTGCACCAGCCGGGCATACCGGTGAAGCAAGCCAGCAGCTCAGCCTTGGAAGCGGTACCGCCGGAGATGAAGCCAGCATTGACGCCGCCGTAGGTGCCGCCCTTAATCAGGTTACGGATGGTGTCGCTGAAGAAAGCGAAACCGGGAACCTTCTGGGAGTTGGTCTGAGTACACAGAGTCACGCCGCTCTTGGTGGTGGCGGTACCCATGGTCCAGCCTTCGCCGTAGAAGACCACGTCGGGGTGCTTTGCCTTAACGGTGGTCATGATGTTGTTGATGGTGTCGGTGTCAATCAGGCCGACCAGGTCAAAACGGAAGCCGTCGATGTGATACTCGTCAGCCCAGTAGTTGACGGAGTCAACGATGTACTTACTGACCATCACACGCTCGGAAGCGGTATCGTTGCCGCAGCCGGAGCCGTTGGAGTTGGGACGGCTAAAGTAGCCGGGAACAATCTTGTTGAAGCTGAAGCCCATGGAATCGTAAACGTGGTTGTAAACGACGTCCATGATGACGCTCAGGCCGGCCTCGTGCAGGCCCTTGACCATCTGCTTCATCTCGCTGACGCGGACAGCGCCATCCTCGGGATTGGAGGAGTAGGAGCCCTCGGGAACGTTGTAGTTCACGGGATCGTAGCCCCAGTTGAAGTGGTTGGCCTCGGGATCGTCCAGCTTGGTCTCGTCAACGGAACCAAAGTCGTAGACGGGCAGCAGGTGGACGTGAGTAACATCCAAATCAACAATGTGATCCAGACCGGTGGGCTTGCCGCCGGGGGTCTTGGTGCCGCGCTCAATAACGCCCAGGAACTTGCCAACGTTGGCGGCGCTGATGCCGGAGCTGGAATCGGAGGACAGGTCACGAACGTGCAGCTCGTAGATAACGGCATCGGTGAAGTTCTCACCAGCATGGGGGTTCTTGTCGTCAGCCCAGCCCTCGGGATTGGTAGCGGCCAGATCGATAATCATGGAGCGCTTGCCGTTGACACCGGTGGTGCGGGCGTAGGGATCGGGAGCCTCATTGGTGGCAGTGTCGGTTGTGACCAGATAGGTGTAGTAAACACCGTTCATGTCGCCTTCCAGAGTGGCAACCCAGGTGCCATTGACATCCTCGGTCATGTAAACAGTCTCATAAGGAGCGGTATCGATAGCGATGTTGCCGTTCTTGTACAGGTTCACGGACACATCCACCGCAGTGGGAGCCCAGACACGCAGGGTGGTCTTGTCCTTGGAGTAGGTAGCACCCAGATCGTTGCCGGTGTAGGTGTACTGCTCCTCGAACTTTTCGTTGGAATAGTAGTCGGGCATGGAAACGGCGTAGTTACGCTCTCTGAAGGTGATGTTGTAACCACGGCTCAGATCCAGAGTCTCATCCAGAACCAGGTAGACGTACTGGCCAGCGTAACGGATGTTCTTGATGGAAACGTTGCCGTCGCTGTTGCCGACCACGAAGGTGGTTTCGTCAACCACTGCGTCCTCTTCCAGCTTGCTGGACAGCTGCAGGGTGATTTCGGGCTCGCCATCACGGTTCTTTTCCTTGTACTGGCTGGCGGTAATCACGATACCGGTCTCGACATCGTCGCCCAGAACCAGATTGCCGGCCTCCTGCAGAGCCTCACGGGTGGGGATTGCGCTGGCGCTGGCCTGAGTGGCCTTGCCGGACTCGACATAGAAATCAACGGTGCCGGACAGAACGCCGGTGATGTTGATGTGCTGGTCGTAGTCCACATCCTTCTTTTCCCATTCGCCGTAGCGAACGATGTAACCGATCTTACAGGTGCCGGTCTTGACCTTGAACTCGCAAACAGCCTCGTCGCCGTTTACAACCAGTTCATAGGGGGGCTCCAGGGCAGTGATGCCGTCCATATCCCACAGCCACATTTCCCAGCCTTCGTAGTCGCCTTCGGGGCGCTTGTAGTGGAATCTGATGGTGACCTCGTCCTCAGCGGCCAGGGCGGGGATAGCGCCGATGACCAGAGAAGCGAGCATGAGAATAGCCAACAGAATACCAAAGATACGCTTTTTCATGTTTTCTCCTTCCGATACATATAATTTTTTTGACACTCGCGTGTCATTCTATGCAGATTATACCATAACCATTTTCCTTTGTAAAGAACTTTTGTTGAAGAGTACATACAAAATGATGCCTTACGATTGGGCAAGATGACGCATTATGTCCCATCGTGCTGATTGAGAAGTCGGTTCACCCCAGTCCAGATAGAGTCGTCGGCCGTCTCGCTCTACCATGGCTGTTTACCCCCTCACCTATATAGACACGTTCCGTAGAAGAAATCTTACATCAAATAAAGTATTTAGACGCTGAAACGGCCGTCATCTTGCGATGACGGCCGTTTGACCTATTACATTTGCTCAGCGAAATCCTCAGTCAGTCTGGCAGGAGGGGTGATACCGGGCTTGTAATCCCGATAGGCCATCATGCCGGAACCGGCAGGAATCAGCTTACCAATCAGCACGTTCTCCTTCAGACCAACCAGATGGTCAACCTTACCCTTAATAGCGGCATCGGTCAGAACCTTCGTGGTCTCCTGGAAGGAGGCGGCAGACAGGAAGGAATCCGTAGCCAGAGCAGCCTTGGTGATACCAAGCAGCATAGCGGAAGCAGTAGCCAGCTTCAAATCAGTTTCGCCGGCATCAATCCGAGCCTGAACAGCAGCGTTGGCATCCTCGAACTCGAAGGTATCAACCACAGTACCGGTCAGCAGGCAGGAATCACCAGGCTCCTCAATGCGCACCTTGCGCATCATCTGACGAATGATGACCTCAATGTGCTTATCGTTGATTTCAACGCCTTGCTGGCGATACACAGCCTGAACGGACTGCACCAGATAATCCTGCACAGCCTCCACGCCGGAGATACGCAGGACATCCTGCGGATACAGCGCGCCATCGGTGATGGGCTCGCCCTTCATCACCTTCTTACCATGCTGAACCTTCAGGCCCACAGAGTAAGGCACCTGATAAATCTTTACCTCGCCATCCTCAGCGGTAACAGTGATGTTACGCAGAGCGGTACGGTGGGTATCGTCAATGGACACAGTGCCTGTAATCTCAGAAATCTGAGCCATCTTCTTGGGACGGCGTGCCTCGAACAGCTCTTCAACTCTGGGCAGACCCTGAGTGATATCGTCACCCGCAACGCCGCCGGAGTGGAAGGTACGCATGGTCAGCTGAGTACCAGGCTCACCAATGGACTGTGCAGCAATGATACCGACGGCCTCGCCCAGATCCACTTCTTTGGAGGTGGCCAGGTTCATGCCGTAGCACTTGGCGCA
>SVME01000058.1 GCA_015067605.1 Oscillospiraceae bacterium
TTGGCACGGCGCTGGTGTTCTTCTGCGCCTTTTTGATGATTGCCTATATGCGTTCGGGCAGCGTGGGCACCGTGGGTCTGGCCATTACGGCGCTGGGCTTTGCCGGTGTGATTCTTTTGAGAATGGCGCCCCATGCTCTCCAGCGGTTCGCCTCTTGGCGGCATATTTGGGAGGATCCTCTGGGTGCCGGCTATCAGCAGACCCAGGCGCTGATGCGGATTGCCTCCGGCGGTTTGTTTGGCCTTGGTATCAACGAGGGCTACCCCAAGCCGGTGTTCGCAGCGGACTCTGATATGGTGTTCGCTACGGTGGCGGAGGAGTGGGGACTGCTGGTGCCGATTATTTTGGTGCTGATGGTGGTGGCACTGGCACTGTTCGCCGCCCGAAGCTCCGGTGTCAGCCGCAGCAGTTTTTATACCATCGGTGCTTGCACAGCTGGCGTGATTCTGGTGGTGCAGATGATGTTCAACGTGCTGGGCACGCTGGATGTGCTGCCCCTGACCGGCGTGACGCTGCCCTTTGTGTCCAACGGCGGCTCCAGTATGATGTGTACATGGGGTCTGCTGGCTTTCGTGAAGGCGGCGGATACACGGCAGTTTGCCAGCTTTGCGGTGACCACTGCGGAAAGGAGGAAGCGGCATGAATAGAATTGCCCAACGCTCCATTGCTATGCTTGTGGTGGTGGCGCTGATGCTGGGAGGACTGGTGTTCTTTCTGGTGGAGTACTTCATGAACGCAGACAAATGGGTCATGACTGAGGGCAGCCCCCATGTGTATAACGGCGGTAGTCCCGCCGAGGGCGTCAAGCCCAATATCGGCTGCGGTGTGATTACGGATCGGGATGGGGCGCTGCTGCTGGATACTAACGATGGGCGTGTCTATTCCTCCATTCCGGAGCTGCGGCAGGCGATGCTCCACTGGGTTGGCGACCAGCAGGGCAATATCAGCGCTCCGGCGGTTTCCACCTATGCGGAGGAAATTGTGGGCTTCGACCCCGTCAACGGTCTGTACTCCTACGGTGGCTCCGGACAAGCCAGCTTGACGGTTTCCGCCAAGGTGCAGCTGGCGGCGCTGGAGGCCATGGGAGATCGGGCAGGAACGGTGGCGGTCTATAATTATAAGACCGGCGAGATTCTCTGCGCGGTGACCACTCCAACCTTCGATCCCGAAAGCCCCCCTGATGATCCTCAGAACGGCATCTATGTGAACCGGTTTACCCAATCTAAATATACGCCCGGTTCGATTTTTAAGATTGTTACCACGGCGGCGGCGCTGGAGGAAATCCCCGACATTCGGGAGCAGACCTTCCGCTGCACCGGCACCTATTCCTTTAGCGATAAGTCGGATCCTGTCACCTGTGAAAACGTCCATGGCAAGCTGTCGCTTTACGATGCCATGGCCCAGTCCTGCAACTGCGCCTATGCGTCGATTGTGGAGCAGCTTGGGCCGGAAATCCTGACGAAATATGTGGAAAAATATCAGGTTCTGAACAGTGTTCAGTTCGACGGAATTACCACCAAGGCTGGCAATTTCACCGTGGAAAATGCGGGTAAGAACCAGATTGCATGGAGCGGTATTGGCCAGCATAAGAATCAGGTGAATCCTTGCGCCTATATGACCTTCATGGGTGCCATCGCCAATGGGGGCAGCTCGGTACAGCCCTATATCGTGTCCAAGGTGACCTGCGGCGATGATGTGACTTACGCCGCCGAAACCGTCACCGCCGATGCCATCATGCCGGCGGAAATCGCCCAGGAGCTGCAGGCCATGATGCGTCACAATGTGGAAGTGAAATACGGCGTGGACAATTTTCCGGATTTGACGGTTTGTGCCAAGTCGGGCACTGCCCAGTCTGATACTAAGGATTCCAATGCTCTGTTTGCTGGCTTCGTCACCGACGAAAAATATCCGCTGGCCTTCATGGTTGTGGTGGAGGAGGGCGGCTATGGTCGTCACGCCTGCGTACCGGTCATCTCTCAGGTACTCAACGCCTGCAAAGAAGTGATGGATGCTTCATAATGAATACACCCCCTGCATAGCGTTTTGCAGGGGGTGTTTTTATGTGCCGACGGAATCAGCTTTTGGCGGTGGCGCTGCTGGCCTTTGGAGCGGGGCTGCTGGTGTGCGGCTGGATTGATACGAAATTCATGCGCTGGGTACTGGGCATTGGGCTGGTGGCAGCGGGCTTGTACCTCCTGCAGAAAAAATAGTGGCATAAACCTGTCCCTGAGAGAATACAATGAACTATGACTGCAGGACAAGGAGGATCAATATGGAATTTGAGCAAAAAATGATTTCCTGCCTTCGCCGAAACCTATGGCAGCCCCAGAATCGGGAGTTTACGCAGGAGCTGCGTCTGAGTGACGAGCTGCCGGATATCGGCACCGTGCTGTCGGCACGGGGGCAGTGGGTCATGCGGGGCAAGGAATGGTCTGGGGACAGTGTTGGGATTAGTGGCGGCGTCATGGTCTGGGTGCTGTACGCGCCGGCGGACGGGGATGGCCCACGGTGTGTGGAAACGTGGATTCCGGTGCAAGCAAAGTGGCCTATGTCCGATTCCCAGCGGGAGGGGACAATTCGGGCCGACTGGCAGTTGCGAAATGTGGAGGCTCGCTGCGTTTCCGCTCGAAAGCTGATGGTTCGGGCGGATTTGAGTTTGCTGGCCGAGGCGCTGGAACCATGGGATACGGAAATCTATGTTCCCGGCGAAATGGATCCGGATGTGCAGCTGCTGCGCAATTCCTATCCGGCCATGCTGCCCAAGGAGGCCGGAGAAAAGAATTTTCAGATGGAGGAAGAGATAGAGCTGCCGGAGGAGGCCGGACGAATCTGCGCCCTTTCCGTGGATTGCGACCTGTCGGAGCAGAAGGTGCTGGGGGATAAGGCGGTGTTCCGTGGGGATGCGCTGGTGCATATGCTGTATGAAGATTCGCAGGGGCAGCTGCATACTGTGGATCAGTCGCTGCCTTTCTCCCAGTTTACGGAGCTGGATAACGACTACGGCAAGGATGCCAGCGTCTGTGCCATGATGGCGGTCACCGGTCTGGAGCCGGAGTTGACGGAGGGGAAAATGCTGCTCAAATGCGGCTTGGTTGCTCAATATGTGGTGTGGGAGCAGGAGCTGCTGGAGCTGGTGGAGGATGCGTACAGCCTGAGCCGGCAGGTGACGCCGATGATGGACGGGGCCATGCTGCCCATGGAGTTGGATCGGTGTCGGAATACGCTGCGCTGTCAGGTGCAGCTGCCGGTGGAGGCCAGACGGGTGGTTGACCTGTGGGCTGGAGGGGAGCAACCCCGTGTCCGGCGAGCCGGTGGACTGGTGGAGCTGGAGCTGACGGGGCATATGGGTGCGCTGTACATGGATCCGGAGGGACAGCTGCGAAGCTGCAGCGGCCAGTGGAGCCATGTTTGGGAGCTGCCGGTCAGCGAGGATGCGGCGGTGCTGGCCCAAATCGTTGATATGTCTACGCCAGAAGCGAAAATTGGGGATGATATGACCATTGAAATGGATGTTACCGGTCAGGTTTTGACGGTGCCCCAGCAGCGGATGCCCATGGTCAAGGGGCTGGAGCTGGGGGAGAAAACGGTGCCCGATGGGCTTAGACCCTCTGTGATTCTGCGTAAAGCCGGCAACGCTACCCTCTGGGAGCTGGCCAAGGCCAGCAGATCCACGGTGGATGCCATCCGGTCGGCCAACCATCTGGAGCAGGAGCCGCCGGAGGATCGAATGTTGTTGATTCCCGTCTGCGGATAAATGACGTTAAGCTATCGTTTGGCGTAGGAGTGGCGGCGCAGCTGCAATCCCTTCTCCCGGGGAGAAGGTGCCCCCGAAGGGGGCGGAAGTGGAATGCGGGCGGAATCGTTATGGCTTTCTCTCTGCATCAGACCTATTACCAGCTTTTTAGGTTTCGCCATTCCTCTTCCGAGTCGCCTAAAGGCGGCCCACCTTCCCCTCGGGGGAAGGTATAGCGCCTGCGGCGCTTAGTGTACTAAACGATAATTTATTACAATCATCGCTTTTTTTTGATGTGCGAAAGCGCCAATTTCCCACAGGAAATTGGCGCTTTGTGCTTATTTTGCGGAAAGCTCCACGCTGCGGCGGAGGATGGAATAGGGGGGCACCGGATGGGGCAGCGGGAGGCAGAATTCCATCTGCGGTGTCCGAGGCTCCGGCAGGGGAATACCGTTGAGGTCGGTCATATTCCGGGCGGTGATGGGGAAGGGACGCAAATCCGGTCCGACCACCTCCAGTTGGTCGCCCTCGTGGAATTTGTTGCGCAGGCTGCAACGGGCCAGACCTGTTTCGTCACATTCCGTTACGATGGCGCAGACCTGCCATTGTCGAATATAGCGGGAATCGGCGGTATATTGTCCTGGATGGCCGAAATAGAAGCCGGTGGAGTAGACCCGATGGGAAACGTGGTCTACTTCGTCACGCCAGATTTTGTCGATTTCCCGTCCGGCGCAGATGTCATCAATGCAATGCCGGTAAGCACCGGTGACGATGGCGGCGTAGTAGGCAGATTTTGCACGACCCTCGATCTTGATGCAATCGATGCCCGCATCCATCAGCTCTTTCAGGTGGTCAATTGTACACATATCTCTGGAATTGAGGATATATGTGCCTTTTTCGTCCTCAAAAACTGGGAAATACTCCCCGGGACGCTTTTCTTCCATCAAGGCGTATTTGTACCGGCAGGGCTGGGCGCAGGCACCACGGTTGGAGTCCCGACCAGTCATGTAATTGCTCAGCAGGCACCGGCCGGAGTAGCTGACGCACATGGCTCCGTGACCGAAAGTTTCAATTTCCAACGCTTTCGGACATTTTTCACGGATGCCGATTATCTCCGAAAGGCTCAATTCTCTGGCTAAAACCACTCGTTTTGCGCCTAAATCGTACCATGCGGTTGCACATTCGTAGTTGGCGATGGACTGCTGGGTGGAGATGTGCCGCTCACACCGTGGGGCGTATTTCCCCGCCAGCGTGAAGGCACCCAGATCTGCCAGAATCAGTGCGTCCACCCCCGCATCCTCCAGTCGCTCCAGATAGGCAGGCAGCTGTGCCACCTCCTCGTTGCGGGGCATGGTGTTGACGGTGACGTGAACCTTGACCCCATGGCTGTGGGCAAAGGCCACTGCCTGAGGAAGCTCCTCCGCCGAGAAATTTCCGGCGAAGGAGCGCATTCCAAAATCGGTTCCCGCAAGGTACACTGCGTCCGCACCGTACAGCACGGACATTTTGAGCCGCTCCATATCTCCGGCGGGGCTCAACAGCTCCAGCTTGCTCATGCGTTGTCCTCCAGTGTTTCAAGGAATGCCAGATGCTCCTTGTAGGTCTTGGAGAAGTGGTGCTCTGCGGTGGAGGGGTCATAGGCGTAGTAGTGGTAGTCGGTGTCGTTGGGATCCAGCGCCGCACCGATGCTGTTCTGGCTGGGGCTGGCGATGGGTCCGGGAGGCAGACCCTTGTTGGTATAGGTGTTGTAGGGGCTGTCGACCTTCAAATCCTCAGCGGTCAAATCCGACTTGCCTCCCAGAGCATAGACGATGGTGGCATCGATGTTCAGGTAGGGGTACTCGCCGGGATTGTTCAGACGGTTATAGATGACGGAGGAAACATCGAAGCTCTCCAGCTCGTTGGCAGTTTCCTTTTCAATCATGGAGGCGATGATGATGACCTCCCGAATGGTATAACCGTTCTGCTCCGTCAGGGTCTGGAGCTTCTCCTTCATCACATCGTTGAAGTTGGCATTGAAGGAATCCAGCATCTTTTCGATGACACGCTGGGGGTCGTCGTTCTCGTAGAAGTCGTAGGTGTTGGGGAACAGGTAGCCCTCCAGCGAATACTTATGGCCCCACTGGACACCGTCCAGGAACCAGTATTCCTTCAGCTCGGTGGCCTTTTCGGGGTCGGTGTTATTGATGTTGCTAACATACGCCTCCAGTTCCGCAACGGTACAGACGTTGTTCTCCTCCAATAGCTGGAAGATCTGGGCGCAGGTATAGCCCTCGGGGATACGCAGATCCTCAACCACGCTTTGCCCTGCCTGATGGGGGGACATCAGATCCACCAGTGCCATATAGTCGTAGACAACGGTACGATCCTCAGCCTCGGGAGGGTTGACGCTGTACACACCGGGGATGAATTTGGCATCGGTAAAGTCAGCGTAGAATTTGAATAGTGCGGTATAGCGAATCAATCCCGCATCCTTCAGCTTTTCAGCCACATCATCGGCGGTATCGCCCCGCTCGATGGTGATGGTGGCGGTGACAGGATCGCGGCCCAGTGCCAGCACGTCTGACGCACACAGCCAGACCATCCGGCCGATGGTCACGCCGATGCCAACGATAATCAGAAGCCAGATTGCGGTGGCGGCCAGATGGGGGATGCCCAGCAGGCCATAGCCCTGCTTGCGCTTGGGGCGGCCTTTCTCCAGTGGGTCGGCGGGCGGGGTTTCTTCTCCGATATTTGGCGACTGCCCGGTAACTGGGGGCTCTGGCCCCTCCTCGACGCTGAACACTTGATTCAGGCTGTCACCCTCGCCAAAGGCGGCACGGAATTCATCGTCCTTAAAAGCATCCTCGGTGGTGGGCTCCGCTGGCACCTCCTCGGTGGTAGGCAGGTCGTCCGGCGTGAATATGGCGGCTCCGGTATTACCCGGCTCCGACAGCCAGCTGTCGCTTTTGGTTTCCAAAATAATCTTTTCCAGCTCCAAATCATCCGGATGGGTCAGGCCGATGGAGGCGATGGCCTGCTCGTCAGCGCCAATCTCCTCCAGCGGAGTCAAGGCTGCCGATTCCCCATCCCACTGGGCATCCAGTGCCGGTATGGAGCCGGTGTCGGGATGCAGCAGAGGCTCCTGCGGCGTATGGTCGGGTCTGTTTTCGTCCATGAGGTTCCCTCCTTAACGAATCACGATTTGGTTGGCGATGCGCTGGGCTGCTTCGCTACCCTTCAAAGCTTCAATCAGCTTCAAACCGAAGGGGATGGCACAGCCGGCAGAGGTGCCGGTAATCAGTTTGCCGTCCGCTACGCAGGCAGCGTCGGCGACCATTTCCGCAGCGCCCATGCCACTTTCGCAGCCGGGGTAGCAGGTGGCCTTTCTGCCGTTGGTGATACCCAAATCCGCCAGCACCGTAGGGCCGGCACAAATGGCGGCTACATATTTATCATTCTCCCAAGCAAAACGTAGGGCATCCAGTGCGGCCTGACTACTCCGAGCAGTCGCTACACCGCCTAGTCCGCCGGGGAGCATAATCATATCCATAGCGGTCAGATCCATCTGACCGATTTCGATATCTGCTTCGATGCGGATGCCGTGGCTGCCGGCAACAGTTTTGCTGTCCACACCCACGGTGACCACCGGAATGCCGGCTCGACGAAGCAAATCGATGGGAGCAACGGCCTCCATTTCTTCGAAGCCGGTGCCGAGTAATACATATACCATAGTTATTCCTCCAGCAGCTTGATGATTTTAGCGTAAATCTCTTGGTGAATATCTTCTACGGAGCGCATGGCACCGTCACGGACGCACTGGATGACCGTCCAGCCGGAATAGGCGGCGGCCTCCCGGCCGGCCTGACGGCAGGTGGCCAGATAATTCATGTCCTGCTCGTGGATATCCGCCTTGGTATTGGTTTCCTGCTCTCGGTGGCGCATGAGCTTCTCGGTGCAGTCGGTGGTCACATCCAGATAAATGGTCAAATCCGGCTTGGGCAGACCCAGCAGATTGTATTCGAAGTCATAGAGCCATTTCAGGAAGGCTTCCCGGTTCTCCGGTGGCTCCTTGGAGGCCTGATGGACAGCGTTGGAGGTGGTGTACCGGTCGGACACCAGCACGCCCCCTTCTGCGTAGTATTTTTCCCAGTCCTGCTTGTAGGAAGCGTAGCGATCCACTGCGTAGAAGGCGGAGGCGGCGTAGCTGTTGACGGCCTTGGGATCCGTGCCAAATTCGCCTCCCAGATACATCCGAATCAGCGCGGAGCTGGGTTCGGAATAGCGGGGGAATACCAGTCGGCGGAATGCTCGCTCCTCGGATTCCAGTCGCTGGGTCAGTAGGCTGAACTGGGTGGACTTGCCGGATCCGTCCGTGCCCTCGATAACTATCAGTTTGCCCATTTTTCTTCGCTTCCTCTCTTCGCCGGAAGACTATACTCCCAGACATGATATGTTACCATACAATATACCATATTCGCTGCCGTTTGTCCACAGGCGGTTTTGCAAATTTTCTGTGAAGGTTTTGTGGATATTCTTGACTATGGGGATTTCTGTGATAAAATGGCGGTAGATTTATCGTGGAGGGAATCATTATGTCTGAGGAACTTGATGTCTTAGAGCCTCAGGAACCGGATACGCCGAAGGAAACCGTTCCGGAGTCCAAGAAGCCCAAAAAGAAAAAAATGAAAACGTGGAAAAAGGTTTTGCTCATTACCCTTATCGTAATTCTTTCGCTTACCATTATTGCGGCTGTGGGTATTTTTCTATGGGTGAACCATTTGTTGAACCAAATCAACTATGATACTACACCTGACTATACCCTCTCCTCGGAGGAAGTGGAACAGTTGGAGCAGGAGAATCCGGATTACGTCCCCGTTGGTGACGATGAAGATTTGGACTCTATGCCCTCCATTGAAGAGCTGGAGCAGGAAATTCAGAAGGATCCTGGAATCTCTGCTGAGCCGATGCCGGAGGGCAGCGTCACCGGCGATATTATCAATATTTTGCTGATTGGTCAGGACCGGCGGGGCGAGAAGCGAGCCCGCTCTGACAGCATGATTCTGCTGACCGTCAACAAGGACAAGAACACCATCACCTTTACGTCCTTTATGCGTGACGCATATGTGCAGATTCCCGGCTACAAGGCTCATAAGCTGTGCCACGCTTTCCAGTACGGCGGCTTCTCACTGCTGAATGAAACTCTGTGGGTCAATTACGGGGTGCGGGTGGATGGCAATCTGGAAGTGGACTTCAACCGGTTTATGGATCTAATCGACCTGCTGGGCGGCGTGGACATCGAGCTGACACAGAAGGAAGTTGCCACCATGAAGGGCATGGGGGCTGGTGGAGATTTGAAGGCCGGCATGAACCATCTGAACGGCAAGCAGGCGCTGGCCTACTCCCGTATCCGCTACATCGACAGCGACTATGCCCGTGCGGAGCGTCAGCGGACGGTGCTGATGTCCCTGCTCAATGAATACAAGAGCAAGGAGCTGCTGGAGATGATTGGGCTGCTGGAGGATATTTTGCCGCTGGTGACCACCAATATGGAAAAGAGCGATATTTGGAATCTTTCCTATGAGGTGTTCCCCATGGTGGCCGGTGCCACCATCAACACCCAGCAGATTCCGGCTCACGGCACCTTCAAGGGCGGTAACGTGCGAGTCCGTGAGGGCCTGAAGGGCTGGTTCCAGTACAACATCGATTTCCAGAAAAATAGAGAAATTCTGCAGAATATTTTCGCAGGTAATTGATTAAAAATACTCCCGTTCCGAACATGGAACGGGAGTATTTTTACAGCTGTTCCGCTTCCTCCAGCCAGATGCGGGCGGAGGCGTCGGAGGGCATTTGCCAATCGCCACGGGGGCCAAGGCCCACGGAGCCGACCTTCACGCCGTCCGGCTGGCAGTTGCGCTTGAACTGCTGGGTAAAGAAACGGCGATAGAAATTTTTCAGCCATTTCTTGATGGTTTCGTCGTCAAAATCATCTGCAAAGGCACGCTGTGCCAAGGTGAAAATTTTGGTGGGGGTAAAGCCATAGCGCAGGGCGTAGAACAGGAAGAAATCGTGGAGGGCGTAGGGGCCAACCAAATCCTCCGTCTTTTGGGCGATTTTGCCCTCTGCGTCCGGTGGCAGCAGCTCGGGGCTGATGGGGGTGTCCAGAATGTCCATCAGCACGTCCTTAGCGGCGACAAAATCCGGCTGGGCGGCGATGGCTTCAATCATCCAGCGAATCAGCGTCTTGGGGATGGAGCCGTTGACGCTGTACATACTCATGTGGTCGCCGTTGTAGGTACACCAGCCCAGCGCCAGTTCGCTGAGGTCGCCGGTGCCCACCACGATGCCCCCTACCACGCTGGCGTAGTCCATGAGGATCTGGGTGCGCTCCCGGGCTTGGGCGTTTTCGTAGGTGGCGTTGTGGATATTAATATCGTGGCCGATGTCCTCGAAGTGGCCGGTTACGGCGTTCCTGATGGAGATTTCCTTGGGGGAGATGCCCAACTTGCGCATCAGCTCCCAAGAATTGTTGTAGGTGCGGTCGGAGGTGCCGAAGCAGGGCATAGTCACGCCGTACACATCCGTCAGGGGGCGGCCCAGCTGGCGCATGGCTTCCACGGACACCAGCAGTGCCAGAGTGGAGTCCAGTCCGCCGGAGATGCCGATTACGGCGTTGGCACCGATGGTGGCAAGCCGCTGTTTCAGACCGGCTACCTGCAGGTTGAAAATTTCCATGCAACGTGCATCCCGCTCTGCTTTAGAGGAGGGGATGAATGGAAGCTTGCGTAGCGGGTACAGGCTGCCGTCGGAGCGGAGAGTGCCTGGTTTTACTTGTTCCACCACGGTTTCGGCGGTGTTTGCGTAGGAAAAATACTGATTTCTCAGTCGGTCTGCTCTGATGCGACCGATATCGAAATCCTGAACCAGCATATAGTCGGTGTCGATAAGGTTTTCGTTCTCTGCCAGAATCTTGCCCTTTTCCGCCATCACGCTGTGTCCTGAAAGAACAAGGTCGGAGGTGGATTCTGTATAGCCTGCGGAGCAGAAAGCGTATACACAGCTACAAGTATTGGATTGGAGTCTGACCAAATCTCTGCGATAGGCACGTTTGCCAACAGTTTCATTGGAAGCTGACAGGTTCAAAATGATTTCCGCACCGTTCAAGGCCAAAGGGACGGAGGGGGAATGGGGTGCCATCAAATCCTCGCAGATTTCGATGCCGACCATGGTGCCGCAAATATCGTAGATTTGGTTGGGGTTGGCGAGAATGAGCCAAGGAGCCTCTTCTGTGGTGGGAATCAAATCTGCAAGGCTGAGGTAACTATCCAAGTTTTGGCCGGAGGAGAACCAGCGGCGCTCGTTGCCGGGGATGTGGGTTTTGGGGACGATGCCGCAAATTTTCCCATTGCAGATAACGGCCGCGCAGTTGTACAGTTTCCCTCCCAGGCGAAGGGGTAAGCCTACCACGGATGTCAGGTCGGGGTGGGCTTTGGAACATTCTAAAATCCGTGCAAGGCCGTCCTTAACGGCGTTGTGCAAGGTATCCTGGAAGAACAGGTCGCCGCAGGTATAGCCGGTCAGGGCCAGCTCGGGGAACAGGACGATATCCGCCTTCTGCAGATCCGCTTTTTCAATATAGCCGCAGATGTCGGCAGCGTTTTTTTTGACATCGCCCACCTTTACGGGGGGCACAGCGCAGGCGATGCGTACAAAATCCAGCATAGTTTATCCTCCTTGAGGTCATTTGCAGTTATTATACCACATTCCTCACATTTTGCAAAGGGATTGTAAATTATTGTTGTGGTTATCCCTTTTAGTAAGCAAGCCAACTAAAAGCAACGTATGTCATTGCGAGGGCCGCAGGCCCGTGGCAATCTCCTGCTGTAATGTTACATCAATTATGAGCGTTAAGGA
>SVME01000059.1 GCA_015067605.1 Oscillospiraceae bacterium
CCTGATGTAATATGAATGGATATGAAGTTCGGGAAAACAAGTAAAATAAAGGATTTGATGAAATATGAAGATGTGTGAATTGTTGGAGAAACTTTTCCCCACAATGAAACCGTTGGATTGATTTATAGAAAGTGCTGTCGTTGGATGGCACTTTCTTTTTATCTAAATTTGCGATAAATCGTGTGGGGCATATCGCAAAGCTGGGGCGATTGCGCTATAATTGCGATATATCGCAAAAGGATGCGGTGATATGAAGATATGAACGTTTTTGAGGCACAGAGACTGCCGGTCATCAATCTGGGGAGTTACCCACTTTCTTGACAAGCATGATATAATATATCCATCTTACGAATTAGGTGGAATAACCATGCGGATAAAAGCATTGCTTCTGGCGGCGCTGGTTTTTGCTACGATGCTCTGGGGCTGCAGCCCTGAGCCGACAGCGGAAATTGCGGCGACGACACTGCCGGTTTATCAATTTACACTGCGGTTGTGTCAGGACACAGGCATCCGTGTCACCCGTCTTGTGACGGAGAGCGTGTCCTGTCTTCACGACTACTCTTTGAATGTATCCCAGGTCCGTGCGGCGGAGGGGGCACAGGTCATTGTCCAGTCCGGCATGGGACTGGAGGACTTTATGGCGGATATTCTGGCGGATGGTCAGATTATCGACAGCTCTGCCGGAATCGAACCGGTCCACTGCCATCATGATGACCATGGCCATGCCGGTCACAACCATGAGCAGGACCCTCACATCTGGTTGTCACCTGAAAAGGCGAAAACCATGGCTGATAATATCTGTCAGGGGTTGTGCAAATACTTCCCGGAGCATCGGGATACCTTCCAAATGAATCTGTCCGGTTTGCTGGCTGATTTGGATGCGCTACAAGCTTATGGGGAGCAGCAGCTGGCGCAGCTTTCCTGTCGGGAGCTGATTACTTTCCACGACGGCTTTGCCTATTATGCGGAGGCTTTCGATTTGCACCTTGTCAAGGCAATCGAAGAGGAATCCGGCAGTGAGGCATCTGCGCAGGAGCTGATTGAGTTGATTGAGCTGGTGCGCACGCATGACCTTCCGGCGATTTTTACTGAGTGCAACGGCAGCGTGTCCGCAGCGGATATTATCGCCCGTGAAACCGGTGCGTCGGTGTATTCGCTGGATATGGCCATGGCCGGCGATGATTATTTTACGGCAATGCGTCGCAACATCGACACCATTAAGGAGGCATTGGGATGAAACTGTTTTTTCATGGCGGCGGCTGCGGCGATTCCTGCTGCCTGCGTGTCAAGGATCTTTCCGTCAAAATCGGTGCGGATCAAATCCTCCATGGGGTAGATTTGCACGTTCACTGTGGTGAAATGGTTGCGCTGATTGGCCCCAACGGCGCTGGTAAGAGTACATTTTTGAAAGCAATTCTGGGACAAATCGACTACGATGGAGTGATTGCTTTTTCCGCTCCCGGTCAGCGTGAGCGGCGACCTCGCATCGGCTATGTTCCCCAAAGCCCTAATTTTGACTCCGGCGACCCAATCTCCGTGGCGGATTTATTCGCCTGTTGTATGAGCAAGCGTCCGGCGTTTCTGGGACTGTCTAAGGCCATGCGCAGCAAGGTGCTGGATTGTCTGGAACGGGTTCACGGGGAGGATTTAATCGACAAGCGGGTTGGAACCCTCTCCGGCGGCGAGCTGCAACGGGTGCTGTTGGCGCTGGCGCTGGAGCCGTTGCCCAATATACTAATTCTGGACGAGCCCCTGTCCGGCGTGGATGTGGAGGGTATGGGTGTGCTGATGGATATGCTGGATGAAATCCGCAAGACTTACGACCTGTCCATTCTGTTGATTACCCATGATTTCGCTATGCTGGAGCGTTATGCGGATCAGGTGGTGCTGATGGATCGGACAATCCTTGCCAAGGGTACGCCGGCAGAGGTTTTGTCCTCGGCGGCCTTTCAGGAAACCTTCCACCGCAAAGGAGGTGCCGTCCGATGAGCATTTGGTACTGGGTTTGCGACCGAATTCCGCTGGAGATGCTCCGCTGGGGCTTTATGCGTAATGCATTGCTTGCCATTTTGCTGATGGCGCCCCTGTTCGGCATCCTGTCCACCATGATTGTCACCGGAAGAATGAGCTTCTTCTCTGACGCACTGGGCCATTCCGCCTTTACCGGTATCGCTATCGGCTGCATCTGCGGCATTGCGGCGCCTACATGGGTAGCCGTAGTGTTTTCGCTGGTGTTTGCGCTGTTGTTTTCCTTTGTCCGCAGCCGTAGCAATCAGGCGGCGGATACGCTGATTGGCGTGTTCTCCAGCACGGCTGTGGCGCTGGGTATCTTCATTGCCACGCTTGGCGGCGGTAGCTTTACCAAGTACAATAAGTATTTGGTTGGCGATATTCTGTCTGTGACACCGGCGGAAATCGGCATGTTGGCACTGGTGCTGGTGTTTGTGTTGGTGTTTTGGGTTATCTACTCCAACCGGCTGACCTTGACGGCCATCCATCCCCAACTGGCATCCTCCCGTGGTATCCCTGTGGGATTAAGCCAGACCGTTTTCACCGCCGCCATTGCGGTGGTGGTAACCTTGTCCATTTCCTCGGTGGGTCTGCTGATTCTCAATTCTTTGCTGGTGCTACCTGCGGCTTCGGCTCGGAATGTGGCGAAAAATCTGAAGCAGTACCATCTGCTAGCGGTGCTGTTTGCGCTGTTTGCAGGCGTTGCGGGCTTGGTGATTTCTTATTTCTGGGGCGCTTCCGCCGGTGCGGCCATCAGTCTGATTCTGGCGCTGATTTTTGCGATGACGTTCCTGATGCGGAAGGTGAGGGGCTGAGATGGAACCTGTGATGATTCGGCCTATTGCCCATATGCGCAGCGATTTTCCAACAAAATTTGGAATTCCCCGCCAGAGCGGTCTGGTGGAGCAGCTGCGCTCGACCATTGTGTTTGAGGAGGAATTCCGGAATCCGGATACGCTGCGGGGGCTGGAAGGCTTTTCCCACCTGTGGCTGATTTGGCAGTTTTCCGAGGCAGTGCGGGAGGATTGGTCGCCTACGGTGCGCCCACCCCGTCTTGGGGGGAATACGCGCATGGGCGTGTTCGCAACTCGTTCGCCCTTCCGGCCTAATAATCTGGGCCTGTCCTGCGTGAAGCTGCTGGGCATCGAGCAGACGAAGGTGGGGACGGTTATCCACGTGGCCGGTGGGGATTTGATGGATGGAACACCGATTTTTGACATCAAGCCCTACATCCCTTATAGCGATAGCTATCCGGAAGCAAAGGGCGGTTTTACGGATACCGCCGGTGATTTTCTGCTACGGGTAGACTTTCCGGAATCGCTGCTTATGCTGTTGCCGGAGGAGAAACGGGAGGCGGCAAAGGCGGTGCTTTCTCACGATCCTCGTCCCTCATACCAGCGCAAGCCCGGCCGGATTTACGGCTTGAGCTTTGCCGGATTCGATATTCGCTTTACAGTGGAGGAGGATACACTAATCGTCCAGACAGTCAAGGAGCTATAAATTATCGTTTAGCGCAATAAGCACAGCACTACAAACAACGCATGTCATTGCGAGCCAGTGCGCACACTGGCGTGGCAATCCGCTTAATTAGCAACGTGTAGAGAACGGATTGCCACGGGCCTGCGGCCCTCGCAATGACGTGGTATTCTTAGTACGCTAAACGATAATTTGCCGCACAACATTACTATTTTGATACGTAGTGGAGCCGTGTTACGGCTCCATTTTCTTATCCCAGCTCCTGATACAATCCTACCGCCAGCGACACGCCCAGCTTCTCGCAAGCTGAAAGCAGGCTATCTAAATCCTCACGGGTGCGGCGGAAATGGAATTGCGCCTGATTGGTATCGGCGGTGATGCTGTAATGACAATGAAGCTTTTCTGAAAAATGCTCCGGCTCCGCAGGTGTTGGGAATGGGACGGATTGAAAGGAGCAGCCCTCAGTCGTTAGCGTCCCCAGCGAGCCGTCTAGCGCTGCTTCCAGCCATATTTCTCGCCCAGGCCATTGTTTTAGATAGTCCGATGGCAGGACGTGCGGAGGAATCGGGGGCAAAAACACAGCGCATGATAGATCTTCGGAAAAGCTTGCGGTAACGCCTGTGGGACAGGGGAGCTTATGCAGAATTTGCCGGAGCATTTCGATGGATTCCGGCGTGGCCGAACGCTCCCAGTCCAGAAGAACATGGCTACATTTCAGCTCTATGACCGCACGGGAAAGCTGCTCTGCAACAAGAGTCGGATTGTGATTCGTTATGGCGATTCGATCATCCAGAATCAGCATGGAATCCGGGGGCAGTGCATACGGAATGTCGGCCAAACCGGAATCGTTGGGGGAGAAATGGCAGGACATCCAGCCGATATTTCGCTCGCCGGCCGGAATTGCACGAATCTCCTGAACGGTTGCGGCTAAAAATAACGGGATGGACATGGACAAACGCCCCTTTCCGTGGTATAATACAGCTTATCTTATGAAAGTGAGGGCGAGAATATGTCCTTCTCACTTCTTCCGAGGCATCGGGCGGCGGCGCTGACCGATATCCATCCGGACTTTTTTGTGGAGCATGGCATCCGACTGGTGATGCTGGATTTTGACAATACCATTATTCCTTACACCACCAACGACCCCACACCTCTGATGGCTGCCTGGTTGGCGTGGGTGCGGGATTGCGGCATTTATGTTTGCGTGGTATCCAATTCCAAGAAGAATCGGGCACCGGAATTTTGCAAGAAGCACCATCTGCACTGCATCACCCACGCACACAAGCCCGGCCGCAAGGGGATTCGCAAATGTATGGAGCAGTTCGGAATGTCACCCGAAGAGTCGGTGCTGATTGGCGATCAAATCTATACCGACACGCTGGGTGCCAACCGGTGCGGTGTCCGGTCGATTCTGGTAAAGTCCATTGATAATCACACCTTCTGGCTGAAGCTTCGCCATGTGCTAGAGCTGCCGTTCATCTTCTTGGCAAGAAAAAGGAGGCTATCCAAATGACGAATCTTGATAAATATCTGTCCATTCTCAGCGATGAGGTGGACGGCCTGCTGCTGACCAGCCGGTACAGCCGGCACTATGGGGCGCGTTTCGACATTGCCGAGGGCGTTGCCGTTGTGAGCCGAAAGGGCTGCCGCTATTTTACCGACAGCCGCTATATCGAGGCGGCGCAGAGGGGAATAGAGGAATTCGAGGTGCTGGAAATCAATCGGGAAAACCCCTATTCCCAGCGCATCAATCAGGCCATTGAGGACTTCGGCATCACAACGCTGGGCTGCGAGGAAAATTATCTGGCCCTTGCGGAATTTAAGAGCTATGAGGAAAAGCTGAATGTGAAGCTGGTGCCTTACAATGACAAGATTTCCGCTTTTCGTGCCGTAAAGGAGCCCTATGAGTTGGAGCGGATGCGGATGGCGCAGAAGATTACCGACAAGGCCTTTAAGGAAGTGCTGAAGCGTATCCATGTGGGCATGACCGAGAAGGAAGTGGCCGCAGAGCTGGTGTACTGCCTGCTGAAAAATGGAGGAGAGGGCTTGTCCTTTGAGCCCATCGTGGTGTCCGGCCCCAACACCAGCCTGCCCCACGGAATGCCCGGTGAGCGTCGGCTGCGGGAAGGGGACTTCATTACCATGGATTTCGGCGTGATTTATCAGGGCTATTGTTCCGATATGACCCGCACCGTTGCCCTCGGCTATGCAACGGAGGAGATGCGCAAGGTCTACGACACGGTGCTGCAGGCGCAGCTGGCGGGCATCGCCGCAACCCGTGCCGGTGTGGCCGGCAAGGACATCGACGCAGCGGCCAGACAGGTCATCACCGACGCTGGCTATGGCCCCTATTTCTGCCACAGCTACGGTCATTGTCTGGGGATGGAGGTTCATGAAATGCCCTCCTGCAGCCCCTCTGGCGCTGCTGTGATGGAGGAAAATATGGTTTCCTCCGCCGAGCCGGGTATCTACCTGCCGGGGAAATTCGGCGTTCGGATTGAGGATGTGGTGATTTTTCAGGCAGATGGCTGCGAAAATATTACCGCGAGCCCCAAAAATTTGATTATCATTTGAAAAAATTCTCTTTTCCCCTTGAAAAATATCGGGAATTAGGTTAGAATATATCAGCTAAGAATTTATATTCACTTCGCCCCCGAAAGGGAGAGCAATTTTAGGAGGACAATACAATGATTTCTGCAGGCGATATTAGAAACGGCATTACCTTCGAGCTGGACGGCAAGGTTATGCAGGTCGTGGAGTTCCAGCACGTTAAGCCCGGTAAGGGCGCGGCTTTCGTCCGTGTGAAGATGAAGAACGTCATCACCGGCGGCGTCACTGAAACCAGCCTGAACCCCTCTGCCAAGTTCCCCACCGCTTTCATCGAGCGCAAGAAGATGGAGTATTCCTATCAGGACGGTGGCCTGTACTACTTCATGGATCAGGAAACCTACGAGATGGAGCCCATCGACGGTAGCGCTCTGGACGATTCTTTCAAGTTCGTCAAGGAGAACGACATCTGCACCATCATGAGCTACAAGGGCAAGGTTTTTGGTGTCGAAGTGCCCAACTTTGTGGATTTGGTCGTTACCGAGACTGAGCCTGGCTTCGCTGGCAACACCGCTACCAACGTCACCAAGCCCGCTACTGTTGAGACCGGCGCTGAGGTGAAGGTGCCCCTGTTCATCAACGAGGGCGACAAGATTCAGATTGACACCCGTACCGGTGAGTATCTGGGCCGTTCCAAGGTTTAATTAAGGAGAATTGCTATGACCATTTCTGAGAAGGCTGCTTACCTGAAGGGCCTGATGGATGGCCTGAATCTGGATACCGAAAAGGCCGAGGGCAAGATGATTTCTGCCATCGTGGAGCTGCTGGGCGATGTGACCAAGCGGCTGAGCGATGTGGAGGAGACCACCATTGCCATCTCTGACGAACTGGATGAGATTGAAGAAGATTTAGACGCCATCGAGGATTACATCATGGATGAGGACGATGACGACTACTACGACGACGAGGACGAGGACTACGATGATGAGGGCTTCGACTTCGGTGACGAGGACACCACCATCTACGAGGTGGAGTGTGCCTGCGGCAATATCATCAACTTCGACGAGGAAACTCTGGAAGCCGGCAGCATCATCTGCGATGAGTGCGGTGAAACGCTGGAGTTCAGCTTCGACGACGAGGACGAAGACGAAGAGTAATACAACAAAAGCGTGCGGCTCAGCCGCACGCTTTTCAGTTGTAGAACAGTCGGACGGTCAGGCTGGCCATAAAGAAGCCAGTCAGGTCGGCTATTAGAGCGGCGGGAATTGTGTAGCGTGTCCTTTTTATGCCCGCTGCGCCAAAATAGACGCTGATGGTATAAAAGGTGGTTTCCGTGGAGCCTAGCATTACCGCAACGGTGCGTCCAACGAGGGAATCTACGCCGTGTACGGACATCAGCTCCGCACCCACGGCCAGAGCGGCGCTACCGCTGATGGGTCGAATCAAAATCAGAATGGCTGTTTCCGGTGGAATCCCAGCCCATTGAAAGACCGGTTGACAAAATCGGCTGAATGCCTCGATGAAACCTGACGCACGGAGCATGGAAACTGCCGTGAGAAGTAGAATCAGAGCCGGTAGGATGGACAGCAGCATTTTCAAACCCTCGGCGGCACCCTCCAGCATCAGACCGTAGGCATCCTCCTTTTTTCGCAGTGCCAGCAGGCAGCTAGCCAGCAGGAGCAGCGGTACGATGTAGTCAACCATTGTGCCACAGCTTTCCAAAAATGTATGCCGCTATTAGCCCCAATCCGGCGGAGCAGAGGCTGGTAATCCAGACTGCAGGCAGGATATCGAAGGGAGTGGGGCAGCCGAGGGATGTCCGCACTGCTGCAACGGTAGCCGGAATCAGTTGGATGGAGGCTGTGTTCAGAACAATTAGCCGGCACAAATCATCGCTGGCGGTTTGCCCTTGCGCCAACCGTTGTGCCGCCTTGATGCCCATGGGGGTGGCGGCGTTGCCAAGACCTAAAAAATTGGCGCAGATGTTTCCGCTCAGGTGACCGGCCAAAACTGGGTCTTTTTTTGACTTGGGAAAAACACGGCAAGTGATTGGTCGCAGCAAGCGGGACAGCCAGCCGGTTAGTCCGGCGGCCTCCATCAGTTTTCCCACGCCTGACCACAGACAGAGGCTTCCGGCAATGCTGATTGCCAGTGTGATGCCTGCCTGAGCACCGGAGGCGATTGCGCCGGATACTAAACCTGTCGTTCCAGAAAATACAGAAAAAGTAAATGAAATACCTACGATGCCAACAAATATCCAGCTCATCACCATGGCGTACACCTCCGTGATGCATCCATATGATTAAGAAATTGCGAATATTCCAATAAGATTTGACAAAATTAGAAAAAAACATTTGACACCAACGTAAAGACAGTTTATAATACTGATATAAAAAATCAGGCGTTAAGTACTTCACTGATGGACACGCCTGATATCTTCTCGTGGAAAGGAGGGGCTGCTAGATGAAGTCAACGGGTATCATTCGTAAAGTGGACGAGCTGGGGCGCATTGTACTTCCCATCGAATTAAGACGTACGCTGGATATTGCGGAACGGGATGAGCTGGAGATTTACATGGATAATGATCGGATTGTACTCCAGAAGTTTGAGCCTTCCTGCATATTTTGTACATCCTCGTACGGTCTGGTTTCTTACCATGGTAAGAACGTTTGCCACGAGTGTGCGCAGAATATGGCTGAGCTTTGCTAAAAAAACTGCCGCTTTAAGCGGCAGTTTTTTATTTATCTCGGAGGGCGGCGTCGTAGACAACGTTTTTGGGGAGCTGCAATTCCTGTGCGGTTTGCTTGATAGCATCCTTGCGGCTGATGCCGGAGGCTACCAGCTCTGCCACACGAGCCGCCGCATCCTCTGCAGTGGCGGTTTCTTTTTGTACCTCCGGTGCGCCGGCGACCACAAGCACGAATTCGCCCTTGGGGGGCTGCTCTGTGTAGCGGGTAATCGCTTCGCCCAAGGTGGTGCGCACTACTTCCTCGTGGAGTTTGGTTAGCTCTCGACACAGGCTGATGGGACGGTCGCTGCCGAAAGCGGTGGCCATATCCTCCAACGTGGACATCAGCTTGTGGGGTGCCTCATAAAAGACCATGGTGCGTGTTTCGCCCACCAGTGCCTCCAGATGCTCCCGGCGGCTTTTCTTGGCTGTGGACAGGAAACCCTCAAAGCAAAAGCGTCCGGTGCTTTGTCCGGAGATGCTCAGTGCCGTGATGACGGCACAGGGGCCGGGGATGGCACAAACGGTGATACCAGCCTCTGCACACTGCTTTACCAGATCCTCGCCTGGATCCGAGATGGCTGGACTGCCCGCATCGGACACCAGCGCACAGCTTTCGCCGGCCAGAATCCGGTCTAAAATGACATTGCCTTTGGCGGCCTTGTTATGCTCGTAGTAGCTGACAAGGCTTTTTTTGATGCCCAAATGATTCAGCAGCTTTAGCGTGACACGGGTATCCTCGGCGGCGATGAAGTCCGCCTGCTCCAGTGTTTCCCGACACCTTTTGGAAATGTCCCCTAGATTGCCGATGGGGGTGGGGACCAGATATAACATTCCTGCCATGGTATTCCTCCTTAGGTTAAGTGGTATACATTGCGGTAGTAGGGGGTGGGGGTTCGGTCCGAATGGAAAAGTGCTTCTTCCTCCAAAATCAGACCCGGCTTGCCGCCTTTGCGGCACTGGAGCAGAATCAGCGTTACTGGCCCACCTACCTGATGCCGAATCAGGCGAAGTCGTTTTGGTTCCAAACCGTTGCCGCAGGCGCAGCCGCACAGGTGCGCCAGCATTTCCGGCTTGTGGACGAGATAGAAATCTCCGCCCCAACACAGCGCCCAAGCGGCGGCCTGAAACAGGATGGCTGGGTCGCAGTGGTCGCTACTGCGGGCGAGGGGAGTGCTTTGGCTTTGAGGGCCGCCGTGGAAATACGGCGGATTGGATACGCAGCAGCGGAAGCTGCCGGTAGGGATGGTTTGGTTCACAGAACGGATATCTGCGCATATACTGTTCATGCGATGTGTCAGAGCGTTGCGTCGGATGTTTTCTTCGGCGGCGGTGTGGGCCGTCGAGTCCAGTTCAATACCGGTAACGCTACAGTTGGGGCTTTTGGCGCACAGCAGCAGTCCCAGTGTGCCACAGCCGGAGCCAAGATCCAATATGGTATCGGCCGGACGGACATAATCCGCCAGCAGCATGGAATCCGTGCTGAGGGGAAAACAGCTTTGGGGTATTTCTAATGTATAGCCTTGCGGTAGATATTCCATGGCATACTCCTAAAAAAACAGGGCCTGCGCCACGGAACACCGTGGGCAGGCCACTCGTGGATCGGAAAGATCAGCCTTCCTCAATCGCCTCAGTGGGGCAGTTGTCAGCGCAAGCGCCACAGCTGACACAAACATCGGCATCGATGACGTACTTGTCCTCGCCCTCGGAAATAGCCTCAACGGGGCAGTTGTCAGCGCAAGCGCCGCACTTGACACAAGCGTCAGTGATATTGTAAGCCATGATTTTACCTCCATGTATGTTTTGTGGTACGCCCAAACGGACGCACCTATATTCTAACATGGTTTTCAGAAAATGCAATGCCTTTTTTATTATCCGTCGTATATTTTTTCCGAAGTGCGGGGAGTATTGTCAGGTAAGGAGGGGTCGGATGCGTTATGATGCAGATGCCAGAGATTTGATACTGGCTGCCGGCCGCCATGCTCGGGGGCTGGGGCACAGCTATGTAGGGACGGTTCATCTCCTGTTGGCGCTGGCGGAGGAGCCGGGGCAGGTAGGGCTTTTGCTCCGCTCCGAGGGCGTGGAGCCTGAACGGTTGGATAAGCTGGTGCGGGTGTTTTGGGGCAGAGGTACACCGGATCTGCCGCTGCCGCAAGGGTTTACCTACGGCGCAGGGCGAGTGCTTCGTGCGGCGAGGCGAGAGGCTCGTGCCATGGAGCGGAAAATAATCAGCTCCGGTCATGTGCTGCTGGGGCTGCTGCGACTGCCGGATACGGAAGGGTTTAATATGCTGCAGCTTTGCAGCGCAAATCCGGACAGGCTCTTTACCGGAGCAATCGCATACCTGTCCGCAAAATCCCAGCCGGTGAAAACGAAAAAGGAGGAAACCACCACGAAATTATTGGAGCAATACAGCACGGATCTGATTGCGAAAGCGCAGGATATGGATCCGGTGGTTGGCCGGAATCAAGAGATTGAGATGGTCATGGGGATTCTGAGCCGAAAAAACAAAAATAATCCGGCGTTGATTGGAGAACCGGGTGTGGGCAAAACAGCCATTGCGGAAGGCTTGGCGCAGCGGATGGCAACAGGGAATGTCCCGCCCCAGCTGAAGGATAAGCGGCTGCTGAGCCTGAACATGGCGGATATGGTGGCAGGGACGAAATACCGTGGAGAATTTGAGGAACGGTTGCGGGATGTGCTGAACGAGATTCGGCGCAGCGGCGATGTGATACTGTTCATTGACGAGATGCATACCATTGTGGGAGCCGGCGCGGCGGAGGGGGCCATCGATGCGGCGAATATTTTGAAGCCGGCCCTTGGCCGTGGGGAGCTGCAGGTGCTGGGTGCCACGACGCTG
>SVME01000060.1 GCA_015067605.1 Oscillospiraceae bacterium
CCTGAAAACTGGCAACAGGTCTGATACAGAGCGGAAAACATAACGTTTCCGCCCGCATTCCACATCCGCCCTTCGGGCACCTTCTCCCCGGGAGAAGGGATGGCGGCTTCGCCGCTGGTGCTATACACGATAATTTATGCGGCCTTGGGCATAGAAAAGCTTCGGATGGCGCCTTTGGCGGCAGTGTCGGTCACATCGCCGCCGATAACCTGATTTTTGCTGATCAGCAGTGTGGCGTATACCGGCTCAGTGGCACCGGGGTAGTTGTTGACTTGATACACATAGCGCATCACCGTGGTGCCGGCATAGTCGGTCAGGTCGTAACCCATGCTTTTTTGTAAAGAATTGTATCGGTCGAATACCTCGGAATGCTCTGCTGGAATCCTGACCTGACAGGACTCCACCGGCGAGGTAGTCACCTCCCAGCCGTAGCTGCTGAGGAATTGCACCCGGTCGTCGTTGTTGGCGACGCTGGCGGTTGCGGCGGTTTCTTTGTTGCCCCCCAGCAGAGCAATGAGCAGGATAATCGCCCCCACGACCCCTGCCAGAATCATCAGAATTTTCTTTTTATCGACTTTTGCGGTCATAACCAGCATATCGATCCCTCCTTGCTGTACAGCCTATGCCTGGGTACGGGGGGATAGAACGGAGGAAAAATGGAACGATTGGACAAATTTCTATGCGACAGCGGTGTTGGCAGCCGTTCGCAGGTCAAGCCCATCCTGAAGGCCGGACGGGTCACGGTGGATGGTGCGGTAGTTCGTGACGGCAGCGCCAAAATCCACCCCCAAAAGCAGAAAATCTGCCTGGACGGCAACCCTCTAGGAGGCAAAAAGCGCATCGTGGGAATGTTGAATAAGCCGGCTGGCTACGTCACCGCCACCGAGGATAAGGATTCTACGGTGATGGAACTGCTGCCGCCGGAGTGGATTTCCATGGAGGTCAAGCCCGTGGGACGGCTGGATAAGGCCACGGAAGGGCTGTTGCTGTTTACCAACGACGGAGATTTGCTCCATCGACTGATTTCCCCCAAAAAGGAAGTGCCCAAGGTCTATTATGCCCAGCACGAGGGCACAGCCACCGCAGAAGATGTGGCGGCCTTTGCCTCCGGCCTGACCCTCCGGGACGACACGGTATGCCTGCCGGCGAAGCTGGAGCCAATGGGAGCGGGAGAAAGCCTGATTACTGTCTGCGAGGGAAAGTACCATCAGGTGCGCCGGATGATGGCCTCCCGTGGGATGCACGTTACCTATCTGGAGCGCCGTCAGGAAGGGAATTTGATTCTCGGCGATTTACCCAGAGGGAAATGCCGCCTGCTGACAGAGGTGGAGGTTTTATCCCTTGACGGAAAAGGATAAAGACGATATACTAATGACGATTATATTCCCATGATACAGGAGGAAAAACATCATGAGATTTATATATGGCAAGCAGGATATGCGCACCATCGAGCGTGCGCAGGAGAACTGCTTTTTGCTGACCAACGCCTTGGGTGGCTACGCCTCTGTGATGGGCGGCTACGCCGTGCCCCGCTGCGATCAGGGCATCCTTGTGGCGGCGGTGAAGGCCCCGAATGTGCGAATCAATATGGTGCATCGGATGCAGGAAAGCCTGACGGTGGGGGATAAAACCCTGTGGCTGTCCACCCAGCAGTTTGCCGATGGCACTGCCGCCGAGGATGGATTCAAGCATCTGGCCAGCTTCGTCTATGACGGTCTGCCCGTCTGGACTTACGATGTGCTTGGCGTTCGGCTGACCCGCCGGATGGTCATGGCGCAGGAGAAGAACACCACTGCCGTGCTGTATTCCATCGAAAACCAGTCCGGCAAGGATGTGGCGCTGAACATCAAGCCTTTCCTGAAATTCGTACCCCGTGAGGACGTGCTGGCCAGCAAGAAGGACTTTGCTTACAACGATGGCATCATCACCTCCGGCGATTATACCCTGTATGTCCGTACCGGCGCTCAGATGGAAGCAATCGAGCCTGTCTGGCAGCTGCTTTCCTACTCCGAGGATGCCAAGGACGGCCGCACCGACGAGGGTCTGGCGGCGGCAGTTTGCCAGATTGTCAAGAGCGTCAAGTCCGGCGAAACCGTCAGCTTTGAGGTGTCTTTCAGCATGGAAAGCGCTGCGGTGGATGGTCAGGCGCTGATAGATGCCCACTACGCCCGTCAGGAAAAGCTTCTGGCCGAGGCCGGTCTGTCTGACCCCATGGCTCGTCAGCTGGTGCTGGCGGCAGACGCCTATATCGCCCGCCGTGATTCCACCAACGGCAAGACCATTCTGGCCGGCTACCCCCTGTTCAGCGACTGGGGTCGTGACACCATGATTTCTTTGCCCGGCTGCACCCTGTCCACCGGTCGCTATGAGGACGCCAAGAGCATCCTGCGGACTTTCCTTGCCTACGAAAAGGACGGTCTGGTGCCCAACCTGTTCCCTGAGGGCGAGGCCAAGCCCATGTACAATACCGTGGACGCTGCGCTGCTGCTGATTGATGCGGTGTGGCAGTACCACCGCCGCAGCGGCGACGATGCCTTTGTGGTGGAGGCGTGGCCGGTGATGCAGAGCATCATCGCTAATTATAAGAAGGGCACCCATCATTCTATCTCCATGGACACCGACGGCCTGATTCGTGCCGGCGGCGGACTGGATCAGGTGACTTGGATGGATGTGTGCGTCAACGGCATCCTGCCCACCCCCCGCCATGGCAAGCCCGTGGAAATCAATGCCTATTGGTATAACGCTTTGAAAATTATGGAGCAGTTCAGCGCCATCACCGGCTGCGACGGCAGCGACTATGCCGCACTGGCAGAGCAGGTGAAAGCCTCCTTCCTTGAAAAGTTCTACATCGCCCACAAGGGCTACCTGAAGGATGTGATTTCCGGCACCAAGTCCGACGAGCAGATCCGCTGCAACCAGATTTGGGCGGTGTCCATGCCCTTCGGTATGCTGAGCCCCGAGCAGGAGCGGAGCGTGGTGGATACGGTTCGCCGCCACCTGTATACCCCCTGCGGCCTGCGCACCCTGTCCCCCGAGGACCCAGAGTACCATCCCCACTACGGCGGCCCCATGGTGGAGCGTGACATGGCCTACCATCAGGGCACCACATGGGTGTTCCCCATGGGCGCATATTATATGGCCTACCTGAAAACTCACGGCGACGAGGCCAAGGCCTACGTCCGCAGCCAGCTGGACGCATTGGAGCCTATGCTCCGTGAGGGTTGCGCCGGCCAGCTACCGGAAATCTACGAGGGCGATTTCCCCACGGAGAGCAAGGGCTGCTTCGGTCAGGCCTGGAGCGTAGGCGAGATTCTGCGTGTATTTGAAGCCATCGAAAAGGAGTAAATTATGCTCGACAAAACCAAGCGGGGCTGGTGGCAGTCCGCTGTATTCTATCAAATTTATCCCAAAAGCTTTCAGGACACCAACGGCGACGGCATCGGTGACCTGAAGGGCATCATCTCCCGTCTGGACTACCTGCAAAAGCTGGGCATCGATGGCATCTGGCTGTCGCCGGTGTGCCAGTCGCCGCAGGTGGACAACGGCTACGACGTGTCCGATTATTGCGCCATCGACCCCATGTTCGGCAACATGGAGGACATGGAAACGCTGATTGTCGAAGCGAAAAAGCGGGGCATTTCCATCATCATGGATCTGGTGCTGAATCATTGTTCCGACCAGCATATCTGGTTCAAAGAGGCTCTGAAGGGAAAGGACAACCCCTACCACGACTATTTCATCTGGCGTGATGGCGACGGCGCTACGCCCCCCAACGATATGGGCTCCGTGTTCGGCGGCCCTGCATGGACTTACGTTCCTCAGCTGGGTCAGTGGTATTTCCATCAGTTCGTGCCCCAGCAGCCGGATTTGAATTGGGACAATCCCAAGGTTCGCCGTGGGCTGTACGATTTCATCCGTTTCTGGGTGGACAAGGGCGTAGAGGGTTTCCGGCTGGATGTCATCGACCAGATTGCCAAAGATCCGGATCAGAAGATTACCGCCAACGGCCCCCGACTCCATGAGTTCCTCCGTGAGCTTTCCAAGGAAGCTTTTATTGAGGAAGGGCTGGTCACCGTGGGCGAGGCATGGGGCGCCAATGTGGAGCGTGCCAAGCTGTACTCGAACCCCGATGGCTCTGAGTTGAGCATGGTGTTCCAGTTTGAGCATATGTGTCTGGATCAGACCACGTGGCAGAAGTGGGACTTTGCTCCCTTGCCACTGGTGAAGCTGAAGGATTGCTACCGCCGCTGGCAGCAGGAGCTGGGTAGCGAGGGCTGGAACAGCCTGTTCATGAATAACCACGATTTGCCCCGTATTGTGTCCCGCTGGGGCGATGACCAGAAGTATCGAGTGGAATCTGCCAAGATGCTGGCCACCATGCTCCATGGTATGCAGGGCACCCCCTACATCTATCAGGGCGAGGAGCTGGGCATGACCAATATCAAGCTGCCGCTGGAGGAGTATGTGGACGTGGAGATCCACAATCTATTCCGTGACCGTACCACCGAGGGCCATTCCCCTGAATCGGTGATGGAATCCATCTGGAAGCGGGGCCGTGACAATGCCCGTACTCCTATGCAGTGGACGGCAGGGGAGAATGCCGGCTTCACCACCGGCAAGTCCTGGCTAAAGGTCAATCCCAACCACACCACCATCAATGCCGAAGCGGCGCTGGCAGAGCCCGATTCTGTGTTCTATTACTATCAGAAGCTGATCCAGATTCGCAAGGAATATGACGTGATTCGCAGTGGCAGCTTCACACTGCTGTGTCCGGAGGATGAAAAGATTTTCGCCTATACCCGTGATACGGACAAGGCCCACCTGCTGGTGGTGTGTAACTTCTCCGGTGAGGAGCAGAGCTTCGAAATTCCGGCGGCTTATGCCAATGCTAAGCGCCTGATTGCCAACTACCCTGACAGCACCGACCAATTGCAACCCTATGAGGCCATGATGCTTTATTACGAAGATTGATGGGTCTATAAATTATCGGATTAGGGAGTACTCATTGTAGGGGAGGGTCTTGACCCTCCCTACCGACAAGCGAAATATTTCGTTTGTTCCGCTAATGAAATGTTTCGAACTACAATAACAGCTCAAGAATCGCTACGTTGTGGGAGGGGCAAGCCCCTCCCCTACTATAATGTTGCTTATAGTGACACCGCCAAACGCTAATGTTTTTGGCGACAGTATTCATTCACAGCGTTAGTAAACAATTCCGCTCCGCCGACAAAAAGGGGTTGAATTTTCCAATTTGATTTGCTATAATAGCCCTGTTGCCAATGCAGGGTTCGTATATCGGTAATACAACGGCTTCCCAAGCCGTGAAGGCGGGTTCGACTCCCGTACCCTGCTCCATGAAAAAACCGTCGACAAAAGTCGACGGTTTTTTTAGCTAAATGCGCCTGTCGGCGCATGAAATTGCTGACACAGCGAAGCTACGTCCTAGTATAATTTGCTTGTTTCTCCAGCAGTTGCACCTTCGAGTGCAACCGCAAGGGCGTTTTTCCATACCTATGAAGGAGGGATTCATATGAAAACAAACGCAACCGTGTGTCTGGATGCCGGACACTACGGTAATTACAATCGCAGTCCAGTCCTGCCGGAATACTACGAATCCCACATGGCATGGACGCTGCAGCAGCTGCTCAAAACGCAGCTTGAAAGCTATGGCATTACTGTTACCACCACCCGCAGCGACAGAAGCAAAGATCTGCCGCTGGTGGAGCGAGGAAAGAAGTCGAAGGGAGCAGACCTATTCGTATCCCTGCACTCCAATGCAGCCACATCCCCAAATCCTGATTGGGTGGTGGGTATCTGTCAGGTTCAAAATGAGCGGAGCAGGCTGATTGCCACGGCGCTTTCCGAGGCGGCGGCCAATGTGATGGGGCTGACCTATCAAATCACCACCAAAGCTTCCGCACAGGACAGAGATAAGGACGGCCGGAAGGATGACTACTACGGGGTTCTGCGAGGTGCCACGCAAGTGGGCACCACGGGGGTGATTCTAGAGCATGGCTTCCATACCAACGAGGCCAACACCCGCTGGCTAATAAAGCAGAGCAACTTAGAAAAGCTGGCTGAGGCGGAGGCCAAGGCCATTGCCACATGGCTGGGCATGGGCGAAAAGCTGGTGCAAATCTCCGTCCCGGTGCTGAAAAAAGGGATGAAGAATGATTCTGTCCGTTCCTTGCAGGCACTTCTGGCGGGCTACGGCTCCGAAATCGACGTGGATGGATCCTTTGGGCCAGCCACGGATAAGCTAGTGCGGGCGTATCAGACAGTCAGCGGCCTGACGGTGGACGGCTCCGTTGGCCCCGCCACATGGAACAGCTTGCTGGGAAGATAGCGAACCTAACGATAAATATAGAACAGCCCCTTTGTCTGTTTGACAGAGGGGCTGTTTTGCGTCAGAAAGGGCTAAAAAAGAAAGTCTGGCATCTGGTAAGATAGAGGGACAACCTGAGGGGGTGACAGCAATGGCTCATGTGGCATTAGTGAGAAAAAGTGTGTTGCTGGGGCTTGGGCTGGCAATGGATGCGTTTTCCGTGTCAGTGGCCAACGGCTTAAACGAACCGAACATGAAAAGACGCAAAATACTGCTGATTGCGTCAGTTTTTGCGGTTTTTCAAGGACTGATGCCGCTGATTGGCTGGCTTTGCGTCCATACCATCGCCGGCTATTTTGCGCTGTTTGAACCGGCGATTCCGTGGATTGGCCTGACACTGCTGGGGTGGATTGGCTTTCATATGATTGCTGAGGGGGTACACCCATCTTCAGAAAACACAGAAACGTCAACAAATTGGCGTGGACTTCTGACGCAAGGGGTAGCAACCTCTATCGACGCACTGTCCGTGGGCTTTACCGTGTCGGACTACATTCTCCCAGAGGCCATCCGGTGCGCCGGAATTATTAGCGGCGTGACCTTTGGTATCTGCGTTTGCGGAGTGGCCATTGGCAGGAAAGTCGGAGCAAAGTTGGCAGGAAAAGCCTCTATTTTCGGAGGAAGCATTCTGTTAGTTATTGGATTCGAAATACTACTGTCTAATGCATAAAAAAACCCGAAAAATTCAGTGTTTTTTATTGATATTTGCCAGCGTTTCTATTATAATGGATTATGGAATCCCAAAATACAAAGGAGGATACATATGAAACGTTTACCCAAGCAGTTAATCAGCATGCTGATTGTTCTGTGCATGGTCGCGTCGTTCTTCGGCGTGCTGGCCAGCGCGGACACGGTCACCACTGCCACTCTGGTTACTGACGTCTCCAGCCTGAAGGCTGGCGATCAGATCATCATCGTGGCATCCGGAAACGACTACGCCCTGAGTACCACGCAAAATTCCAACAACCGTGGTCAGGCAGCAGTCACCCGGGTAGATGCTTCCACTGTTACAGTGGGCGCTGACACCCAAATCATCACCCTTGAGGCCGGTGCATCTGACGGCACCTTCGCCTTCAGCGTGGGAGAGGGCAGCTACCTGTACGCAGCTTCCTCCTCCAAAAACTACCTGAGAACCACCTCTACCCTCGATGGTAATGCTTCTTGGGCCATTACCATTGACGCTGCCACCGGCGTTGCCGGTATTGTTGCCTCCGGCACCAATACCCGCAACACCATGAAGTACAACAAGAGCTCCGGCCTGTTCGCCTGCTATGCCAGCGGCCAGATTGATGTGACTATCTATAAGGTCACCGGCACCGGCGAAGGTGGCGATTCCGGCGAAGGCGGCGACGTAGTCGAGCCCACCGGCAGCACTGCCACTCTGGTTACCGACGGCACCAAGCTGAATGCTGGCGACCAGATCATCATCGTGGCGACCGATGCTGACTTCGCTCTGAGCTCCACCCAGAACACCAACAACCGTGGTCAGGCCGCCGTTGTCAAGGGTGAGGGCACCGTAACCTATTACGATGATGCCCAGATTATCACTCTGGCAGAGGGCGCTGTGGAAGGCACTCTGGCGCTGAGCGTTGCCGAGGGCAGCTACCTGTACGCTGCTTCCAATTCTGCCAACTACCTGAAGACCACCGCTACCCTCGATGAGAACGCCTCCTGGAACATCGATGTGGATGCTACCACCGGCATCGCCAGCATCGTTGCTGCGGGCGCCAACGGCCGCAACACCCTTCGTTACAACAGTGGCTCCAGCCTGTTCTCCTGCTATGCCCCCTCCAACACCATGCAGGATATTGCTATTTACATGGTCACCGACACTGAGGGCACCGGCGGTTCCACCGGCGGCAGCGGCGAGGAGCCCGATGTTCCCGATACCCCCGATGTCACCTACACCGCTACTCTGGTCACTGATGGCACCATCCTGAATGCCGGCGATCAGATCATCATCGTGGCTGCCGAGGCTGACTTCGCCCTGAGCACCACCCAGAACACCAACAACCGTGTTGCGGTTGCCATTACTAAGAATGAGGACTCTACCGTTACCTTCGGTGCCGATGTCCAGATTATCACGCTGGCCGCCGGTGCCACCGATACCACCCTGTCCATGACTGTTGGCGAGGGTCAGTATCTGTACGCTGCGTCCAATTCCTCCAACTACCTGAGAACCACCACCGAGCTGACCGAGGATGCCTCCTGGACCATCAATCTGGATACCACCACCTATGCTGCCGCTATCGTGGCTGCCGGTGCCAATTCCAAGAATGTTGTCCGCTACAATAGCAGCAGCTCTCTGTTCTCCTGCTACGGCGTTGAGAACACTATGGGCGATGTGAACATCTACATGGTCGCTGACACTGCCAACTCCGGCGGTGCTACCGGCGGCAACGGCGGCACTGACGTTCCTGTGGAGCCCGATGTCCCCGAGGTTCCCGATGCTGACGACTTCGGCGCCATTCTGGTCACCGACCTGTCCCAGCTGTCCATCGGCGATCAAATCATCATCGTTGCTGCCGGCTATGACTTCGCTCTGAGCTCCACCCAGAACACCAACAACCGTGGTCAGGCCGCCGTCATCAAGAACACTGAGCTGAATACCCTGACCTTCGGTTCTGACACGGAGCTGATTACTCTGGAGTCCGGCAATCTGGACGGTACCTACGCCTTTGGTGTCGGCACCAGCCAGTTCCTGTACGCTCCTTCCAGCTCCAGCAACCATCTGAAGACCGACAGTGAGCTGACCGATAACGGCTCCTGGACCATCTCCATCGACTCCGCTACCGGTATTGCTACCATTACTTCCGCCGGTACATCCACTCGCAACACGCTGCGTTATAATTCCAGCAGCAAACTATTCTCCTGCTATGCTTCCAACACCGAGCAGCCTGAGGTTTCCATCTATCTGGTCACCGGTAGTGCTACCTCCGGCGACACCACTGAAAATGTCGGCGATGCCGGCAACTCCGACAGCACCTGCAACCATAACTGGAGCAACGGTGTCTGCACCAACTGCGGCGAAGCCTACATCCTGATGATCACCAATCCCACCGGCTATACCAGTGCTGATCAGGTCGTCTACAACATCGTGGACGGCTACATCGCCAACTGGGGTGCCCGTGGCGAGGAGATTCTGTTCCTGTCCACCTACGCTACCGAGTTCTATACCGGCGAGTATACCTTCGCTGTGCTGTCCGACCTGGCCGGTGGTACTTCCACCTCCAACGCCGCCAGCAGCGAGTTGTACGATGCGCTGCAAGCACTGATGGGCAGCAAGCATGTCAACTACACCAAGTACAGCTCCTCCAGCAATAGCATGGATGCTCGCTACTTCTACCTGTACACCGATTGCCTCAATGGCGATACCACCAACGTGTCCACCATCTATCGTGGTCTGCTGGTCAACAGCGCATGGGATGGCGGCACCACCTACAATCAGGAGCATATCTGGCCCAACAGCAAGTGCATCGGCACTACCAGCACCGACATTGGTGATATCATGCACCTGCGTCCTGCCAACCCCAGTGAGAACAGTTCCCGTGGTAATACCGCCTACGGCGAGAGCGCCGGTTATTACGATCCCGGCCTGTCTGTCCGTGGCGACGTGGCCAGAACGGTTCTGTATCTGTACACCCGTTGGGGTAATACCAACCTGTTTGGCTCCGATGGCGTTATCGAGAGTCTGGATATTCTGCTGAAATGGATTGAGGAAGATCCTGTTGATACTTGGGAAATGGGCCGTAACGATGCGGTTCAGTCCATCACCGGCACCCGTAACGTATTCGTTGACTATCCCGAGTACGCGTGGCTGCTGTTCGGCGAGGAGATTCCTGCCGACCTGACCACTCCCTCCGGCGGCGAGTCCACCGAACCTGTTGCCAATGATTACTACCTGATTGGCTACATCAACGGCGCTAACTATGGCTGCGAGGAAGACTACGAGAACATGGGTCAGTATAAGTTCGTCGATGGCACTCTGGTTGCCACCTTCGACACTGACAGCTACGTGTTCATCAAGACTGGCGACAACGCCAACTGGTACATGAGCCAGTCCTATGTCACCGACACCACTGGTACTTTCTACAACACTTCCACCGGTACCTCTGAGAAGATGCTCGTCCCCGGCGGCGTGGAGCTGACCTTCACTCTGACTGTTAATGACGACGGCAGCCTGACCCTGAGCTATGCTGGCGACCTGCCCTGTAAGCATCCCATCCATAATATGGACGGTCTTTGCATCGACTGCTCTCAGATTGTGGAGCATACCTATGTAGATGGCATTTGCAGCATCTGCGGTGCTGAGCAGCCCGTGGTCATTGAACCCGGTTACTACGTTGCCGGTAACTTCAACGGCTGGATTGAGAACGACCCTGCCTACAAGATGACCGAGTACAACGGCAATTATCAGGCATACTTCTCCATTCCTGCAGGTGTTCTGGAGCTGAAGGTCACCGATGGCACTTGGGATAACAACTGGCCCACCGAGAACTACAAGGCCTACAACGGTGCGGACGCCACTATCTGCGTCACCTTCAATCCCATTACCAAAGAGATCACTGTGGATGGTCTTATCGAGTGTGTCCACGGCAATCACGATGTGGATGGAAACTGCACCACCTGCGGCGCATATATCGGACATAATTTTGTGGATCGTATGTGTGTTTGCGGCACTGGCCTGAACTTCTATCTGGAAGGCTACATCAACGGCGCAGATTACACCGGTAAGGATTACTACTTCACTGACGATCGGATTGTTCTGTATCTGGATGTGGATAGCTATATCTACGTTACCGATACCGAAGGCAATGTCTACATGACCGAAACCTATGTGGATGGCATCAGCGGCACCTTCTATAAGGGCGGTACCGAGAAGATGTTCCTGGCTGCCAACACCCAGCACATCATTGACCTCTATGTGAATGAGGATGGCTCTGTCACGTTGGAGTTGTATCAGATTCCCGAAGAGCCTGTTGTGATTCCCACCTTGACCTTGAACTATCCCACTCTGGCCTTCGAGGCTGAGATTCTGTACAACGCCTACTTCACCGTCAGCGATGCCTCCAGCGTGGTCGAGTTCGGTATGGTCACCTTCTCCTCCCGTCTGGTGGACGGCACCATTGCCGATGCTGTGGACATAATCCCCGGCTATGCCACTGCCGGCAACT
>SVME01000061.1 GCA_015067605.1 Oscillospiraceae bacterium
AATGGCGATACCTGAAATGCAGTAGCAAGTCTTAAAAGACGCAAAAACCAATAGCTTTCTACCCATATTCCCCTTCAGACACCGCCTTCGGCGGTGCCAGCTTCCCCTCGGGGGAAGCGATGCGGCTTCGCCGCTAGTGCCCTAAACGATAATTTACAACAGACAAACAGAGGTATCCATATGCGTTACTATTTTGCCCCCATGGAGGGCTTGACGGATGGTGTTTACCGCCGGATGCATCACAAATTCTTCGGCGGCGTAGACCGCTACTATATGCCCTTCATCTCCCCTACCATCCACCGCACGCTAACACCCAAAGAGAGTCGCGAACTGCCACCGGCAGATAGCGTCCCCTTTACCGCAATTCCGCAGGTCATGTCAAAGGTGGCAGAGGATGCCCTCTGGGCCATAGAGCAATGCGCAATTCGGGGGTATCAGGAGGTCAATTTGAATCTAGGCTGCCCTTCAGGCACGGTGGTGGCCAAAGGCAAGGGTGCCGGTATGCTGCGGGATACCGACAGCCTGAAACGATTTCTGGATGGGATTTTTGCCGCCGCTCCCCTGCCTATCTCCATAAAAACACGGCTGGGGCTGGAAAGTTCGGAGGAATTTCCTGCTATTCTGGAGGTTTATGATCAGTATCCCATCAAGGAGCTGACCATCCATCCCAGAACCCGCAAGCAGTTTTACAACGGCGAACTGCGTCTGGAGATGTTTCAGTATGCCGTGGAGCACAGCAAAAATCCCCTTTGCTTTAATGGCGATCTGACATCGCCGGAGGACATTCAACGAATCGCTGACCAATATCCGCAGGTTAAAGCGGTCATGCTAGGCCGTGGGCTTGTCCGCGACCCAGGGATGCTTACCGCCCAAGGCACCACCATAGATGCTCTTGCGGCATTCCATGATGCGCTGTTTGAGGAATACAGCGTTGTATTCGACAACGCCAGAAATGCCATGACTCGCTTGAAGGAAAGCTGGCACTATCTGGAGCTGCGTTTTGAGGAAAATCCGAAGATTTTCAAGCGACTGCGCAAAGCCACTGATGTGGCAGAATTCCGTTCTATCGCCACAGAAATTTTCCAGACCCAGAAGCTTTTGTAAGCACATCTAAATATCGCTAAATTATCGTTTATCGCACTAGCGGCGAAGCCGCATCGCTTCCCCCGAGGGGAAGCTGGCACCGCCGAAGGCGGTGTCTGAAGGGGAATACGGGCAGAAAGCTATTGGTTTTTTCGTCATTTTAGACTTGCTACTGTATTTCAGGTATCGCCATTCCCCTTCCGGTTCGGGCAAAGCCCGAACCACCTTCCCCCGAGGGGAAGGTATGGCGCCTGCGGCGCTTAGTAAGCTAAACGATAATTTACCTCTCCAACTGGACGGGGACAGGGTTGTTAATGGTCATGGAATCCTCGGTGACGAGGCAATCCATCGCCAGCACCTGTACGCCCTTGGCGGCGGCTTCCCGTAGTGCCTGCCCAAAGGCAGGGTCAGTGGCATCGTTGGGATGGAGATATGCTACACCCTCCATCTGAATGACGAACAGTACATAAGCTCTGAACCCCTCTTGCGCAGCCTTCGCCAACCCTTTCAGGTGTTTTGCCCCTCGCTCTGTGGGGGCATCAGGGAAAGCGCATACGCCGTCGTTTTCCAGCGTCACACCCTTGACTTCCAAAAGACAGGGACGGCCGTTCAGCGTGAAGGAAAAATCAAATCGGGAATCCTCATGAAAAACCTCCGACCGGAGGTTCTCGATGGGCCCCAGCCCGCCACTGGCCAGCCATTCTCCGGCGGCAATGTTGGGGGCCTGGGAATCCATGTTGATAAGCCGATGGCCCTTGCGGACGGTAATCAAGTCGTATTTTGTTTTCCGATTGGGGTTGTCCGCCACCTCGCACCAAACCTGTGCGCCGACAGGCAAAAGCTCCCGACAGCGGCCGGTGTTCTTAACGTGGCAGACCTGTGTCTGTCCGTCGATTTCCACATGGGCAATGAACCGATTGGGCCGTGCCCGAAAGATGCCGGCCACCATTTCTCTGTAACGCATCATATCCACTCCTTTCCGCTATGATAGCAGATTTTTCTGAGAAAGCCAATAGAAAAGGCTTGACATTTTTGGATTGTGTGATATAATCTTATCTGTTCTGAAGCGGAGGCATAGCTCAGCTGGTTAGAGCGCATGCTTCACACGCATGAGGTCACAGGTTCGAGTCCTGTTGTCTCCACCACAAAAAATCCACCACCCAACGGGTGGTGGATTTTTTGTGGTGGAGCAACGGGCTCGAACCCATCTAAATGCAACACCCCAGTGGGGTGTTGCTCGCCGCCGGCTGGACGGCGGCGACACATTGAATAAATCGGTCAATATTCAAAGCGGCTGCGGTTTCGCAGCCGCTTTGCTATACCGCCAGATAGAAGTATTCCGTAATGGTTTCGGGTGGCTCCTGCATGCCGTGATCAATCCACCAGCGAAGGGTTTCGACAAAGGTAGAGCAAATGTGGTCGATCCAGAAAGTCTCCGGTAGCTTGTCGCTTTTTCTATCATCAAACAGGGGCAACTGCCCGATGACCATTTTGCGCAGATTTTCCTTGAAATAACGCAAAAACAAATCGTTATTCTGGCAGGAGAATAGCTGAAGAATCCGGTTATCATTTTTCTGCAGATGCTGAAAAAGGTGCAAAAAAACAGAGTCCGGGGCATCACAGTGGAAAATGTGGGCGTGATTGGAATTGTCGTTGGTGGCATCAAAGATGTGGCAGAACAATTCCCCGCACAATTCCTTCAAAAGATAGTCCTTTGTTTCGAAGTGGGAATAAAACGTTGCTCGACCCACGTCTGCTTTTTTGATAATCTCCCCCACGGTGATTTGCACCAGATCCTTCTGGGACAACAAGTCAATAAAGGCGGAGAATATGGCCTCCCGTGTTTTTCGTTGTCGTCTGTCCATAAAACCTCCATACATATTTCCTCAAATGTTCAGTATCGTACATTGTGGCAGAACTGTGTGTTGTTTTTCTCTCGCATGATGCGTACAATATCATACAAGGTGTTCGGTAATAAATATATTGTACCGAAGATTTACATATTGTCAACAGGAGGTTCCTATGAAAACGAAAAAGAATATTCTCATTGCTTTTGTATTAAATCTGGGCTTTTCGATTTTTGAGCTTCTGGGAGGGGTTTTCACCGGCAGCGTTGCGATTCTTTCGGACGCGATCCATGACATGGGCGATGCGGCCAGCATTGGCGTGGCGTATTTTTTGGAAAAGAAAAGCGGCAGGCAGCCGGACGAACGGTATACCTACGGCTATGGCCGATATGCCATCCTTGGCAGTATCATCACCACTGCGTTTTTGCTGGCAGGCTCGGCGGTGGTGGTGTACCGTGCGATTCAAAGGATTCTGATTCCGGCAGATATCCACTATGACGGGATGATTGTTTTTGCAATCGTGGGTGTGTGCGTCAATTTGGCTGCGGCGTTTGTCACACGGGAAGGGGATTCTCTGAATCAGAAGGCGGTCAATCTGCATATGCTGGAGGATGTGCTGGGATGGGCGGTGGTTCTGGTGGGCGCAGTGGTTATGCGTTTGACGGACATTCAAATCATCGACCCCATCATGTCCATGGGCGTAGCTGTGTATATCATCGTGAATGCAGTCAGAAACTTAAAGGAAGCCATCGAGTTGATTCTTGAGAAAGCGCCCCGCGAGATAGATGTGCAGGAACTTGAGGAACACATTTCCGAAATTGCCGGTGTGCAGGATGTACACCACATCCATGTTTGGAGCATGGATGGCCAAAATCACTACGCCACTATGCACGTCGTCACGAACGGAAATCCCCACCAAATCAAGCGGCTCGTTCGTGGGGAGCTGGAGGAACATGGCATTGGCCATGTGACCCTTGAAATGGAGCAGGAGGGGGAGCACTGCAATGAAAGACACTGCTCCGTTGCGCACCGACAAATTTCTCATCATCACCATCATTAAGTGCAATATGATGTGGTAAATTATCGTTTAGCGCAGCAAGAAACGCAGGTGCCAAGCCTTCCCCCGAGGGGAAGGTGGTGCGTAGCGCCGGAAGGGGAATACGGGAGAATGCTTAAACAATTTTGCGCCTTTTCAGACTTTATGCAGAGTAATAAGTCTGAAATGTATTCAAAATAGTAGTGTTTCTGCCCGCATTCCACATCCGTCCCCTTCGGGGACACCTTCTCCCGGGGAGAAGGTATTGCGGCTGTGCCGCTAGTGCGCTAAACGATAATTTATCATTCTTCGTCAGAGAAAGGGGCTGTTGCGAAACGCAACAGCCCCTGCGGTATATCTATTAGATTCCAGCTAGCTTCAGTAGCTCGGGGACCTTAGCCTCCCAGCCCAGAGCCATGATGTGCAAACCCTGACAGTAGGGACGGCACTCCTTGATGACCTTGGCAGCCAGCTCCACGCCGGTGATACCAGCCTTGGCCTTTTCCTTGTCGGCGGCCAGCTCGTCAATCATCCATTGGGGCACGTTGACACCGGCCACGTTATTGTTCATGAACTTGGCCATACCGGCGGACTTGGGGATAATCACGCCCAGCTGCACAGGCTTGCCAAACTGCTTGGCCTTCTCCATGAAGGAGATGAACTTCTCGGAATCGAACACGGCCTGCGTCTGGAAGTACTCCGCACCGGCCATGACCTTGCGCTCCATCTTGGCAAGCTGCGCATCCACGCTGTCGGAGCAAGGAGAAACCACAGCGCCCTTAGCGAACTTAGGAGCCTCGCCCACCAGAGCGTTGCCGGACAGGTCCACGCCCTTTTCCAGCTGGCAGGCGGTGTGCAGCAGAGAAACGGAGTCCAGATCGAACACGGGCTTGGCACCGGGGTGGTCACCCATCTTGGTATGGTCGCCAGTGAGGCAGAGAATATTCTCGATGCCCAGCATGGCAGCGCCCAGCAGCTCGGACTGCAGCGCAATGCGGTTGCGGTCACGGCAGGTCAGCTGCAGGATGGGGGTCAGGCCTGCGTTCTTCAGCGCCACACAGGCAGGCAGGCTGCCCATACGCATAACGGAGGACTGGTTATCGGTGACGTTCACGGCGGTGATGCCGCTCAGGTATTCCTTGGCCTCTGCCACCACATGGCTGACGTCGATGCCCTTGGGAGGGCCAACCTCGGCGGTGACGACAAACTGGCCGTTATCAAACAATTCAGTAATTCTCATATTGCATTACTCCTCACTTTACTTCATCATCGGTGGCGTAGTTGCGCACCTGCACGGGGCATTTCAGCACGTCCAGACGGCCAATCTGCGCCAGTCGCCGCTGGATTCGCTCCCAGCCGCACTCCATGTTGGGATCCACCTCGCACTTGCCATTCTTGGCACCGCCGCACTGGCCATTGACCAGACTCTTGGAGCAGGCAGTCAGAGGGCAAATGCCGCCGGTGAGATTCAGGTAGCACTCGCCGCACTGCTTGCAGTCGTACTCCAGCGGGGTCACGCCCTGAAAACCGGGCAGCGCATAGGTATCGCAGGCGGCGCAGACACGCTTGTCATCAAACATCTCTGCCACAGTCTGAACACCCACGCCGCAGGACAGCACCAGAATGGTGTCCGCCTCGGCAATCTGGTCGGCGAACCGCTCCAGCCGCAGCTTCAGGTTCTCGGGGTTGCAGATATAGTCAGTGGTGAAGATACCGGTCACATTCTCCAGCTCCTGCTCCAGCGCCTCAGCCTCCTTTTCAGGGAAGTGGATCTCCTTACAGCCGTGGCAGTTGATGATGAACACCTTGCCCTGAATCAGGGACAGGATGGTTTCCTTGGATTTCAGTTCGGTAATCAGCATATCACTTCAACCCCCTTACACCGTTTTTGCCCATCTTGATCATGCTGACCAGCGGCAGCTTGGAGGAGCAGATGTACTCGCAGCATCTACATTCCATGCAGTCCATGATGTTCTTTTCCTTGCAGCCTTCCCAGTCGGAGGAGATGGCGTATTTGTAGAAGTACAGCGGCTTCAGGTCCATGGGGCAAACGTCCACACAGCGGCCGCACTTGATGCAGTTCTGGGCCTCGGACACGTCGGTGTCGATGGCGATGATGCCGTTGGAGCCCTTCATAATGGGGGTGTACAGGGAGGTCTGGGGGAAGCCCATCATGGGGCCGCCGGCCTTGATGGTAACATTCTCGCCGGAGATGCCGCCACAAGCCTCTACCAGCTCTGCCGCAGAGGTACCCACCCGTACAATGAAGTTCTGGGGAGTGGGGATGTGCTTACCGGTAACGGTGGTCACACGCTCAATCAGAGGCATGCCGGTCTTGATGGCATCGGCAATGGCCTTGACGGTGGACACGTTGCTGACGCAGGCGCCCACATCCGCAGGCAGCTTGCCGCTGGGAACGCTGCGACCCATCGCACGCTTAATCAGCATTTTCTCGCCGCCCTGAGGGTACTGAGTAGCAACCTCCAGAACCTCGATGCCGTCGATGTCTGCGGTCTTTTCCCGGAGCAGGGCGATTGCATCGGGCTTATTCTCTTCGATGACAATGATGCCCTTGGGGGCAGCAACGGTCTTCATTTCAGCCTGCAGGCCGAAGATGATATCGTCGGCAAACTCCAGCAGCACACGGTGGTCAGCGGTAAGCATGGGCTCACACTCACAGGCGTTGACGAGAACCGCATCAATGGGCTTGCCGGGGTTCAGCTTCACATAGGTGGGGAAGCCAGCGCCGCCCATGCCTACAATACCGGCTTCCTTGACAATCTCAATGATTTCGGCAGGAGTCAGCTCATCCAAAGGCTTGTTGGGTTTGATGGACTCGTCCAGCAGATCCTTGCCGTCGTTTTCAATGACGATGGCGGTGCAGGTGCCACGGGTTGCGTGGGGCAGATCCTGAATGGCAAGCACCTTGCCACTGACGGAAGCGTGAACAGGTGCAGAGATAAAGCCGGATGCCTCGCCAATCTTCTGCCCCATCTTTACATAGTCGCCCACATTGACAATAGCATTTGCGGGAGCGCCCAGATGCATGGACAGGGGAATCACCACAGTTTCGGGTGCAGGGAAGCGCACCAGAGGCTTGTGTTCGGTGGGTTCTTTGCCTTCTACGGGGTGGATGCCACCGTACCAGCCCTCCAGACGGGTTTCCCGAATGGACTTGACATAGTCGTTGATGACCTTGAAGTTGACCTTGGAATAGTCACGAACCTGAACGCTCTGGGCGGTCAGCTCGGACAGACGGCCCTGCTTGGCCAGACGCTGCTGAATCTTCTCCCAAGCGCAGTCCTTATCGGGGCTGACCTCGCACTTGCCGTTCTTGGCGCCGCCGCACTGGCCGTTGATCAGGCTCTTGGAGCAGTCCACGATGGGGCAGATGCCGCCGGTCATGTTCAAATAGCACTGAGCGCAGGCATCGCAGGCCTTCTTGGTCAGGGCCATGCCGTGATGGCCGGTGTAGTTGAGAGAGTTGGCGGCGGCGATAACGCTCATCTGGCTCACGTCTGCCACAGTCTGGATACCCAGACCGCAGGAGATGACCACGATGTTGTCGGTTCCTTCGGGAATCATAGCGGCCAGACCCTTTTCGGCCTTGGTCTTGTTGCAGAGGAAATCCGCCTTGGCAGTGCCGGTGACGGTCTTGCCCAGCTTCTGAGCCAGCTCCAGGAACATATCCTGATCCGGCTCGTGCATGGTGTCAAATTCCTTGAAGCACTTGTTGCAGCTGATGACGAACAGATTGTCCCGACCCTCCAGAATCTGGGCCAGCTCCTCGTCGGCTTTCAGCTTATACTTAGTATAGTTTTCCAATTGCTCACCTTCCTTACAAAATCGTACTTGGAAATGATACATCGTTAGTATAACATAACTGAAAATGGTTTTCTAGTCTAAACTTTAAGAAAAGCAGGCCAAAACCGTAAAAAATGGAGAAAAGAGAGAAAGAAAAAATTTTTTGAAAAAAAGCGAAAAAGTGCTTGACATTTTATTCCCTCCGCGCTATAATGACCAAGCGCTTGGACGATTAGCTCAGCTGGCTAGAGCATCCGCTTGACGTGCGGAAGGTCATAGGTTCGAGTCCTATATCGTCCACCATGAAAAATCCGTCGACTTTTGTCGACGGATTTTTAGCTAAATTAATGACAAAGGTTCGTTGTTATGCTATACTAAAAGAAAAGGTGGTGAGCAATCGTATGAGAAACAATAAACTGGTAGCACTTCTTCTTTGTTTTGTAATGGTATTGGTGATCTTTCCTATTACTGCAAGTGCAGATCTCGGTCCGAAACCATCTGTCCGTATAACCTTTGAAAATCTTGTCGATGAAGAATGTTGGGCGACATTGCTCTCAAGTGTGGAAAGTACCGGTCCGGCTTCTGCATGGGACGGTAAGGAGGAAAATGCTCAACATAAGGGTAATCAATCTTATTATAGGCTTGAATACGATATTTGGAAAGCCTTTGTTGACTATGCAAAGTATGATGATTTCTATTTTCTGCAGAAGGCGTGGAGGCTAGACGGAGACAAGGAGCTGGTGTGGTCGTATTATCCTCCGGACGAATTTAAGATCCTGCTCTATTTTCCGGAAAGCGGTGAATATGCCATCAGTGGCATTTGTGAGCGATACGCCTTTGACAGTTATTTCACCGTTGACTATAACGAGGATATGAATGTCCATCATTCCGACGACGATCAGGTTGACGATAACGAGGATGTGAATGTCCATCATTCGTACAACTACCAGGTGGAGATCACGGCACTCATTGCACGAATTCTCATCACGATCATCATCGAGATGGGGATTGCGTTTATGTTTGGATATTGGGAGAAGAAACAATTGCTTCTGCTTGCCGGAATGAATGCAGAAACACAGATTATTCTCAACCTGCTCTTGAATATCATAAACTGCAACTCAGGAAGCATGGCGTTTGTTCTTTTCTATATTCTCTTTGAGATTATTGTTATTATGATCGAAGCGGCTGTTCTGCTTGTGTTTCTTAACAAGATTAGCGTTAAGCAGAGAAAACACTGGCAGATGGTCATATATGCCATTGTTGCCAATGTTGTGTCTTTTGTATCGGGTTTATTCTTGGCTAATTGGTTGCCGGCTATGTTCTAAGCGGTATCTATTTGATGAAGAAACAGGAAACACAGTATGAACTTGAGGTTTGGTAAACGCTTCAACCAGGGGGGATTTTAATGAAAAAGACTAGTGGTATCTTGATTGCGTTGGTCATGCTGCTTTGTCTGTGCGCTTGCAACAAAAGTACAACTCCCGACAATAAGTCAACAACAGTTTCTGCCAAGGAAAATCCAACACTCCAGCCTACGACCTGTGACCACGATTGGAAGTCCGCTACCTGCACTACCCCAAAAACCTGTTCCAAGTGCAATATCAGCAAGGGCGGTGTAGCTCATACATGGAAAGTTGCCACCTGTACTACTCCCAAAACCTGCATACATTGTGGCCAAACGGAAGGAACCTCCTTCGGGCACGATTTCGGATCCAGCAGTTCTTCGAGATGTAAGATCTGCGGTTACCTCCCGTACAGTGCGTATGAAATCACCGTCCGCTTCCATTACATGCGCCCTGACGGCGACTATGAAGGATGGGATTTATGGCTGTGGGCCCCGGAGGGAAAGAGTAAACTGGATCCTCCCTATCCGCTGGAAGTGGACGGCGATGAGGCCATCGGCGAGTTCAAGGTTAGGGCTGGCACCAGTCGAATAGGCTACGTCGTACGTTATGGGGAGTGGATTAGCAAGGATGTAGAGATGGATCAGTTCATTGATCTTACTGGTATTACTTCCGGAACAGTGGAGTTCTATGTTGAGTCCGGTAAAGAGGGCGGTGAGTTGGTTGTACTTTACGACTGTTGTTCTGGTGGATAAGTGGATGGATAGCAAAGAATCGTGAGGGTTCAAGTCCTAAATCAATACATCTCTATTGTAGTGTGTTTACAAATAAGAAATCCCACACCAATCGGTGTGGGATTTCTTATTTGGTGGACGCAGGACTCGAACCCATCTAAATGCAAGGCTCCGGCGGAGCCTTGCTTGCCGCCGGCTGGACGGCGGCAACACCTTGATTAAATCGAGTCCTATATCGTCCGCAATGATTCACACAGTGCAATTTGGAGAATTGGGACAAGCGGTATCGGTACAATGCAGACACTGGTCTGGCGTATGTGAGTCCAGACAACACAACATATAATCGCATTCGTCACAACAGCACTCAATATCGACTGATTCTCCATTGCCCGGACAGTCCATACCCAGATTTCCGGGAATAAGTACGATTCCGGAATTATCAATTATCACAAATAAAACCCTTTGCGACATTTAGTGAATGTCAATGCTGGTGGAATTATAACATATACTTTCTTTGTTGACAAGCACTAAATGTCAAGAGGAGAATAGATATGTTTACAAATAAAACAAAAGAGGGGCGAAATAACCTCTGTGGCGAAGTAATTCGGAACCGACGTATCGAGATGGGGAAATCCCAGCGTCAGCTTGCGGATATGCTACAAATAGCTGGACTGGACATTGATAAAAATGCTGTCCAGCGAATTGAGTCCGGTAAGAGATTCGTGACGGACATCGAACTGACGTATGTTGCGAAAGTGCTGAAGCTGTCCTATCAAATGCTGCTGGACAGTACCAACTCTGAAAAATGAGATTGCCCCATCCGAATGGATGGGGATTTTTTATGGTGGACGCAGGACTCGAACCCATCTAAATGCAAGGCTCCGGTGGAGCCTTGCTTGCCGCCGGCTGGACGGCGGCGACACCTTGATTAAGTCGAGTCCTATATCGTCCACCAAAAATCGACAAATCTCGAAAGAGGTTTGTCGATTTTACTTTTTCGCTATTCACTATTCAATAAAGTTTAGGTCGATTTTTGGCTCTACCCCAACAATTGACATAGAACCCTATTATCTCGCCCGCTGGCGGCCATTGGCCTCCTCTGCGTCCGAAAGCAGCGGTTTTTAGCCCCAAAAAGGCGATGGTCAGAATGATGACCATCGCCTTAATGCATTTTGAGACAGTCCCTTTTTGAGGGATTACAGGTTTGCAAAATAGGTCTTGGCGTAGTAGCCATAGACGGCGGTGGCCGCGCCGAAGGAATTGCCATTGGCGGCGATGCCCTCGCAGTACTTACCGATGCTATACGGAATCACCTTGGAGGTGTAGGCGGTGCCGCCGGACTTATAGATGGCAACCACATAAATGGTCTTGTCCATGTCCTTGGCAGCGATGCCCTCCACGGCGGCGGTCCACTGGTCGCCCTCCTTGGTCATGGGCAACATACCGGTGGCGTTGGCGGTGGTCAGCTTATCCACACTGTTGTAGGTGTCCGCATCCCAGTACACGAAGGTCAGGCTGCTGTCCACAGTCTTGCCGGGGGTGAAGTAGTAGTTGACGGAGAAAGCGCCTTCGAAGGAAACCGTGGGGAAGATGCCGGTGAAGGAGCCGGACTGCATCACGAAGTGGCCGGCCTTGG
>SVME01000062.1 GCA_015067605.1 Oscillospiraceae bacterium
TCATACCACTACTATTAGCTGTCACCGCCAAAGGCGGTGACTGAAGGGGAATACGGGCAGAAACATAATAGTTTTTGTATCTTTTCAGACCTGATATTGCATTTCAGGTATCGCCATCCCCCTTCCGACCTTGCTTACGCTCGGCCACCTTCCCCCCGGGGAAGGTATAGCGCCTGCGGCGCTTGCACCGCTAAACGATAATTTATAGTTGGTTGATATTGCGCAGGGGTTCGTGGCGGTAGTCCTCGGCGGTGAAGTAGTCAAAGGCCTTGTAAAACACGGCGGTATCGGTGATGGCGCCGCTGTGAATCAGGGCGATTTTTCCATCCCGGTCGATGAACACCGAGGTGGGGTAGCCGTTGATGCCGAAGGCCAGCGCCGTATCCCGTGAGCAGGAGGCGATAGGCATGGACAGGCTGTGTTCCTGACGGAAGCTGTCCATCCGGTCCGTGTCATCCACCGGGTTCAGCGCCAGAATCTCGATATCCTCCCGATATTGCTGGTAGGCCACCTCCATGGCCGGAAACTCCTTGATGCACCAGCCGCAGTCGGCGAACCAGAAATTCAGCACCACCAGCTTCTTTTCCTTCAAAATATCTGCCACGGTACAGCTTTCTCCGTCGATGGTGGTGACGGACAAATCGAACATCTCGTCCCCTGCCCGATACTGGGAGGAGGTGGTGGGCGTGCGGGGGGCGGGAACGAACCCGTCCTTGATTTTTCCCAGGGTCACATAGCGAATCAGGTCATCCCGGAACAGCTCAACCATCTGGGTCACGGCGCCAATCATCCAGCCGTATTCCCCCAGCACATAAAATCCGCAAATCAGGGTGTAGCCGTTGCTGGAAATGATGGCGTACCAGACCCCGTTGGCTTGAAAGATCTGCACATCCTCCACGTCATCGTCCACCATATCCGCATAGGTGGCGGCGAAGTCGGCGGCGGAGGTGATGTCCTCGGCAAAATCCGCCAGATAGCAGCTTTGCACGTGCAAATCGATGCCGCTGGACTGGAAGGCTGCGCCGCCCTCCGAGGCGTCCACTTGCTTGAAATCCTCGCTCAGATAGAAGTATAGACCGTCGTAGTAATGCTCTACCAGCCCCGCTCTGGGATCCGGTGCATTTTCTACGTTTTTGCTTCGGCAACCGGTCAGCAGCATGGCTGCCATCAAAAGAAAAATGATGATGCGTTTCATAGCGTTCACTCCATGGTGATTTGTTTAGCGCCTGTGGGGCGAATCTGGAGGACGTGGCAGCTGCCCTGACCCAGCACCCCTTCGATGCCGGCGCAAAATGCGCTCAGAATGTCCTCCGGCACGAAGGCCTGCACTGTTCCGGCGAAGCCGCCGCCGTGGACACGGCAGGCACCCCGTCCGTTCAGCAGCCGGCGGCACAAGGCTAGTGTCAGGCCCATTTCCTGCCGCTCCGGCCCAGCCAGCACATTTTGCAGGTATTCCCAGGAAGAGCGGCCACTGTCGTTGACCAGCGCCAGAAAGGCACCGAAATCCCCACGCTCCAGCGCTGCCACCTGTCGATCCACCCGCTGATTTTCCTCATAATAATGAATGGCTCGCAGTACTGCCCGGTCGCCACAGCATTTGCGCAGCGGAACGATATGGGCATAAAAATCCTGTTCCTCCAACTGCGACAGCCGTTGCTTGCCAAAAACACCGGCGATGCGGCCCATATCCGCCGGAATGGCGGAGTAGGCATCGGTCAAATCCGCATGGTCGGCGCCGGTGTCGATGATGCACAGGCTGTGACTGCAACGTGAGAAATCGAAGTCCACCGACCGCACCAGCGGCTCCCGGGCACTGAAATCCATGGCCACTAGTCCGCCCACCGCCGAGGCCATCTGATCCATCAGGCCGCAGGGCTTCCCGAAATATACATTTTCCGCATACTGACCCGCCTGCGCCAGCTGTGGGGCGGTCAATCCGCCGCCGGACAGGTGGCTGATGATGGCGGCAATCAGAACCTCAAAGGCTGCCGAGGAGCTAAGTCCGGAGCCGGGCAGTACGTCGGAGGTCACATAGGCGTCGAAGCCGGATACCGGACAACCCCGCTCTGTCATCCAAGCAGCCACACCCCGAATCAGCGCAGCGGTGGTGCCGCGTTCTTCCGGTACCGGCTTGGTGTTGGTCAAATCGATTTGGCACAGGGGATACCCTTCGGACTGGAGCCGGATCCAGTGACTTCCGTTGGAACGGACTGCCGCACGGGTATCCAGATTCACCGCCGCCGCCAGCACCCGTCCACCCTGATGGTCAGTGTGGTTGCCGCCAATCTCCGTTCGTCCGGGAGCGGAGAAATAATGGGTGGGCGTTGCGCCGAACAGCTCAAAAAAGCGCTGCTTCATAGGTCATCTCTCCGGGGCAGTCGAGCCAGCCGCAGCCGTGCCCGATAGGCGGAAACCAGCAAAGCCAGAATGACTCCGTGGATCAGTAGCTCAATCAGACAGCTCAGAGGATTTTCCAGCAGCACAAAGGCGAAAATCGCCAGCAGTGCTGTGTCGATTGCAAACATTCCCATGGTGGTTTTCATCCACTGCACCTCAAAAAATCGGAGCAGGCACAGACCGTAAACGCCGTACAGCGCCAGCGTCACCAGTGTCACCACGATTTTGAAGCCCACGCTGGGCAGCTGACCAGCTAGCCAGTTCAGGTAGTAGGGCATGGCGGCGGAGAAAAGGAAATGGTAGTTGCCAGTGAACCACAGGATGATCTGGTTGATTAGCGTCACGGCGATGACTGCCAGAAAAATCAGCCGTCCACGAGCTATCTGATTTTGCAGCGTGCGACGCTGGCGTTTGTATTGGTCGATGGCCATGATAATGCTCCTCTCAAATTCAAAAAATCGGCGTAACTATGGCTCTAAGCCCCAGAGCCTCAGCGAAAAATGATGTATCGTTCTAAATTATCATTTAGCGCACTACGAATACCATGTCATTGCGAGGAGGCCGAATAGGCCGACGTGGCAATCTCCTGCCGAAACGTTTGACGATATTGGGCGTTTAGGAATGAGAGCTACGATTTGGCGCTTTTTTCTTTCCTAAATGTTGGCGAACATTTAACGTTGTACCGGGAGATTGCCACGTCGCCCCTTCAGGGCTCCTCGCAATGACAGCGTTTTCGGAACGTGTCTAAATCCTTCGGGGATTGCCACGCCACTGCGCCCGCAGGCGCATACAGAGCGCAACCGGCGAAGCCGGTTCTTAGCGCGGAGTAGTGCGCGCACTGGCTCGCAATGACGTGCGTTGTTTTTGGTGCTGCGCTTACTGCGCTAAACGATAATTTAGCGTTCAGGGGAATGGACAACCATATGGGCTCATTATATCAGACCCACTGTGCCACCGCAAGTATTCCTTGACAAAAAAATGTAATTCTGTTATGATGAGCCCGTGAATAACCGACAGTTCGTAACCATCCTGTCGTTAAACAAAACTAGGGAGAGGATGGGCGCGGTGCGCCCTTTTTTGCGCTTTATGAGAAGAAATATTCGACTTTTGGCCCATGGGGCCATCATTGCCGCGCTGTACGTTGCCCTGACCCACGGGCAGAATATGCTACTGCCAGGGTCGGCCAGCATGGCCATTCAGTTCCGGCTGTCCGAGGCGCTATGTGTGCTGGCGTTCTTTACACCGGCGGCAATTCCCGGACTGGCGGTGGGGTGTCTGCTGTTCAATGTTACCTCTGGCGTGGGGCTACCGCTGGACTTTCTGGTGGGCAGTCTTGCGTCGCTGCTGGCGGCCTGGGGGATGTGGCGCTGCCGCCGTTGCCCGCTGCCGGCGATGCTGTTTCCGGCGCTGACCAACGGTTTGCTGGTGGGCTGGGAGCTGGCGATTTATATTGGCGGCGGCTTTTGGATCAACGCTGTGTATGTGGCAATTGGAGAGGTGACGGTGCTACTGACTGCCGGCGTGCTGCTGTATTTTTCCTTAAAAAGGAATAATCTTTCCAGGCGGCTGTTCCAATTGTAAACATTTTGTGTATTTTATATAAGGATGCGGTCGCTAATTCGGCAATTTTATACATCACTCCACCTTGCATTTTGCGCCATAACCTGCCATAATAGTATCATCTACAAGTGTACGCAGGAGGAATACCATGCGCAAAATTCTCATTCTGGATTTAGGCGGACATTATGATCAGCTACTTGCCCGGCGCATCCGGGAGTGCCACGTTTTCTGCGAGGTGGTGGCAGCGCGGCGAGTGACCGTGGAGAAAATTCGCGACTTCGATCCGGCAGGCATCATCCTGACCGGTTCGGAAGCATGCGATGATGTGCTGAATATTCCTCTGTTCGATTTGGGAATTCCGGTGCTGGCTATTGATCAGGGCTGCCAGCTGATGATTCGGACTCTGGGTGGCCAGCTGTCCGATGCCCCCGTCCGGCGGGAGCATCGGCGAGCCCTGACCAGCCTGGGAGAGTGTGTTCTGTTTCAGGATTTGTTGCGGGATATTATCACATGGATGGATGACAATCAGATCATCTCCCGCCTGCCCGATGGTTTTGTGGCAACCGCTAGCACTGGCGAGCATCCCATTGCCGCCTGCTGCTGTCCGGAGCGAAGGCTGTTCGGCCTCCAGTTCCATCCGGAGATGTCCCACCTGAACGGCCTGCATATTCTGAATCAGTTCCTGAAGAAGGTCTGCGATGCTGGCGAAGAGTGGAACATGGAAAATGTCATCAATGGCGCGATTCAGCATCTGCGCCGGCGAATCGGCAAGGGTCGTGTGCTGCTGGCACTCAGCGGCGGCGTGGATTCTTCTGTGGCGGCGGCACTGCTGAGCCGTGCGGTGGGCAGCCAGCTGACCTGCATTTTTGTCGATCATGGTATGCTGCGCAAGGACGAGGGAGATTTGGTGGAGTCCTATTTCTCCCGGATGGATTTGCATTTTGTCCGTGTCAATGCGGCGGATCAGTTCCTGACCCCGCTGGAGGGAGTCAGCGATCCGGATGAGAAGCGGCGTATCATCGGTGCCCAATTCGTTCGGGTGCTGCAGAACGAGGCCCGGAAGCTGGGAATTGTGGATTTCCTGGCACAGGGAACCATTTATCCCGACGTACTGGAGTCCGGTCTGGGCTATGCGGACGTGATTCGTGGCGACGAGATGGGCAGTCTGCCGGAGCACCTGGAGTTCCGGGAGCTGATTGAGCCGTTGCGGTACCTGTTCAAGGAAGAGGTTCGGGATTTGGGACGTGCTATGGGTCTGCCGGAGTATTTGGTGGGCCGCCAGCCCTTCCCGGGGCCGGGTCTGGCCATTCGTATCATGGGCGAGATTACCCGTGAAAAAATTCGGATTCTGCAGGAAGCAGACGCAATTTTCACCGGCGCACTGGAAAAGGGCCACCTGCATTCGCAGGTGGGGCAGTATTTCGCGGTGCTGACGGATGGTCGTACTCTGCGCAATACTCCCAAGGGTCGCCACTGGGGCTACACGCTGGCTTTGCGAGCCGTGACCACCGAGGACTACCTGACGGCCAAATGGGCTCGCTTGCCCTATGAGCTACTGGACGATATCTCCACGCAAATCATGACGAACGTCCCCGATATCAGCCGCATCACCTACGATATCACAAATAAACCCCCCGCCACCATCGAGTGGGAGTGACCCCAATATATATTTGAGCCTGATGGGTATATAAACCATCAGGCTTTTATTATGCTTATACTCTATATTTCCGAACAAAATGGAAATCATGGATGTATTGGAAAAGACAATTTTGGATAATGTGTTTTATAGAACCAAAAATGCCACAGGTTTTCACACCTGTGGCATTTTTGTTAGGGGTTGCAACCCCGTTTGTTTTTTTGGTGTCGGGATGGGTGCAAATCCGGAAGGGGCAGCGGTATGCTTCATACTTGCGGGTATTGCAAGACCTTCCATAGCCATGCATTTCCAGCGGTAACATCATATCCCTTATCAGGTTTTTCCGCAATAGCCGGTACCGCCCTTGAACTCCAGATGTTGGCAATTTCCGCAAAATTCCTCTTCCCGCATCATATCTGTCACCAAATTGTTGACGGTATACCCCCACAGCTTGCGCAGTGCCACATTATCCTTTCTAATCGAACACATAGAACCATTGTCATCCCAATACCAGTTCATGCAAAACTGGTCGGTAAAGCACGGCTTTCCGGCGGAAACCACCGTCTGTCCGCCGCTGGTCTTGCAGCCGCCACCGGAAACATTATCTAGCTCGTCGTCGGCAAGCTCACCGGTTTTATGTAGCTGGGCGTAGTAGACACCGGCATCCTCCTCGGTGATGTCCATGCCGTTTTCTTTGGCCATTGCCAGCAGCTCCTGCACACTCTTTGCTTCTTTTGCCTTTGCAATCAGTTCTTCGTAAGTCATCAAACATCTTCCTTTCTTGTTACACATCAACCGGAGCAAGATTGCTCCAGCCTTCCATGCAGTTTTCTATTTTTTGGACGTAGCCTTTTTTGAAGAATAGGCATTTGGATGGATCCACGCCCATCTTATCACCGGTCAGGGTCAGGGCGACGGCACGGCATCCCCCCACGCAGTGGGGGAAATAGGGGCACTTGCCGCAGGTTTCGTTGACCTGTGCCAGCTGTCCTACCGTGGTGCAGACCTCGCTGAGATATTTCCCACATTGCAGCAGCGGCTGCAGGCCGGTCTGTTTTACGTTTCCGAGGATGTCGTTGTGGACTTCATAGTACCCCGACATTTGCATACAAGGGAACACATTGCCGTTGGCAGACACCGCCACCATCCCCCGATTGCCACGGCAGACAGGGAGGCTGTCACGGTACGCACCGCCGCCACATTCCACCGGCCGCATACGATAGCTTTTACTATGGGGGAAAAGGGTAAGGAACTGCCAGATGTCAATCTCCATGGCATGGTCTTCTTTGATGTATTCCCCGACAAATTCCAGCATCCGGTCGAAGTATTCCGCCAGCTCCAGCGTGGCACCTTGGGCGTTTTCGTTCCAGCGTGGCACCTCGGTGGTACGGATGATGCGCATTTCCTCCACGCCCATCTGATCCAGCAGACGAGCGGTGGGGAGCATGGAATCCAGATTCCAACGGTGGACATTGGTCTGGGCTTTGACCCGAAATCCATTATCAATGCACAACGCAATGGCTCGTAGGGCATCCGACTCTGCGCCCTTGCGGTTGCGGAGCCAGTCGTGGTGCCCGATGCCGTCGAAGGAAATCTTCATCAGCGGGTTACAGCCAATGGCCTTCATCCGATCCAGCGCATCCTGATTGATGTAAAAGCCGTTGGTATTCAGCTCCTCCACAAACATCCCTCTTTTGTAGATTCCTTCCAGAATCTCAAAGAAATGCTTGTGGCACATGGGCTCTCCGCCAGTGATGGTAAAGGCGTTGATGCCGCAGTTTTTCGCCTCATCCAGCAATTTTTCCGCTTCTTCCAGCGAAAACTCGCTCATCAGGGGAGAATTATCCGAGGCGTTGAAGCAGTGCAGGCAGTTGTAATTGCACCGGCCCGTAATCATCCAGTTCATCGCCGGAAAATACCGGTTGTCGCAAATCTGATACTGCCAAGGGTCAAGAGTTTTCTCTCCCCTCTTGCAAGGCACGATAAAACCTCTGTGCAGAAGGCTGCTCACAAGCTCGCTATCCGCAATTTCGGTTTTACCGTCGCACTTGCACAGCAAGTCAAACTCCTCCGGGGTCAGCTTTTTCGCATCCCGAACGCCCTTGATATAGTAAGCCCCAGGCACTCTCCACCAAGATCTCAGGCCAATATGGCAACTCAAAACATAGTACATAAAACCTCCGGCGAACAGGCTGAATATGTAGCCGTAATTATTTCATTCTCTTGGGGTTGTTGCACAGCCACAGCCCTTTTTCATAGGAAATATACTTGCAAACGCTGCAAGTATATCCACCATAGGGATATTCGGTTTCGCCAGTTACCGAACACCAGTGTCGCCATTCGTGGGTCACGTTACTATATTTCATTAAATCCGTTCCACAGTCCGGACAGGTCCATTTTTTGCAGCCAGAAATAAGGGTCACAACCAGTCTATCGCCTTTATAGCAACCACCACCGGACACATTCTCCAACTCATCGTCAGCCATTTCACCGGACGCAGGGTGAAGCTGGGCGAAGTAAGCAGCCGCACTTTCTTCGGTCAATTCAAAATTACTTTCCTTCGCCAGAATCTGCAGTTCCTCGGCAGTTTTAGCTGCTCTTGCCTTTTCAATCATTTCAGGGGTAAAAGTATTCATGGTTGTTCCTCCTTATTTTTATAGATAGTCAATTCCGTATCCACCGGTCACGGGTTTGGAGTTAGGATCGGAGGGTGTATAGCCGCAGCACGAGCATTTTATCTCTTTATAAGGAACTTGGACTCCATTGTATTTGGAGAAGATATATCCTCCGCAGTCGCAGGTGATAAATTCGAAGTTGGCAGGATCATCAGTAAAGCCTCCGCCGGTGACAGCCTTCAGCGAATCGTCATCGATGGGGAGATTTTTGATATTTTCCATTGTGCCCCCCTTGTTATTTCCGCTTTGCCGGGTGGTTGCAAAGCTGCAAGCCGTTATAGATCATGTACTTACAGCTGCGGCAGCTAACGCCCCAATCCGCACCGGAGCAGCTATGGACTTTATCCTCGCCGCTGTCCAGGACCTTTTTCCAGCTCCAGTGGCTGCTGCCGCATTTCTCGCAGGCCCACAGGTCGCAACAATGGAAATTGGTCACTATCAACCGGTCACCGGAGTAGCAGCCGCCGCCGGACACATTATTCAGCTCCTCGTCGGACAGCTCGTCGGATTTGTTCAGCTGCTGAAAGTAGGCCTGAGCACTCTCTTCGGTCATTTCCCAGCCGTTTTCCTTTGCCAGAGCCAGCAGCTCCTCGGGGGTTTTGGCAGCTCTAGCCTTTTCAATCATTTCAGGGGTAAAGGTTGTCATAACAGTTGCTCCTTTCGGTTTTTATTTCGGCTTATTGCAAAGCCACAGTCCGCCCTCATAAATCATGTAACGGCAGTTCTTACAGTACCATTTGTCCACGTCGCAGTAGACTCCGTAATGCTCGTGCGTCCAGCCATCGTAGGCGTGCTTTTTTCCGTCGCTGTGATAGACCCACTGGGTCTTGTACTGCACTCCGTGGTTACAGCGTTTGCACACCCAATCGTTGCACGAATGCAGATGGGTCACCACCAGCCGGTCGCCCTTATGGCAGCCGCCGCCGGATACATTGCTCAGCTCCTCGTCGGACAGCTCGCCGGATTTGTTTAGCTGCTCAAAGTAGGCTCGGGCACTCTCTTCGGTCATTTCCCAGCCGTTTTCCTTTGCCAGAGCCAGCAGCTGCTCGGGAGTCTGGGCAGCCTTGGCTTTTTCAATCAGTTCGGGCGTCAGGTTTGTCATCATTCATCTTCCTTTCAAAAGAGTTCTATCTAAGGGAACGGTTTCCTACGTTCCTCATTTACCGCCGCAGTCGCTATACAGAAATTCACATTCGTTGCAGACGTTGGAAAAAACTGCATCGCCCTGAGGAACACAGATATGCTCCGTTTCGGTTGGACTTGCTTTCCTCCGTCCGCACCACACGCAGACAAAGTCATTGCAGGTGTGCGTCCAAATATTCACCGACGTAACTGCTCCTCCGGCCACCTTGTCCAGCGCATCGTCATTCAGCTCAAGTTCCTTATTATCCATTGTTATCCCTCCTGTAATCGGTTTCTTCAAATTGGACACCCCATCCCTGAAGGAGTCCAGAGGTGAGGTCCGGATCCACAGCGCCGTTGCCACTTATGATACCATCATCAGTTGCACCGCCGGTCACAAAATCCAGCGCATCGTCATTTAGTTCGTGTTCCATCTTGTTTTCCATAGCCATCACCTCACATGTATTTGTTTTTTATGTATCCAATCTTTGCCGTTCCACCAGCTGAGCGAATCTGCCACCCTTAGCAATCAACTCCTCATAGGTGCCATCCTCCGCAATCTTGCCTTTTTCGAGGTAGATGATTCGGTCGCAGTGGCGGATGGTGGACAGCCGGTGGGCAATGACAATTCGCGTACACTTCAGGCTGTCCAGAGAGTCGGATACGGTTTTCTGGGTCAGATTGTCCAGAGCGGAGGTGGCCTCGTCGAACATCAGCACCTTCGGCTTCGGCGCAATGGCTCTGGCAATCATCAGCCGCTGCCGCTGACCGCCGGAAATGCCGCCACTACCTTCGGATATGATGGTGTGCATCCCCATGGGCATCCGGCGGATGTCCTCGGCGATGCCTGCCATCTCCGCGGCCGACCATGCCTCATCCAGCGTCAGCTGGGGCGCAGAGATGGTGATGTTGGAGAAGATATCTCCCTGAAACAGCTTTCCGTTTTGCATTACCACGCCGATTTTGCGGCGCAGGGATTTCAGGTCGATGGTACTCAAATCCTTTCCGTCGTAGTAGACCGCACCCTTCTGGGGCTTCTCGAAGCCCAGCAGGATCCGCATCAGGGTGGATTTGCCGCAGCCGGTTTCGCCCACGATGGCCACATACTGGCCGGGGCGGATCTTCAGGGATAGATCGTCGATCACCAGAGGCATATTCTCGCTGTAGCGGAAGGAGATGTTGTTCAGCTCGATTCCGCCGGAGAGCCGGTCAATCACCTGCTTCCCCTCGGACACCTCAGGCTCGGCCTCCAGAATGGGCTTAGCCATTTCTATGGTAGGCTTGAACTGAGCCACGGCGGTGGCGATTCCTGCCAGAGCCATGAACGCACCGGACACCATGCCGTAGGCCGTATTGAAGGCGTAGTATTCGGCAACGGAAATGCCGCTTTGTACCGCCATGTAGTACATGATGATGGCACCCGCCAGAGAAATGACGGAGCTGAATACGCTGTTAAGCCGCAAGAACATGGGGGAATTGTAGGTTGCCTGCACCTGCTTGGCGTAAAGATTGGACCATCTGGCATAGGCCCGCTTTTCCGCGCCGGCCAACCGGATTTTCTGCACACCGGTAATCAGAGCATAGCTCATGCCGCTTTCCTGAGTGCCCAGCTCCATTTGTTTTTTGCTGTAGCGCATCTGCAAGAAGGTGGTAAAGAGGGAGAAAAGGATCGTGGTCAGGATGATTCCAAGGGCAGGCACCACCAGTGCCGGTGCGTAGACAAAGATCTGGGAAATGTACACCAGAGAAAATACGGACGTCAAGCCTGTGCTGAGTACGGTGGATACCAGCATGGAGCATAGGGATTGGATGTACTGGGCTCGACCGGACAGCTCACCGGCACTGTGCTTCTTGAAAAAGTCCGGCGGCAGGGACAGGATCCGCATCATGGTCGCCGCCTGCACGGACAGCTCCAGCTTGGTGTTGACCCGGTCCGTGACCAGCGACTTTACGGCACCCAGCAGAAGCGAGCTGATGGTCACGCTGACCATGAACACGGTGAT
>SVME01000063.1 GCA_015067605.1 Oscillospiraceae bacterium
ACGATATAATACAAACTTATCCGCGCAGATAGTCTCCCTTGTCGTGGTCAATGACTTGGGCTAACGCCGGAAAGCCCTTTATTTACGGGCTTTTCCTGTGTTGTTTCTATTATAACACACTCACATCCCCTGCACGATACCACCTGTGGTAGCCAACAGCTCCGGATCCGTGATTTGCAGCAGAAGGTTGCGCCCTTCACATTTGCTGTTGGAATACACCTTCAAAATTTCAACAGAATATTCCCCCACACCCGCACCGGACACCGTAGACAAAATCGTCGCCTTCCCCGGACGAATCTGCTCCGCCGTAGCCGTTTCGATCAACGTACCCTTGCCGGGGGCATTGAGCCGACCAAAAATCCCCTGCTGGGTGTTCTTTTTCAAAACCCCCGCTGCTGTGTCCGCCTCCACGCCGCCACGCAGCTGCCCCGGCTCGCCGCAGGCACCCTTTTTCACTGATATCACCGATGCGTCATAGGCGTAGCCTTCCACCATATCCACCAGTTCACCCCGACCATTACTAACCCCATGCCCCAGCGCGCCGAAGTCACCGGTTTCAGGATCCAGCCACGTCACCGTACCCAGTCCCGTAACCCCCTGTCGCAAACTGATTCCCAGCCGTGGGCCATCGGCGGTAATCAACGGCTCCATATGCACCGCCTGTTCCTGCCCGTCACGGAACACCGTCAGCTCTACCCGACCATCAGACTGTTCCAGCGCCGTTCGCACATCTGCAGCTGTCCGGATAGCGACTCCATCGATATCCACTATCCGATCCCCCACCTGCAAGCCAGCGGTTTTTGCCCGGCTGCCCAGCGTTTCGTCGAAAGCCGCCACCGATACAGAACCGTCCCTCAGCTCCAATCCAATCACCTGTCCGCCGGGAATCAGCTCCGCCGCCGTCACCGCCGGGGACATTTGGGCTAAACACAACGCCATCAAAACGCCGCATAAAATACGCTTCATTTCCACCCCTCCTTTTTTCTCTGCCCTGTTAATATTCCGCTGAATATCAACGGATAACCGTAGGAAATGTCGAAAATTCAGGATAATTTAACCAGAAAAAAATACAAAAACGGAGCCGCGATGCGGCTCCGTAGTATTATGCACGGTATCTGGGTTCGCAGGTTAGGTTCACACCAAGACGCTTGAAGGTCTGCACGTCCACCTGCGACAAGATCACAGACGAATGGACTTGACACCCCCGCAACCTGCTCAGCTGCTCCATAGCCAGCTCCGCCGTGGGATTGGTGGCGGCGCTGATGGACAGAGCAATCAGCACCTCGTCCGTATGAAGTCGGGGATTCCGGTTGCCCAGATGATCCACCTTCAGGTGCTGGATGGGGTCGATGACCACCGGGGAAATCAGGTGCAGCTCGTCCCGAATGCCCCCCAGCGCTTTCAGCGCATTCAGCATCAGGGACGCGGATGCGCCCAGCAAATCCGATGTCCGGCCCGTGACGATTTGTCCGTCGGGCAGCTCCATGGCGGTGGCCGGCAGACCGGTTTCCTCCGCCCGGGCCAGTGCATGGGCAATCACCGTCCGCTGGCTGGGGTCAGCACCGGCCTTCTTCATCAGCAGTTCCAGCTTCTTCACCACCTCGTCGCTGACCTTGCCCTGCTTCTGGTCACAGAGGGCATCGTAGTAGCGGCGGATGATTTCCTGACAGGAGGCTTCACGGGTGGCCTGATCGTCGATAATGCAGTTGCCAACCATATTCACGCCCATATCCGTAGGGGATTTGTAGGGACACTGACCCAGAATCTTCTCAAAGATCGCCACCAGCACCGGATACGCTTCCACATCCCGATTGTAGTTAACGGTGGTGGTGCCGTAAGCTTCCAGATGGAAGGGGTCGATCATATTCACGTCGTTCAGATCCGCCGTAGCAGCCTCGTAGGCCAGATTCACTGGATGGTTCAGGGTCAGATTCCAGATAGGGAAGGTTTCAAACTTGGCGTAGCCAGCCTGAATGCCCCGCTGATGTTCATGATAGAGCTGGCTCAGGCAGGTGGCCAGCTTGCCACTGCCGGGGCCGGGGGCGGTGACCACCACCAGCTCACGGCTGGTTTCGATAAACTCATTTTGGCCGAAGCCCTCGTCGCTGACGATGTGGGCTGTATCCGAGGGGTAACCGGCAATGGCGAAGTGGTGATAGACCCGAATGCCCATCCCCTCCAGACGGTTCTGGAACGCTTTAGCACCGGGCTGATCGTTGAAGCGGGTCAGCACCACACTGCTGACGTACAGCCCCAGCTCACGGAACAGGTCGATATAGCGAATCACGTCCCGATCATAGGTAATGCCCAGATCGCCACGAACCTTGTTGCGTTCAATATCCGCGGCGTTGATGGCGATGACGATTTCCACCTGCTCCTTCATCTGCAGCAGCATCCGCAGCTTGGCATCCGGCTGAAAACCGGGCAGCACACGGGAGGCGTGGTAGTCGTGAAGCTTGCCGCCGAATTCCAGATACAGCTTGCCGCCGAACTGGGCGATTCGCTCCCGAATGTGCTGGGACTGGGTGTGCAGATATTTATCGTTATCAAAACCGATGCTCATGATGGTATGCGCCTCTCTTTGCAAAAACATATCCCTATTCTACAAAATATTATGCCCAATTGCAAGGGCATCTTTTGAAAATTAACGCAGCAAAAAACCGCACCGCCAAATAGGCGGCACGGTCATTTATTCCGCATGGGGTTGGTGGTCTGCCCCAGAAGGTAATCGATGGATACACCATAAAAATCCGCTAGACGAATCAAAATGTCGGTCGGGATATCCCGCTGCCCCAGCTCGTAGTTGCTGTAAACCTGTTGGGAGCATTGCAAATACTCCGCCAATTGACGTTGCTTCAGATCTCTGTCCTCCCGCAAATCCCGAATGCGTCGATACATATCCCTCACCCCTAGCATTTAGGATACCATACCGCTTTTTGTTGTATTGACAATTACCGCAAATTGCAGTACACTAATTCTATCAGGTAAATAATAGGAGGTAAAATAATGAAACGCCTGAGTATTAGTATATTGATTTGTTCCATTTTCGTATCCCTGTTGGTAGGTTGTAGCAGCAAGCAAGATTTGGAATCTAAACATTACAAATCAATAACCCTTGGCACCAATCCCACACATACCGATAATGCGCCGGCAGCGTCCGTCACAACCAATAACCCACAGGGCAATCCCAGTCCTGACAACATCCCGCAAGACGTTCCCGACCACAACGATACCACTCTATTAGCTCAGAAAATTACCAAAATCACATATTCCTTCCACGACGATGGAACTACCTATTCTGTTGTAGAAGCCTTTGAGTACGACAGTTCCCGTGGTATTCGCAGTCACAAACAAACCATAAACGGCGTATTGTTCAAAGATTACACTTATGACGGAAGCCTTGACCGTCCCCTATCTCTGGCAGAGTGCTGGATCGATGAAAACAACAACGAAAGATGGAATATCCAAGAATTTTCCTACAAATATGACAAGAATGGTAATATCATAGAGAGAATCGACCCATATAGTTGTACAAAATACGAATACGACGACCACGGCAACATTATTCGATTGGAAAGTAACGATAATTGCTATGAATACGCATACACCTATCAGGACGGAAAAATTGTAGAAGAAATACGCTATTGCAACGGGAAAGAAATATCCAACTCGAGTTATCAATATAATCGCGATGGTAATTTATCAGAGAGCATCCGCCGAGATGATGAGGGGGTTTCCAAGTCCGTCTACCGCTACGATGCCAACGGAAACGAAACCGACTATATGAACTACACAAACGACGAGCTAACCTTTCAAGAGAGTCGTTCTTACGACAGCAACAACAACCTAATTACAGAAACTAATAAACGTTATGGAGATATGGAAGACTATAGCCACAGCTTCCGCTATGAATACAACAATGATAATCTGCTGGTACGGCAAACCGTATTTAATCACCGGGGTTATGTGCTGGACGAGATTGAATACAAATACGATGGCGCCGGAAATCGAATCGAAACGATTTTCCGGAATGACGATGGCAGTATTACTCGCCACGATAAGTATACCCGAGATGAGAACGGTTTTATGGCCAATTTTGAACTTTCCTACGATGGGGAATTGATAGTTTCTGCAAAATTTGAGTACGAGTGTGTTCCTTCGTCTGAGGAACAAATCACCGAACTGGCAGAAGTGCTTGACCAGTGGGCATACGATACCTTTGGCGGCTTTGAGTACGAGTGGAATTACTAACCTCCAAGACCGCAAAAATCATTGACAAAAGGAATTATTATGAATATTGGAAAGCTAATTAAAACTACAGCCGTAATAATATTAGTAGTATTTATCATCTTATTTGCATTTCTCGGCGGCGCATTTTTTGACCCTAATACAGGTGTCTTTATCGGTGCATTGTTGGGACTTTGTTTAGGTTGGCTACAGTTTGTTTTACTATACGGCTTTGGTAAGATAATCGATGATGTCCATCAAATCCGTAAAAAGACCTGTGGCGATGTAGCGCCCGCCCCCAAAACATCCCAGCCCATCAACGAAACGCCCGCTCTATGGGAGTGTCCCCTGTGTGGCCGTCAAAACCCTGTGGGCAAAAATGTCTGCTGCAATTGCGGCACTGAATTAGGTAATTCTACTAACGGCGCTTCCAATCTAGTGATTGCCGTCAAAGCAGATGGCAGTTGGGTCTGTCCTTTCTGCGATACCCACAACACCCCCGAAAGCAAATTCTGTCGAGAATGCGGCATCGAGATTATAGCCTAAATTCTTCATTAAGAGTACGACCTCACTAATATACACATTGTATACGTACTACACGAAAGGAGCGCAATGTTATGACCTGTCCCAATTGCGGCACCGCCCTGATGGACGAGGATTTGTTCTGTCCTAATTGCGGCACTAACGTCCCAGCATCAGCCCCAACCCAAACTACCGCCATTCAAAAGCAAAGCAAGCAAAAAAGGTCTCACAAAAAATTGCGACTGCTTATCATTATCCTCGTTGCCTTAATCGTCATCGGCCTTTGTGCTTACGGCATTTATAGCTACTATTCCATGCGTGGCACCTGCGGAAACGGTTTGACATGGGAATATGACGGAAGGGGCACTCTTACCATTTCCGGTTACGGCCAAATGGAGAACTACGATTATGTCTATTATGACTCCCAACACCCCAGCCATACCCCCGGATGGGGTGACTATCGTAATGAAATATCGTTGATTGTCATCGAAGATGGCGCAACCAGCATTGGTAACCAAGCCTTTCGAGGATGTAACAATTTGAAGGAAATTATCATCCCTGACACAGTAAAACGCATCGGAAATGGTGCATTTACGGGATGTGAATCGTTAGAAGAAATCTCGATTCCGAATGGTATCGAAGAAATAGAGAAAGAAACCTTTAAAGAATGTACTAATTTAGCCGATGTTTCGATACCCCAATCTGTCACTACCATTGAAGCTTCAGCCTTTTACCATTGTTCTGCATTAACATCCCTTGATTTGCCGGATTCCATCGACTCGATAGGCGGAAAGGCATTTGAATCAACTGCGCTTACGTGCATTACCATCCCAGCCTCTGTAACAGAATTAGGTCAACGCACATTTGCAGATTGCCAGCAGCTATCTAAAATTGTATTCAAGGGGAATCCACCAACCGTAAACGAAGACCCAGTCTTCTACCACGATGGCAGCGTTTTCTATGGTGTTACTGCTACGGTATTTTACCCTGCCGGATTCAACGCCTGGGGCAACTGCCCAGTGCGATATTTTGGAGAGAATCTAGTCTGGCACCCCATTAACTAATCTTCACGCAAAAAGCGCACCGCCCGAAATGGCGATGCGCTTTTTTGCGACACGGGTCTATAAGCCGGGTTCTGTCTTGACAGCCATCTATCTAGCCCTGCGATTGCTCGCAAGGTCAAGCCGCCTCCTCGAAGCGGTCGGGCAGACCTGTTGCTTCTCCACGGCGTTGCTCCGGGATAGAGTTTACATCGTTAAACCCATGTCACCATGGGCCGGGTGGGCTCTTACCCCACCTTTTCACCCTTGCCTCGTCGATTCTCGCACATAAACGCTCCCATTTCCGCAAGCGGTAATGGGCACACTATGTGCGGAACCTCCTCTTCCCCATTGAACCCGCTTACGCTGGGCTTCAATGGGGTCCCCTTTTGTGTGGGGATAAGGCGGTATATCTCTGTTGCACTTGTCCTGAGGTCACCCTCGGCGGGCGTTACCCGTTATCCCTGCCCTGTGGAGCCCGGACTTTCCTCATCCTCCGCCTTTCGGCATGAGTCCGCGGCTGTCCAACCCCGTCGCCTCCCTATTATAACCGAATCCGCATCGATCGTCAAATCCTCTTGCAAATTCTTTCGGTTCAGGATATACTATAATCATCATCTTCATCATATAAATTATCGTTTATAGCACCAGCGGCGAAGCCGCCATCCCTTCTCCCGGGGAGAAGGTGTCCCCGAAGGGGACGGATGTGGAATGCGGGCAGAAACACTACTATTTTGAATACATTTCAGACTTATTACCCTGCATAAAGTCTGAAAAGGCGTAAAATGGTTTAAGCATTCTCCCGTATTCCCCTTCCGGCGCTGCGCGCCACCTTCCCCTCGGGGGAAGGCATGGCACCTGCGTTTCTTGCTGCGCTAAACGATAATTTACCGTATAAGAATTCCTGAAACGGGGGTTAATTATGAATTTTGAACAGTATTTTACCGGTCTTAGAGGCAAGAGGATTGCCGTTCTGGGGCTGGGTGTCAGCAATCGGCCGCTGGTTCGGCTATTGCTGGAATACGGCTGCGATGTAACCGGCTGTGACCGGACACCAATGGACAAGCTGGATTCCGATGTGCTGGAACTGGGTTGTCAATTGCAGGTGGGCGACGGATATCTGGACGGACTGGAGGCGGACATCGTATTCCGCACCCCGGGTATGCATCCGGCAAATCCGGCGCTGGAGGAGCTGCGCCGTCGTGGCGCAAAAATCACCAGCGAGATGGAAGTCTTCTTCGAGGTCTGTCCCTGCCACACCATCGCCGTCACTGGTTCCGATGGCAAGACCACAACCACCACACTCATCTCCGAAATGCTCAAAGCCGCCGGTCACACCGTCTGGCTGGGCGGCAACATCGGCACTCCCCTGCTCCCCCTGTGCCGTCAGATGAAGCCGGAGGACTATGCGGTGGTGGAGCTTAGTTCCTTCCAACTCATGGACATGGAGCGCAGTCCGGAGCGGGCCGTGGTAACCAATCTGGCCCCCAACCATCTGGACGTGCACAAGGATATGGACGAATATGTGGATGCCAAAAAGAACATTTTCCGGTTCCAATCCCCCTCTGACCTTCTGGTACTCAACGCCGACAACACCATCACCGACGGCTTCACCGGCAACGGCATCACCCGTAAATTCTCCCGCATTGCCACCGGCGATGCCATGGTGCGTAATGGCATCATCTGTCGGGACGGCGTGGAAGTCCTCGACACAGGGGACATCCTCATTCCCGGCGTCCACAATATAGAGAATTACATGGCCGCCATGCTGGCGGTAGAGGGTCTGGTAGACGATGACACCATCCGTGCCGTGGCGAAGACCTTTGGTGGCGTAGAGCACCGCATCGAGCTGGTGCGCATCAAGGATGGCGTACGCTTCTACAACGATTCCATCGCCTCCTCCCCCAGCCGTACCATTGCCGGCCTGCGCAGCTTCCCCGAAAAGGTAATCCTCATCGCCGGCGGCTACGACAAACACATCCCCTACGACGTGCTTGGCCCCGAAATCTGTGCCCACGTCAAAAAACTATTCCTCGGCGGTGCCACCGGCCCGCAAATCCGCAAGGCTGTGGAGCAGTGCGGTGAAGGACAGCCGGAAATCATAGACTGCGGAGATTTTGAATCCGCCGTCCGTGCCGCCGCAGCCGCCGCTGTCAGCGGCGACGTGGTGCTGATGAGCCCCGCCAGTGCCGCCTTTGACCAGTTCAAAAACTTTATGGTGCGGGGCGATTTCTACAAAAAACTCGTGATGGAGCTGTAATCATGGATACTACAAAAGTGACAAAGCCCGCAAGAAAACTGCTGAAAATCAAGCGGTGCGGCGCGGTGATTGTGGCCGCCGGCAGCGCATCCCGTATGGGCGGCATCGACAAGGTCATGGCAGAGCTGGACGGCGAACCGATGATTGTCCGCACAGTGCGCACTTTTCAGGAATGCGACGTGATTAAGGAAATCGTCATCGTCACCCGTCCGGATTTGATTGTGCCTATTATGGATTTGTGCAGTGGCTTTGATAAGGTGAAGCTGGTGGTCGCCGGAGGTGCCAGCCGTCAGGAGTCGGTGGAGCTTGGCTTGAACGCCCTGTCCGACAAAATCAAGCTAGCGGCCATTCAGGATGGTGCCCGTCCTCTGATTACATGGCAGGTCATCGACCGTGCGGTACGAGCCGCCAACAGCTATGGTGCCGCTGCCCCCGCCATCCCCGTGAAGGACACCATCAAAATAGTCATCGGAGGCGTGGTCAAGGAAACCCCCGACCGCAAAACCTTGCAGGCGGTACAGACCCCGCAGGTGTTCGATATCGACCTGATTCGTGGCGCACTGCAAAAGGCGCGGCTGGACAAGGCCGATGTCACCGACGATTGCTCCGCCGTGGAGCGGCTGGGCATGAGCGTGAAAATCGTAGAGGGCGACGAGCGGAACATCAAGGTCACCACCCCCATGGATCTGATGGTTGCCAAAATGCTGCTGGAGGAAATGAAATGAGAATTGGACACGGATACGACGTACACCAGCTGGTGGAATGTCGTGATTTAATCCTGGGCGGTGTGAGGATTCCCTACGAGCGGGGTCTGCTGGGTCATTCGGATGCGGACGTGCTGCTCCATGCAGTGTCCGATGCACTGCTGGGTGCCGCCGGAATGGGCGACATTGGCAAGCATTTTCCCGACACAGACCCCCAGTATAAGGGTGCAGACTCTCTGAAGCTACTGGAAATCGTGGGGCAGAAAATCCGTACCGCCGGCTATCGGGTGGGTAACATCGACGTGACTATGATTGCACAGGCACCGAAGCTGCGCCCCCACATCGAGGCCATGGAGCGCAACATTGCAGGTGCCCTGGGCATCGAAGCAAGTCAGGTGAATGTGAAGGCCACCACCGAGGAGCGGCTGGGCTTCACCGGCTCCGGAGAAGGTATGTCCTGCCACGCCGTGTGCCTACTGGAAGAGCTCTAACCCCCCTATCAATTCAGGCTGTCAAAGAACTATAAATTATCGTTTAGCGTAGCACCACGCCCCTTGCCTCTCCCTTTGGGAGAGGTGCCCCAGTGCGCACACTGGGGCGGAGAGGGTGACCTGAATTACGGCGAAACCCTCTCTGTCACCGCCTTTCGGCGGTGACAGCTCTCCCAGAGGGGGAGCCAAGGCGGCTTCGCCGCTAGTGCGCTAAACGATAATTTACTACAACCTTCGCTTTTGACATGCTGAATTAAGGCCACCGGCTCAGCCGGTGGCCTTAATTATTTCACAGGTTCAATACTCTGAATGATTTGCTCCATTGTTTCATGGGAGATGCTCGGATTTGTGTCCAGTATATAGAAATAGTCACCATCGGTCCATGTAACGATTTGGAGTTCACCACCCTTAAACAGCTTCGCTGCATACCCACCTATGACAATATCCGTCACCTCCACGCCTTCAGCGTCGATGCCGATCCAATTGTCATTTGTTGAGTCATTGGGAATCACATATTGGTCATAGAATATCCACCGGTCCTCAGCGTTCTTCCATCTAATGTATGACCAACAACGCAGCGGTACACAGTCGACCATATAGTACCCCTCCGGAATATAGGCAGGTACATAGTAGACTTCTATAGATTCAGGCGTATCTCGCACACCCTCCGAATCAAAGGCAATCCCGTACCGCTCCTCGTGTTCATTGACGATAATTTCCGGCTCCTTCTTCTTGTGGATGGTCGTAATCGCCGCCACAGCGGTGACCACCAAAAGGCTGAGAATCACAGCAATCAATATCGCCTTTTTTAAGGTCGTATTCACATAGTACCAGGAACGACGTTGGGTTTTGCGAATCATTTTGGTGATCCAGACCCGAAAGCTGGGCGTGAAGCAGCTTTCGTCGGTCATTTCCTCTGGGATTCGGCTGTACTCCTCCAATACCGATTCAGCCAACGCCCTCTGGAAAACGCTGTATGCTTCATTCATCCAACGCCACCTCTTTTCGGTAAAGCTCCACGACCTTCGACTTGCCTCTCGTAAGCTGCTGCTGCACCGTTGCCGTACGCCGTCCCAGTACCTTGGCAATTTCCCGCGGCTTCAATCCCACCACATAACGTAGCATCAGCACTTCACGATATTGAATCGGCAGCGTATTGATGATACGAAGCAGCAGCTCGTACTCCTGAGAGCGGAGAATCGTTTCAAACAATTCCTCTTGATTGGGTATCCGCAGATTGTCAATTCCGATTTGCTTATCCCGTTGCTTTTTTTCGGGAAGAAGTGCACAAGCGGCGTTTCTGGCTGCTGTTAATACATAGGCACGTAAAACCCTCTGATTCTTTCGTGGAACGGATTTGATGCTTCTGGCAATGCCCAGCAAGGCGTTTTGAACCGCATCCTCCGCCTCAGGCGGATCTTTTAGAATACTCAGAGCCACGCTCAGCATCTGGCTGCCGTAATCCCAGTAAATATGTTCGAAAAAGCGCAAATCCTCATCCTCGTCAATCAGCGCCGCATAAATTGAAAGCACGCAATCATCCCCCTTGATTTATTATATTATAGCATAATCCTCTCAAAACCGTCAAATTTTTATACAAAAAATATTTTATTGGATTCTGTAGCGTTTTTTTAAAATCACACTCTTATTTAGTAGAATCCACATTGACTCCTACCTTATCACATGGTAGAATAAGGCTATGGAAATACATTTGTTCACATTATGCGGCCATTTCCTAGGAGGTGTTTCCAATGGGCCAGCTATAAAAACGGTTGACGCGCCGTAAGTATTATGGTAAAATAAGGGTATTGAAAGCGTCTTACTTATCCTCCGTTTTCACAAAAGAAAGGAGAAAAGTATTCGTAAACGTTTCCAAAAAATGTGGTCATTGCTTTTGACCGTCTGTCTGCTGCTGTCACTTGTGCCGTACAGCGCCCATGCTGTGACAGCTCCTGCCGCCGAAGCTTCTACACCCCAGCCGGAAAGCC
>SVME01000064.1 GCA_015067605.1 Oscillospiraceae bacterium
TAGTGTTTCTGCCCGCATTCCACATCCGTCCCCTTCGGGGACACCTTCTCCCCGGGAGAAGGGATGGCGGCTTCGCCGCTGGTGCTATAAACGATAATTTACCAAATTCGACAAGAGTATTATACTGCCCAAATTCATTTTGGACAAGTATTTTTTCTTCGAAAGGGTAGAAATCTTGCGGCAAAGCTGATATAATATAATATTAGAGAAAAATTAAAAGTAGATAGAAAGGATTTTTTTGATTATGGGCCTATCCGGCAGCGCACCTTGGGTGAAGTTCTACGGTACCACCCCTGCCTCTATCGATTATCCCCATACCACCATGTACCAGCAGCTGGCGACCACCGCCAAGCGTTACCCCAATAATATTGCCTACAACTTCATGGGCAAGCAAACCACCTTCAAGGCATTTCTTGACCGCATCGATGCTGCCGCCAAGGGACTGCACGCTATGGGTCTGCGCCGTGGTGACCGGATCACCATCTGCATGGCCAATACACCTCAGGCGCTGGACTGCTTCTACGCCTGCAACCGCATCGGCGTGATTCCCAACATGATCCACCCGCTGTCCGCCGCCAAAGAGATTGCCTTTTACCTGAACTTCTCCAAGTCCAAGGCGATTCTGACGCTGGATCAGTTTTATGATAAGGTGGCATCCATTCTTCCGGATTTGAAGCAGCCTTGCGAAATCCTGATTGCCAAGGTGGGCGACGAGCTGCCCTTCCCTCTGGGGCTGATTTACCCCCTGACCAAGGGCGGACAGCATCCGCTGCCCAAGACTGGCTACCGGCTCTGGTATGATATGGTGGCCGCCGGCAAGGACGTCACCCTCCCCGCCGACACCGGCAAATATGACGACTGCGGCGCCATCCTCTACTCCGGCGGCACCACCGGCACCACCAAGGGCATCATGCTCAGCAACCTGAACTTCAACGCTTTAGGTCTGCAAACCATCGCCGCCTCCGGTTTTAGCAGCGTGGCCGGTATGAAGATGCTCTCCATTATGCCCGTATTCCACGGCTTTGGTCTGGGTATCGGCATCCACACCGCCCTGATTGGCGGCGCTACCTGCATCCTCATCCCCCAGTTCAGCGTAAAAGTCTACGCCGACACGCTGCTCAAGCGCAAGCCGGAGCTGATTCCCGGTGTGCCTACGCTCTTCGAGGCGCTGCTGCGGGCGGAGGCGCTGCAAAATGCGGACTTGAGCTTCCTGAAGGGCATCTTCTCCGGCGGCGACAGCCTTTCTCCGGAGCTGAAAAAGAAGGTGGATCTTTTCTTGAAGGAGCATGGCTGCAAGGAACAGATTCGTGAGGGCTACGGCACCACCGAGTGCGTCACTGCCTCCTGCCTGACCCCCAAGGATTACGCCCGCTCCGGCTCCATCGGTGTGCCCTTCCCGGATACCTTCTATAAAATCGTCAAGCCCGGAACCACCGAGGAGCTGCCTCCCAACAACGAGGGCGAGATTTGTCTGTCCGGCCCCACCGTTATGCTGGGCTACATGGACAATGAAGAAGAAACACGCCAGACCCTCCGCCGCCACGGCGACAACCGGATTTGGCTCCACACCGGCGACCTTGGCCACATGGATCAGGACGGCTTCGTATACTTCCGCCAGCGGCTCAAGCGAATGATCATCACCTCTGGCTACAACGTCTACCCCTCCCAGTTGGAGAACATCATCGACGGCCACGAAAAGGTGCTGCTCAGCTGCGTCATCGGCGTGAAGGATTCTTACCGTGTGCAACGGGTGAAGGCCTATATTGTGCCCATGCCGGGCATCGAGCCTACCGACGCTCTGAAAGAGGAGATTCTGGACTACTGCTCCAGCCGCATTGCCAAATATGCCATGCCCCGTGAGGTGGAGTTCCGCACGGAGCTGCCCAAGACACTGGTGGGCAAGGTGGCCTACCGGGTGCTGGAGGAGGAAGCCAACGCCAAGGAGGAATCCTGATGAAAAAACGCATTTGGGAGCTGGATGCCTTTCGGGGCATCTGCATCATCGGCGTGGTGCTGGTGCACTTCGTTTATGATCTGGTGGAATTGTTTGATGTGGTTGATTGGGATTATCCGGTGTGGTTTTCCTATATCAAGGCCTATGGCGGCACGTTGTTTCTAGTGCTGTCCGGTCTGTGCGTCACCCTCGGCTCCCACTCGGTTCGGCGTGGCCTGATTGTGGTGGGGGGCGGAATGCTCTGCACGCTGGCCACCTTCTTAATGTTCCGTTTCGGCGGTTTCAGCCAATCGATCATGATTTACTTCGGCGTGCTCCACTGCCTCGGCAGCTGTATGCTGCTGTGGTCTATGTACAAGGGGCTGCCTTGGTGGGCGCTGCTGTTTCATGGGGCGGTGCTCACTGCCGCCGGATTCCTGATCAACGAAATGGCTGCGCCTGAGCCTTGGATGGTGACTATTGGTTTCCGGCTCAGAGGCTTCGCTTCGTCTGATTATTTTCCGCTGCTGCCTAATTTTGGATTCTTCCTTACCGGTGCGGCGCTGGGGCGGCTGCTCTATAAGAAAAAGCAGAGCCTGATTCCTGCCATCACCGAAAAAACGGCGCTGGTTCGTCCCTTCTGCTTCTGCGGACGGCACTCCCTGTGGATCTATCTGATTCATCAGCCGGTGCTGGCCGGAATATGTTACCTGTTGACTCTTTGAATTGGAGGCACTACCATTGAATAAAATCTTTCAACCAAAATTTCTCCCTCTGGTGGCAACTACCGCCGGCCTGATGGGTTTTATGCTGCGATTTAAGACCATTAGCGGCGGCACCGATGCGGAAGGACTGTACACCTTCGAACTGGTACCGTGGCTACTGCTGTGTATCGTCAGCATTGCAGTGCCGGTGCTGATTTTCGTGATGGCTCGCCCCCTGACGGAGCCGGGGAAGTTTTCCGACAATTTCCCCGTGTCCATCGTGTCTGCCGTGGGCTGCCTAATTGGTGCGTTGGGTCTGGCAATCAGTGCGCTGGATATGTTCCAGATCTACCAGCGTAGCGTCAATACCCTCACTCCGGATACGCTGTCGCTGATTGCTGCTGTGCTGGGCCTTATGGCCACGGTGATGATCGGCGTAGTGGCCTTTGCGCGACTGAAGGGTAACAAGCCCAACTTTCTGTGCCACCTGAGCGTCTGTCTTTATATGGCGGTGCGGATTTTCTGCCAGTGCAGAGCCTGGAGCAATGAGCCCCAAATCAGCGTATTCCTGCTGCCGTTCCTTGCGAATCTGTTTGTAATGCTGGCGGCCTACCACCTGTGCGCCTTCGACGTGGACATGGGCAAGCGCCGTGCCAGTCTGATGTACAGCCTCTGCGCCGTGTACCTGTGCCTGACAGCACTGCCCGGAGCGCAGGATATTCTGTTTTTGGGTTGCATGGCCATCTGGCTGCTGACCAACCTGTGCAGCTTGCGAATCATCAAAAGCCGCAAGTCTAAAACACCTGTGAATCCGGTGCAGGCTACCATGGGCAACTCAGACGTATCCATTGACGAGCTCCAAGGCTGGCTAGAGGAAGAAGAATAAGAACATAAATTTTTGTTTAGCGAAGGGATGAATGGCGGCGACCTCCGATTGCCGAGCGCCCCTTTGGGGCGCAATCAAGGCTTCTCCTCAAGGAGAAGCAGTCAAAAATCTTTGATTTTTGACTGATGAGGTGTCTTATTTACAAAATTCTGCTTCGCAGACCACCTCATCCGCCTCGCTTCGCTCGGCACCTTCCCCTCAAGGGGAAGGCTTGGGCGGCTTCGCCGCTAGTGCTATATTCGAAAATTTACCATACCATAAATCCGACATCACGCTCGAAAGGAGGGGACCGGATGCAATTGCCGGCACATATACGATACTGCATCGACACGCTGGAGCAGGCGGGCTATGAGGCCTTCGCCGTGGGCGGCTGCGTCCGGGACTGGCTGCTGGGCATCGAGCCTCACGACTACGACCTCTGCACCGCCGCCACGCCGGAAACGGTGGCGGCGCTGTTTTCCCATCGGACACTGGTCACTGCCGGCATGAAGCACGGCACCGTGGGGGTGGTATTTCCCGAGGGCGTGGTGGAAATCACCACCTACCGCACCGAAGGCGGCTACACCGACGGGCGGCATCCGGATTGGGTGAAGTTCGTCCCTACCATCGAAGAGGATCTTTCCCGACGGGATTTCACCGTCAATGCAATGGCCTGGTCACCGAAAAGCGGTCTGGTAGACCCCTTTGGCGGCGAAAGCGATCTGAAAAGCCACACTCTTCGGGCGGTGGGGAATCCCGATGTCCGATTTCAGGAGGATCCCCTGCGGATTCTGCGAGGTGTGCGGTTCTCCGTCCGCTTCGGCCTTGCGCCAGAATCGGAAACGGACAGTGCTATGCTCCGTCAGGCAGGTCTGATGGAAGTGCTGGCACGGGAACGGGTCTTTGATGAGTTATGTAAACTTCTGCCGCTGATTTCTTCCTCGGAGCTGGTGCGCTTTGCCCCTATTCTGACCCAGCCCATTCCGGAGCTGGCCAGTGCCATCGGCTTCGACCAGCGCTCGCCCCACCATGCATACGACCTGTTCACCCACGTTGCACACGTCACCGCTGCCGTACCAGCGGATGTGACCCTACGGTGGGCGGCACTGCTGCACGATGTAGGCAAGGTGCCCTCCTTCACCACTGACGAAAACGGGCGGGGCCACTTCTATGGTCACGCCAAGGTGGGCGCCCAAATCGCCGACGGAATTCTGCGCCGGCTGAAAGCCCCCACCGCTCTGCGAGAGCAGGTGGTGAAGTTAATCGATCTACACATGACCCGACTGGAACCGGAGCGCAAACTCCTTCGCCGGCGGCTGAGCCGTCTGGGGTCAGATACGGTAGATCAGCTCCTGCTGCTACAAGAAGCGGACATGGGCAGCAAGGGCACCGGCCGCGAGGAAGAAATGGGAATTTTTCCGGAAATCCGGAAGATTCTGCAAGAAATATACGAAGAAAATGCCTGCCTGAACATCAAGGATTTGGCCATCAACGGGCAGGATTTGATGACCATCGGTTACACCCCCGGCAAGGCGCTGGGGGACTGCCTGAATCGCTTGCTGGAGCAGGTGGTGGACGAGTCCCTCCCCAACGACCGTGCCGCCCTGCTGGAAGCAGCGAAGCTATCGTAAATGCAGACTGTTGAAAAGCGATAAATTATCGTTTAGCTTACTAAGCGCCGTAGGCGCCATACCTTCCCACGAGGGGAAGGCGGTTCGGGCTTTGCCCGAACCGGAAGGGGAATGGCGATACCTGAATTACAGTAGCAAGTCTAAAATGACGAAAAAACCAATAGCTTTCTGCCCGTATCCCCCTTCAGACACCGCCTTCGGCGGTGCCAGCTTCCCCTCGGGGGAAGCGATGCGGCTTCGCCGCTAGTGCGATAAACGATATTTTATAGCAAGCAACACTTTTGGAATAGTTGAGCCCCGGCTGCCTTTTTGAGGTAGCCGGGGCTTCAGTATTAAGATTCAACGATTGTCAGCGTTTGATTTTCCACGACCCACCGAATCAGGGGTCGGGAAAATTCGGTTTCTACGCCATCGATAGACAGCGTTCCCTCCAGCATTAGGGTCAGCTGCTCCCCCTTGTTGAAGGAAGGCATCTGATAGGTGTGGCTGGGAGTCTGGAACCGGAGTGTCTTGCTTGTCCAATCCTCATCAGAAAGACAGTCCTTCAATGAAATTTCCGTCACAAGTCTGCCGTCGTGGTAGTAGCAAATCCGCAAATCCTTCCATTTGTAGCTGCTTTCCGCATCGGAAAGGCGAGGTGCGGACACAGATATGCTCTCCCACCGGATCCAGAATCTGCTCTCATTATGGAATCCTATGCCCGAGAAAGCGGGGGTCGCCGCCACCTGAATCTGAGCATCGCTGGTCAGATTATCCAAACCGTGACCGGTCAGGGGAATCGGCTCGAGGGAGCCATCGTTGTGGGTGATGGTCAACATATACTGGTAGCCATTTGCTACCGGAATCTGGAACTGCGCCAGATAGCTCCGTCCGTCGGAAACACAGGGTACCGTGGTCACCTGTCCATTTTCTCCAGCTCCTGATATCACAGATAGCTGCGCACCCTTGGTAGGTACCTTCGATGTGGCGCTAAAAATCAAGCTCGCCGTGGTCAGAGAAGGGTCTACCGTGCCTGTCAGCGACCACGCCTCCAGCGAACCCACCGGATTCGTGGGGTTCTCCTTATCCTCCGGCAGCCGGAGCTGAACCTGCGACAACCGTCGCTCCAGACTTTGACACTGATTCTCAAGTAAGGTCTTGTCTGCGGTCAACTGGGTGATTTGACTGCTCAGCTGCTGCTCCAGCTCAATCATATCCGACTCCATCTGCGCAATGGTATCGCTGTAATCCGGTTGCGTGGGCGTGGGTGGAATGTCAATTTTCCTGAAGCTACGAGCCAATCCCACACCGGACAGCGCCAGACTGAGTGCCACCGCCCCGGCTATCGCCGGACGAAGCCAGCGGGGAGAGGGAGCCGGCGGACATATTTCCGCGTCCGGTTCCATTTTGGGAGTGGGGATGACCACCGGCAGCGGGGCGATTTCGCCCTCCGTCCCAAGCAGCCAGCCCACACTGACCTCAAACAGCTTACTCATTTCAATGAGCCTGTCCACCTCGGGGACGGCGGTATCGGATTCCCATTTGGAGATTGCCTGACGAGATACGCCCATTTTCTCTCCGAAGGCCTCCTGCGACAGACCCAGCATTTTACGCCGCTGAGCAATTCGTGTTCCTAATGTTTCGGTCATAATCATTTTCCTTCCTTTCTCATATTGTAATGTATCTTCTCTTTCTCAGATTAATTATCGTTTATAGCACCAGCGGCGCAGCCGCTATCCCTTCTCCCGGGGAGAAGGTGCCCCCGAAGGGGGCGGATGTGGAATGCGGGCGAAAAGGTTACGTTTTCCTCCCTGTATCAGACCTATTACTAGCTTTCGGATTTCGCCATTCCCCTTCCGAGCCGCCTAATGGCGGCCCACCTTCCCCTCGGGGGAAGGTATAGCGCCTGCGGCGCTAAGTTTGCTAAATGATAATTTAGAAATGGTGGAGCTTATGCAAAATGCACCCCTGCGGTGTGCAGGGGTGCATTGAGAATATGGAATTAGGCCTCCAGGTTGATGCCGGTCTCCTTGCTGAAGACGTGGCAGACGTTGCCGCCGAAGTTGAACTTCACAGCAGCACCGTGGGACAGGGCAGCCACCTCAGCGCCGGTCATGTTCATGGTGGAAACCACCACGACCACGTCACGACCCATAGCGGACAGGTGCAGGTGCACGGAGGAACCCATCATCTCGGACACATCCACCTTTGCATCAATGCCGGACTGATCCAGGCTGATGTGCTCGGGACGGACGCCCAGAGTGATTTCCTGCTCAGCCACATCGTTGGCGGCCAGAGCCTTCTGCTTCTCCTCGGACAGCTCGACGGTCAGGTTGGCCAGCTTCACAGCGTACTTGCCGTTCTGCTTGATCAGCTTGGCATCGAACAGGTTCATCTGGGGAGTGCCGATGAAGCCGGCGACGAACAGGTTATAGGGATGGTTGAATACCTCCTGAGGAGTGCCGATCTGCTGGATGAAGCCGTCCTTCATGATGACGATACGGTCGCCCAGAGTCATAGCCTCGGTCTGGTCGTGGGTAACATAGATAAAGGTGGTCTGAATCTTCTCGCGGAGCTTGATGATCTCAGCACGCATCTGGTTACGGAGCTTGGCGTCCAGGTTGGACAGAGGCTCGTCCATCAGCATGACCTTGGGGGAACGGACGATAGCACGGCCGATGGCAACACGCTGACGCTGACCACCAGACAGAGCCTTGGGCTTACGGCCCAGGAACTGGGTGATGCCCAGAATCTCAGCAGCTTCCTTAACAGCCTTGTCAATCTGATCCTTGGGGGTATGACGCAGCTTCAGAGCGAAAGCCATGTTCTGGTACACAGTCATGTGGGGGTACAGAGCGTAGTTCTGGAAGACCATGGCGATATCACGCTCCTTGGGGGGGATATCGTTAACCACACGATCCTCAATCCACAGCTCGCCCTCGGAAATATCCTCCAGACCGGCAATCATACGCAGGGTGGTGGACTTACCGCAGCCGGAAGGACCGACCAGAACGATGAATTCCTTGTCGGCGATTTCCAGATTGAACTCCTGAACCGCAACGACACCCTTCTCGGTGATCTGCAGGTTGGTCTTCTTCTCGGGCTCGGCACCCTTCTTCTTCTTGGCTTTCTTGGCGTCATCGCCGTTGTGGGGGTAAATCTTCTTGACGTTTCTCAGGGACAGACTTGCCATAGTTTCTCGACTCTAAGCGCACCGACTCCTCGCGTACGCTCTCACTCACCGCCGAGCAAAACAGCGGTGGCTTTGCAACAGGTCTCCACACTGCTGCACCGTAAGTCAGACGGATATGTTTTCCTCCTTTTTTGATGAACGGCACCTATTTTCGTGGAGTAGGCGCAATCCACCTGGATACGCATACTATACCACAAAATGCAACCGGGCGCAATAGTGGGTGATAACAATTTTTCCTTGTCGATTTTGGGTATTTTGCCATTGTCATACATAGGTGCCGGTTTTTCTGGCAATACTACCCACGAAAAGGCGGTGATGCAATTGCACAGTTTCTCCTGCAGCGGCCGAATCCTCACGGGACGGGGCTGCGTTTGCGCACTGAGGGATATGGAGCTGGGGCGCACACTAATCGTAACCGACCCCTTCTTTTTCAAAAACGGCACAGCACAAGCGCTGGTTTCCGGAACAGTGGAATATTTTCATAAGGTAGCGCCAGATCCGGACCTGTCGCTGGCGGCGGAGGGCACCGCACTGGTCAAGTCCTTCCAGCCGGATACGGTGGTGGCGCTGGGTGGCGGCAGCGCCATGGACTGCGCCAAGGCTATGGTCTATTTCTCCGGCACGAAGGCACGGCTGATTGCCATCCCCACCACCTCTGGCTCCGGCTCAGAGGTGACGGATTTCGCTATCCTGACCCATGAGGGCGTGAAGCATCCGCTGGTGGATCCACGACTCCGGCCGGACATGGCAATCGTCGATCCGGATCTGGTGGACAAGCTGCCCCCGGCCCTGATTGCCGACGGGGGCTTCGATGCGCTGACCCATGCGCTGGAGGCTTTCGTGGCCACCGGCAGCAACCCCTTCACCGACGCGCTGGCGGCGGATGCTTTTCGCACGGTGTTGAACCATCTGCCCTATTCCCATCAAGGAAATTCGGACAGTCGTGCCGCCGTCCACATCGCCGCCACCATGGCTGGGCTGGCATTCACGCAGGCGGGGCTGGGGCTGTGCCACGCCATGGCCCACAGTCTGGGGGGGCAATTCCATCTGCCCCACGGGCGGCTCAACGCCATCCTGCTACCCGTGATGATGACCCACTGTCCCAGCGGCCGCTATGCCACGCTGGCTCGCCTTACGGGATTAGAGGGGCAATCGGATACCATTGCGCAGCGGAATCTGCGTGCGGTGCTGGTGCGTTTACGCAAGGGGCTTGGTCTGCCCGCCACCCTTGCGCAGGCGGGCATCAGCCCCTGTCAGATCCACGCGAAAACCTCCGCCATTGTGACTGCCGCACTGGCTGACCCCTGCTGCAAAACCAGTCCCGTGCCCGTGACGGAAGCCATGGTGCGCAAGGTGTTGCTGGAGATTTCCGGCCATGGCTGATGTCCTTTGCAGCGTAGGGCTTGACGTGGGAACCACCACAACACAGCTTATCGTTTCCCAGCTGACGGTGGAAAATCAGGCCAGCGCCTTCTCCGTGCCACGAATGGCCATCACCAACCGGAAAATCCTGTACAAAAGCCCTATCCACTTCACGCCCCTGCTGGGGGGCGAACGGGTGGACGGGGATGGCATCCGGCAAATCGTTTTGAAGGAATACGAGGCCGCAGGAATTCGCCGTGAGCAAGTGGATACCGGTGCGGTGATTATCACTGGCGAGACCTCCCGAAAGGAGAATGCGAAGGCGGTGCTTGCGTCCCTTTCCGACTTCGCCGGAGATTTCGTGGTAGCTACCGCAGGGCCGGATTTGGAGAGCGTGCTGGCCGCCAAGGGATCCGGTGCTGTGGAGCGGTCGGAAAATACCACCGTACTGCATATGGACATTGGCGGCGGCACCAGCAATTTGGCACTGATACAGGACAGGAAAATTGTCCAAACCGGCTGCATGAACGTGGGTGGTCGGCTGGTGAAGATTCAGGACGGGCGAATCAGCTATATTTCGCCGGTACTGGATGGGTTGACGGAGTTGCGTGTAGGCGACCGCCCTTCGCAGGCACAAATCACTGCCATTGCCCAGACCCTCGCACAGGCACTGGAGATGGTTGCCGGACTGCGTCAGCCCACCGAACTACTGAACAGGCTCGCCACCCGTGAAACCGGACAGCCATTACACCCGATGCCGGCAGAAGTCATCTCCTTCTCCGGCGGTGTGGCGGATTGCATCGAAAACATCCATCCGCTGACGGCTTTCGGGGATTTGGGGCCGGCGCTGGGACAGGCCATCCGGCGAAGCCGGCTGTGTCAGGGGGCATACTTTCTGGGGAAGGAAACCATTCGAGCTACGGTCATCGGTGCCGGCTGTCACAGCGCACAGCTATCCGGCAGTACGGTCTTTTACCGGAATGTGACTTTCCCTTTGAAGAACCTGCCGGTGGTTACGCTGGGGCAAACACGGGATACGGATGCGGTGGTTGTTGCTATGGAGGGGATTCCTTCTGCCAGCTATGCTCAGGTGGCGCAGCTGGCGGAGGAAATATTGGAGAAAATCCCTCACGGGGCAGTGTATCTGGTTATGGAGCAGGATATGGCCAAGGCGCTGGGACAGGCGCTGGCGCTGCGGATGGAGCCGTCACGGCCACTGCTGTGTCTGGATAGATTGCAACTGGGGTCGGGGGATTATCTGGACGTGGCTGCCCCCATCGGCCCCGCCCTCCCCGTGGTCATCAAAACATTGGTTTTTTCACAATGAGGAAGTGCAAATTATCGTTTAGCGCACTAGCGGCGAAGCCGCATCGCTTCCCCCGAGGGGAAGCTGGCACCGCCAAAGGCGGTGTCTGAAGGGGAATACGGGCAGAAAGCTATTGGTTTTTGCGTCTTTTAAGACTTGCTACTGCATTTCAGGTATCGCCATT
>SVME01000065.1 GCA_015067605.1 Oscillospiraceae bacterium
ACAAACGCTGTGCCGGGAGATTGCCACGTCGCCCTTTCAGGGCTCCTCGCAATGACAGCTTTTTCGCTACGTTTTTGTTGATTTGTGATTGTGCTTACTTAAAGGGATAACCATAACGATAATTTACGGCAACGTATTATGGCGGATGGGGACAACATTTCGGTGGTTTTGGGGGTCGATCCTGCATTTCTCAAGTTGCAACCCAAATTGTCAGCAGGATAAAGAAACCGGTCTCCCGTCTGGTTTTTTGTTCAAAACGATGAAAAAACTTGAAATAACTCCTTTTTTATGCTTGATTTTTGTTGGATATTACTTTATAATAATCGAGAATCCATGATGGGAGGCTGCAAAAGTGGGAGAAGCGATTGCGGTTCTGTCTGGCAAGGGCGGGACGGGAAAAACATCCATATGTGCCGCCGTCGCCACGGCGCTGTCCCTTCAGGGGCATAAGGTGCTGTGCATCGACTGCGATGTGGGACTTCGCAATCTGGATATCTCGCTGGGGCTGTCTACCCAGGCGGCGCTGTCTTTTCTGGACATCTGTCAGGGTAGCTATTCCCTGACCTCTCTGGTGCCCCATCCGGAGTTCCCCACCTTGTATTTTCTGACTGCGCCCATGAACCGGTCCATCGACCAAATCGATGGGGAAGCTTTCGGACAAATGGTTCTACAGGCTCGGAATATTTTTGATTACGTTTTTCTGGACGCCCCCGCCGGCGTGGATGTGGGCTTCCGTCTGGCCGCCGCCAAGGCGGATAGAATTCTGCTGGTCACCGGCTCGGATCCTGCCGCCATCCGTGATGCAGAGCATACCGGCCAGCTTCTGGAGCTGATGGAAAAGACCAACGTCCGTCTGGTGGTGAACCGTATCAGTCCTAGGCTGGTTTCGTCTATGGATTTGACCATCGATGACGTGATGGACGACGCAGGGTTACCCTTGTTGGGCATCGTGCCGGAGGATCACAATGTGATTCTGGCCGCGGCTTTCGGCAAGCCTCTGCTCAAGCATACCAAAAAAGGCGCCGCCGCTGCCGCTGTCCGCATCGCAAAGCGGATTCAGGGCATTCCGGTAGAAATTGATTTGTAATAATACTTCATATAAGGAGTGACAGTTATGAACATCGCGTTTTTGGCGCACGACAAGAAAAAAGAACTGATGGTGCAGTTCTGCACGGCCTACAAGAGCGTGCTGGTCAAACACAATCTGTACGCCACCGCTACCACTGGTCGGCTCATTGCGGACAATACTGGCCTGCCTATCACTCTGCTCCTGTCCCATAAGCAGGGCGGACATCAGCAGATCAACGCGCGCATCTCCTACAACGAAATCGATTTGGTGCTGCTGTTCACCGACCCCAACACCACCGACTCCTGGGACAACAGCCAGATGATCGAAACCATCCGCCATTGCGACAAAAATAACGTACCCATCGCCACCAATCTGGGTACCGCCGAAATGCTGATCATGGGTCTGCAGCGTGGCGACTTGGATTGGCGTGAAATGATGCGCAGCAAGGGCAAATTTTAAATTGTAAATTTATCATGTCATTGCGAGGGGCGAAGCCCCGTGGCAATCCCCATAGTTTTTGGAGATTGCCACGCCAGTGTGCGCACTGGCTCGCAATGACATAGTTGTTTTTGAAAGGAACTATTATTATGCAAATCATTCGTCCCCGGACGCTGTCCGGCTTCATGGAGCTTCTGCCCGGTAAGCAGATCCAGTTCGAGCGTATGGCGCAAATCCTGCGCCGCACCTACGCATCCTACGGCTTTGCCCCGCTGGATACGCCCATCATCGAGGATGCCCAGATTCTGCTGGCTAAGGGCGGCGGCGAAACTGAAAAGCAGATTTACCGCTTCACCAAGGGCGACAGCGATTTGGCGCTGCGGTTTGACCTGACGGTGCCGCTGGCCAAGTACGTGGCGCTCCACGCCAACGAGCTGGTATTCCCTTTCCGCCGTTTCCAGATCAGCAAGGTCTATCGTGGCGAGCGGGCACAGCGTGGCCGGTTCCGTGAGTTTTATCAGGCGGATATCGACATCATCGGCGACGGCAAGCTGGACATTCTCAACGAGGCGGAGATTCCTGCTATTATTTATAAGGTGTTCCGTGGCTTCGGCCTGAGCCGGTTCCAGATTCGGGTGAACAACCGGAAGATTCTCAACGGCTTCTACGCCATGAACGGCCTGTCGGAGAAGTCCGGCGACATCATGCGCACCGTGGACAAGCTGGATAAAATCGGCGGTGAGAAGGTGCGTGTCATTCTGATGGACGACTGCGGTCTGACGGATGCTCAGGCGGATGAAATTTTGAAGTTCATCGCCATCCGTGGCACCAATGCGCAGGTGATTGAGGCTCTGTCCGGCTACACCGGCCGTAACGAGATTTTCGATGCGGGTCTGGAGGAACTGAAGGCAGTGGCGCTGAATCTGGCGGCCTTCGGCGTGCCGGAGGAGAATTTCGCCGTGGATCTGACCATCGCCCGTGGACTGGACTACTACACCGGCACCGTTTACGAAACCACTCTGCTGGATCATCCGGAGATTGGATCTGTCTGCTCCGGCGGACGTTATGACGATTTGGCTGGCTACTATACGGAGCGAAAGCTCCCTGGCGTGGGCATCTCCATCGGCCTGACCCGTCTGTTCTACGTGCTGGACGAGCAGGGACTGCTGAATCCGGAGCTGCCCTGTGCGCCTGCGGATGCGCTTGTGCTGCCCATGGGCGGCGAGCCCGCTCCCGCTATTGCGCTGGCGGAAAGCCTGCGTAGCGCCGGCCTGCGGGTGCAGCTTTACGGCGAGCAGAAGAAGTTCAAGCAGAAAATGGCCTATGCGGATAAGCTGGGCGTACCCTTTGCAGTGCTGCTGGGCGAGGACGAGATCGCTGCCGGAAAGTGTAGCGTGAAAAACATGGTCACCGGTGAGCAGATTACAGTCACGCCTGCCGAGGCTGCCGCTCACATCCAAGCCACCCTCTCTGCCACCAATGGCCCCGTAATTTTGGAAAAGTAAATTATTGTTTAGCGCACTAGCGGCGAAGCCGCAATACCTTCTCCCGGGGAGAAGGTGTCCCCGAAGGGGACGGATGTGGAATGCGGGCAGAAACACTACTATTTTGAATACATTTCAGACTTATTACCCTGCATAAAGTCTGAAAAGGCGTAAAATGGTTTAAGCATTCTCCCGTATTCCCCTTCCGGCGCTGCGCGCCACCTTCCCCTCGGGGGAAGGCATGGCACCTGCGTTTCTTGCTGCGCTAAACGATAATTTATGGGAGGAACTATGGAAGAAAAGTTTATTGCCGCATGGCTGGCCAATCGGGACAAGGCTGCCCGTATGGGTGTGCGGCTTCGTCCGGTGGCGCCGGAGGATGCCATGGCCACTGCCAAACGCTGGATTTCCGGCCACCGTGAGAGCGACGGCTTCGGGATTCTGGCGGATAAGTGCCATCTGGAGCTGAGTTTGGAGGCGCTGGTGGTGGATAAGCGGTTCACCGCCCTGTTCACCGACGAGCAGGCCAATACTGCCTTGACCCGCCTGCTGGCGGCAGGCTACCGTTTCTAAAACAATTCCGGCCCGAGGGAATCCCCTCGGGCCGCAGTCATTTTTGTACAATCCATCCCAAACGGCTCTTTTAAACCGTTTGGGACTTCATTTCAGCATTCGGGCAATGATACCCAACAGCATCAGCAAATCGCTGTCATCTAGTAAATACATCCCCTCTACGGCTTTTTGGATCAACTCAGGAGATTTGGTGCCATCATCGAAAAACTGCTGGGGCGTGATGCCAAAGTAGTCGCAGATCGCAAAAAACTCCTTTAGCGGAGGCAGTGCTTTTCCGGAGGAGATATTGTATACATACCCTCTGCTGTGTCCCAGATCATAGCTCATCTGATATTCCGATACACCCTTTTTCAGCCGCAACTGGGTGATTCGTTCCCTTACAAAATCCTCATACACAAATCATCACCTCTCGCAAACCATCATACCTGTTTTTTCTCCAAATTAGACATACTGTAGTAGTTATATATTGTTGACACGACTAAGAATATATGTTATATTTTGGTTAGTGTCCTGATATTTTGGATGTGTACCGGTATCAGACAAAAAATAGAAGGGAGCGATGATTGGATGAGCAGGAAGAAAAAGCTGATCGTATACGGCATTATGGCTGTTGCTGTGCTGGCATTGATAGCAGTGGCGGTGTTTGCAGTGGTCAAATTTAACTCAATGAGGGGCACCTGCGGTGAGGATGTGACCTGGGTTTATGACGGAAACGGGACACTGACCATTTCCGGCAGGGGGGCTATGAAGGACTATCGATACGATGATACCCCGCCGTATTATCGTTATTCTAGTGAGATAACAAATGTTGTCATTGAGGACGGCGTGACCCATATCGGATCTATGGCGTTCAAGGATTTCACTTATCTGAAGGATGTGGACATTCCAGACAGTGTCACCAGCATCGGCAGAGAAGCATTTGCGGCATGCACTAGTTTGAATAGCGTGACGATTCCTTATAGTGTCACCCATATGGGGTACGGAGCATTCCAATCTTGCGATTCATTGGAGAAAGTAAAAATTCTGGCGAATATTACAAAAATTGAGACTGCCACTTTTGAGTGGTGTTCGTCCTTGAGGTCTGCTATCCTGCCGGATTCCTTAACCAGCATTGGCGAGGATGCATTTAGCCGCTGTGGCAGCCTAACCGAGGTTACCATTCCTGAAAATGTAAAGGTTATCGGTAAGGGAGCGTTCAATTATTGCACCAGTCTGAATCGAATCACGTTTTTGGGTGACGCACCCATTATTGATGAAACGGATTACGGCTCAAATTGGATTTTCTATGAGGTCACTGCTAACGCTTACTACCCACCATACAACGATACATGGGACGGCTACAAAGCCGGATCTCTCGGTGGAGATATCAACTGGATTGCCGCGCCTAATTAACAAAAAATGCCCCCATAAGAACAGTTTTCATGTCACTGTTTCTTATGGGGGCAATATCATTTTGCAACACGCCCTTTGTGGATCTAGTCATCCTTATCCCATTCGAGAATCTTTCCGATTTCGGCGTGGATTTCGTAATCATACTCCCAACCGTCAGCGTAGAACTCCACTTCGTAGGTGGGCACGCCGTCGTCAACATCGTATTTCGCTCGCAGACCGGTGACCTTATCTGCGGTCAGTCCGGCGTGGTCAAGGGCAATTTTCTTGGCATCGTCGGCAGTCAGTTTCTCCGGTGCAGGCTCCTCAGGCTTGACGGGAGCGGTGGTGGGCGTCTGGGGCTCGGCGGGCTTGGTGGGCTTGGGGTCGACGGGGTCAAACTCCTTATCCCAATGCAGCACCTTACCGGTTTCGGCGTGGATGGTATAGTCGTATTCGTAATCGCCCTGACGGAAGTCCACCTCGTACTCCGGCACGCCGTCATCCAAATCGTATTCCGTCCGCAGGCCGGTGACCTTGTCTGCGGTCAATTGCGCATGCTCCAGCGCCAGCTTCTGCGCATCTGCGGCGCTGAGGGGTGCGGTGCTGTTAACAGTGGCAGCCGGCGTATCGGGCCCGGTCTCTCCGGATGCCGCACAGCCGGCAACGCTTGCGAGGAGCAGCACGGCTGTCAGTATCGTAATCCATTTTTTTGTTTTCATGTTGTTCCTCCTTTAAAAATAAGCGCAGGGAAGTGTTGCCTCCCTGCGCGTTTGTTGTAGGTCGTTGCGCGGCATCCGGCAGGGACAAGCGATGTCAGGATACTGCGTTGTTAAATAAATGCGGTTTCGATTTCACTTGTTTTGTAGCCGCAGCAGTGGCGGGTAATCCAATAAATGGTATGACCATCCAAAACGCCACGCACGCCTGTGATGGTTGCCTCATAGTTAAGCAACAGATGTCCGCAATTACTGCAGTAATCAATATAGTTTCTTCGGATGCGTACCACATCACCGACAGAAACACCGCCGCTGATATTTTCCAGCTCGTCGTCGCTTAATTCATGAGGATTTTTGTTTTCCAAAATAAGTCCTCCTGCCATTGGCAACTATAAATAGTCGGAAAAAGGATTGCAGGGTTAGCGACCAAACAATGGCGCCGGAATCCCAGCTGTCTTACTTAAAATACCGCTCCAGCACGCCGTAGCGTCCTCTCCTTAATTATCAGTTATTTCAAATTATATTTGAAATAACAATCGAAGAGGCCCTTCAGAGTTATTCTCCGGTGGGATACTTTTTGCTGAAACCGCAGTGGTGGCAACGATAAGTTACCTTATAGTAGCCCAGCAATCTCATAATCGGTCTTGCCAGAACTCCTCTGGGGGCACAGATTCTGACCCGTCCCAAACCAGAGGTTGGAATACCGGAAGTAAACGGATTTACTTCTTCCTTCCAGAATTGTGCTTTACCGCATTTGGGACACTGGGCTGGAATAGTGCTCATCTTACTTAAAGTAACGCTCCAGCAGGCCCTTCAGAGCCTTGCCGTGACGGGCCTCGTCACGGGCCATCTCATGGACGGTGTCGTGGATGGCATCCAGACCGTTCTTCTTGGCGCAGATGGCCAAATCGGTCTTGCCCTGAGTAGCGCCGAACTCGCAGTCCACACGCCATGCCAGATTTGCCTTGGTGGAGGCGGTCATGTTGGGCTCCAGCGTGCTGCCCAGCAGCTCAGCGAACTTTGCAGCGTGCTCAGCCTCTTCCCATGCAGCCTTCTCCCAGTACAGACCGATTTCGGGGTAACCCTCACGGTGGGCGATGCGAGCCATGCACAGGTACATACCCACCTCGGAGCACTCACCCTCGAAGTTGGCCTTCAGCTGCTCCAGAATATAAGCCTTATCCTCGGCGGAGATGTCTGCATTGTTGGCTACGGTCTTCTCGTAGATGCCGAACTCGTGCTCAGCGGCCAGCTGCATCTCGCCCTTCTGCTCCACGAACTTGGAAGCGGGAACCTTGCAGACGGGGCACTTGAAATCAGCCGCCAGCTCATCGGCAGTGTGGACATAACCGCAAACAGAACATACAAACTTTTTCATAACTTTTTCCTCCAAAAATAAATGTTTTAATTAGTTTTTTGAACAACACCGGTTACATATACCGGTAAAGGTAAGCTGGCAGACATCTACCTGTCCGCCGGCCTCGGCAGCCGCCTGACTGCTCAGGGACTGAGGCACCTGCATCTGGGGCAGGTCGATTATCGCATCACATTGATGGCAGATGAAGTGGACGTGAGGCTCGGTATTTCCATCGAACCGCTCCACACCGCGGACAGTTCCTACGCTGGCGATGACACCCTGCTGCTTGAACAGCGACAGATTCCGATACACCGTTGCCAGCGAGATATCAGGCAGCACCGGCTTCAGTCGGGCGAAAACCCAGTCGGCGGAGGGATGGGAGGTAGTAGACCGTACGCACTCCAAAATTGCGTCCCGCTTCCGAAAACGCTTTGTAGACTGCTCCATTTGGCACCTCCTTCTTGCGAATGATTATTGTTTACACCAGCATAATAACACAGATCAGACCATTTGTCAATAGGAATTATTCTCATTTAATAAATTTTTCTTAGTGTTTCTCTTTAAATTATATATCGCCCCCCTACATTGTATCGCATATATTTCGTGTGCTAAGCGATGATTCACAGCACATTGATACAAAAAGATTCCCCGGATTGCTCCGGGGAATCGATGTATTTAGAAGATCAACCCTTCTTCTTCAGAATCACGACAGTGACCACAACAGCGCCGACAGCCAAAACGGCCATGACGATGGTGATGATCATGAACACATCCACGCCGCCCTCATTCTCAGCGGGCTTATCCTCGGTGGTGGTGTCCTCAGGCTTCTCGGTGGGCTGAGTAGGCTCGGGCTTCTCAGTGGGCTTGGTGGTGGGCTGCTCATTGCCCTGCTCATTGCCGCCGGGAGTCACAGAGGGCTCGGTGGCGGAAACGGTAGCAGTCCAGCTGGCATCCACAACGATCCAGGAATCAGCGCCCAGATTGATGGACAGGTCAGTGGTCTGAGTGGTGCCGTCGTTAACGATGGCGCTGTGGCAATTGTTGGGGATCTCGATGACCCACCAGTCGCCGTCCTTGGTCATAGCCTGACCGGGCCAGCTGGGGAAAGCATCGCCGTTGTCGCCCCATGCCCACAGGTTGGGGGTGATGCCCTCAGGCAGGGAAACGTAAACCTTAACCTTCTCCACCTCGGGAGCGGGCTCCAGAGTAGCGGCGGTCTCGGTAACAGTCAGAGAGGGAACGTCGCCGTTCATGTCCAGAGTGAAGGTCAGGGTGCAGTCCTGAGAAGCGGTGTAGGTCAGGTTATCGCTGGAGCCGTTGACCAGCTCGGCAGCAGTGCCGGCAGTCAGAGCCATATCAGGGGCAGAAGCACCAAAGTTGTAGCCGCTGTCCCAGCTGTCGTTGCCGCAGAGCTTGAACTTGATGGTGGTGCCCTTGTACAGGGTCAGGTCCTTGGTCCAGATGCCCTCTCCGTCCTTAGTCATCTCCAAATCGGCATTTTCGGGCTCCCACTTCAGGTCGCCGATGCCCTCGCCAACCAGAGCAACGCTGGTCAGCTCGCCAGCCTCGGAGCCGCCGCCCTGAGAACCGGCACCCACGCCGGGATCATAGTATACGACCTCGCCGGAGCCGCCGGAAACAATGACCCAAACGTCGGACACGCCGTCGAAGGACATATCCTGCGTCTGAGCGGCGCCCTCACCGTTGTTGACGATGATGTTGGGGTATTCCATGGGAATTTCCAGAGTGTAGCGACCGTCGTCGCCCTTGACCATGGGAGTGCCGGGCCAAGTGACCAGACTGTTGGTGTCGTCGACCCAAGCGTACAGATGGACATTGGTCCAGTCGGCGGGGACTTCGGCAGTGACAGTGATCATGCCCTCAGGGGCAGCCATGGCAGGCAGGCTCAGGCCCAGCAGGCAAGCCATGACGCAGATGAATGCTAAGATGCGTTTCATTTTGATTTTCCTCCATAATTTTTATATAGGCAGGGGAATCTCATCCCCAAAGGCCCTCGGGATATTTACCCTCGGCGGTCATGGACTGCAGTGCAGCCACCACCTGAGGCTTGTCGGCGGCGTAGGTGATGCCGTACCACTTATCCGGAGAGTGGAGCACCTTGGCCTGCGCCTTGCCCTCTGCCAGCAGCTCTGCCACCACGAAGGGCAGGAAAAACTCTGCTTTTTCCGGATTCTTCGGCATTTCCTCCGCCATAAATGTGGCGAACTTGCCGCCCAGCTCCTTCAAAAAGCTGGGGGTAAATCCCCATGTGTTCATAGAAACGGTGGTTTCGGGAGCCAGCTCTGTCCAGTTCTCGCCGTCCTCAGTGAAAGCGATGATGCCGTCACGCACCTCGATGCGGGTACGCTCATGAATGTCAGACAGGTAGCCGTTGTCATCGGTGACACAAACACCACGAGCCACACTGCCGCTCAGCGTCACGGTCTTGCCCAGCTCGTAGCCCACCATGCAATAATTGTACTTTTCCCCATCCTCGGCATTGCAAAGTGCCTGATAAATGGTCTTAAAGGCGGATTTTCCGTAGTAATCGTCGGAATTGATAACCGCAAAGGGGGCGTCCCCAATCACATCGGCTGCGCACAGCACCGCATGGCCAGTGCCCCAAGGCTTCTTCCGGCACTCCGGCACAGTGATGCCGTCGGGAATCTTGTCAATTTCCTGATAGGCGTAGCGAATCTCCATGGGGCTGCGTTCCAGCCGCTTGCCCACAGTGTCCATAAAATCGGCACGAATGGCCTCCTTGATGATAATAACAGCGGTTTCAAAGCCGGCTTCGTAAGCATCAAACAGGGAGTAGTCCAGAATGGCCTCTCCGTGGCTGCCCACCGGGTCAATTTGCTTCAGACCGCCGTAGCGGCTGCCCATGCCGGCGGCCATCACGACGAGAACAGGTTTCTGACTCATACGCATACTCCTACTATCTTTATACTGGTATTATAGGGGCAATATGTAAAAAACGCAAGGACAATTTCTCGAAAAAATCAACAAATTTAGGCAAGAAAATCTGTCAAATAAATCGCTTCCCCCTTAAGCTGATCCCAGCGGAAATGGGGCGCCAGCTCTCGGGCGGACACTGGCTCGAACCGGTCGATGATACCGGCGGCGAATGCCAGCTGACCAATCAGCGCCTCCGGTGTCATCCGCAGCCGCAGCTGCCCCAAATCCAGATCCCGATCCCGCTTGCTCAGTCGGCGGCCGTCGGAGGCCAGCAGCATGGGCACATGGCCGTAAGTAGGGTGGGCAAAGCCCAACAGCTCCTGCAGATACATCTGCCGTGGTGCGGAGCCCAGCAAATCCATGCCCCGCACCACCTCGGTAACACCGGCCTCCCCGTCGTCCACGGTGACGGCTAGTTGGTAGACATAACATCCATCCGCCCGACGCACAACAAAATCTCCGCAGTCGGTAGACAGATTTTGTCGGAACGTTCCTTGACAGAGGTCATTAACTGTAAATTCCCGGTCAGGCACCACCACCCGCCATGCAGGGGCACGGTCAGGTGGGGTGGTCAGATTCCGACAGGTTCCGGCGTAAACGTAGGTGCCGTCGGACAGATGGGGGGCGTTGACGTTGTGGAGCTGGCTGCGGGTGCAGTAGCAAGGGTACAGCAGCCCTTTGCCACGCAGAATTTCAAAATAGCCATCGTAGACCTGACTGCGGCGGCTCTGAGGCTCCGTTTCCAAATCCCAGTCCAGTCCCAGCCAGCGCAAATCCTGACGCAGAATCCGGGCGTACTCATCGCTGGTGCGTTGCGTGTCCAGATCCTCCATCCGCAGAACCAAATACCCGCCACGGGAACGAATGGACAACCACGCAATCAGTGCGGCAAAAACGTTTCCCAGATGCATTCGTCCGGAGGGAGTGGGCGCAAACCGCCCCACCGGTGGTGTGTTCCGTTCCATAAAGCCTCCTTGCCGCGGTAAATTATCGTTTACGTTACAGAAAAGCTGTCATTGCGAGGGCCGTAGGCCCGTGGCAATCTCCTGCTGAAATGCTACATCAATAATGAGCGTTGAGAA
>SVME01000066.1 GCA_015067605.1 Oscillospiraceae bacterium
TCTTAAAAGACGCAAAAACCAATAGCTTTCTGCCCGTATTCCCCTTCAGACACCGCCTTTGGCGGTGCCAGCTTCCCCTCGGGGGAAGCGATGCGGCTACGCCGCTAGTGCGCTAAACGATAATTTAGCGTACCTGAAGAGAATCCCCAGAGCAACCGCTCTGGGGATGTGCTATTAAAGGATTTCCATGTCGTGCAGCTTAGCCAAAAATGCGGCAATATCGGCACGGGCGGTGGCTTCGTCCACGTCGTACTCTGCCAGCACGGCGGACAAAATCTGCGCTTCATCTTCCACGTTGGGCAGCAAATCCCAGATGAAGGCCCCCACCTCCGTCAGCAGGAACAGACCGTTGGAATCGTAAATGGTCTTGCCAACGGGCACCAGAAAGGAATCACCGGCGATGGAGCGCTTAATCAGCTCTTTTTTGATTTTCATAGGTTGTTCTCCTTATCGGTACGCAATCGAGCCATGGCGGTCAGATTGGCGTCGGTCATTTTGCAGACGTAGGGGGGGACTTGATTGAACCGTCCCGTTTCCGCTACGGTGACGGCGGCGCAGACGGAGCAGATTTCCCGCTTGGGGCAGGCGGCGCACTCGGAGGGCAGCCGAATCTGGCGTGTGGCTTGCATCAACTGCTGCCAAGCCGTCTGGAATCCCACTTCCAGCGGCAATACCTGCGGGTCGGTCATCATGCCACAGGGCATCATCCGGCCATCCCATGTGAGCCAGAAGCTGGAGCTGCCGGCACGGCAGGACACGCCCTCTTCCATATCCACATCGCACTCTCGAGGTTCGGTGCGAATGAAGCGGCACAGCGCTTCGGCACGGACGTTGAAATCCTCTTCGGGCAGCCGCAACTTATCCCACCGGGCAGCAAGCTCGCCGGCCTCCTCCGGCGACAGCCGATGGCCGCAGTCCCCATCCAGCCGGATGGGCGGGTACATATAGGTGCTGGCCTTGGCGTGCACGTCTAGTTGGCGGGAAATGTCGAATATTTTCTCCATGTCCTGCCGGTTGTGAGGGGTAATGGACACGTTCAGCCGCACATCCACACCAGCCTGTTTTAGAGCGCGGATGTTTTCTACTACGGTGTCGAAGACCGGCAGACCGCACATATTCCGGTAGGTGTCGTTGCTGCCGCCGTAGAGAGTCACGTTTACCCGATAGGGCGGATCGGCTATCAGCTTTTCAAGAATGGAGCCACGAAGCATGGAGCCGTTGGTGTTGATGGAAAGCAGCAGCCCCATCTTTTTCATGGCGCTGTAAATCTCAAAAAAGTCCTTCCGCAGGAAGGGCTCGCCGCCGGTAAGCAGGGCAAAGACCATGCCAGCATCCGTGGCCTGCTGGGCCAGAGAGATCCACTGCTGTGTGGTCAGCTCCCGACTGCGTGCATCGGCATCGTTTTCCTTCCGGTGGACGTAGCACATAGGGCAGTCGAAATTGCACCGAGGGGTCAGCTCGAAGGTGCCGCCAATGGGCAGACCTAGTTTACCGCCTCGGCTGTGTAGATAGGTAGACAGTGTCGGTTCGACCTGATTCGGCATCGTATCCCTCCTGCCCATTTGTTTTCCCTATCATACCACACATTATTATGTATGTCAACGAAACACCCTCGTTGGAATTAACAGAAAATTTACGCTCCGACGACAAAATGCCATTGCTAGACCGAAAAAAATGTGGTATCATACATGGAAAAGGCTCCACAGCCGCAATGCTGATGGAGAAAAACTATTGTTTAGCGTTCCCACTACGCTGTCATTGCGAGGGCGAAGCCCGTGGCAATCTCCTGCTGGAAGGTTTCGTTAATAATAAACGTTGAGGAATGAGAACGATGTTTTGACGGTGTTTTCATTCCTGTGGGGTGATAGACGATAAACGCTGTACCGGGAGATTGCCACGTCGGCCTATTCGGCCTCCTCGCAATGACATGGCTGTTCGGTACGTTGGTACCATAAACGATAATGTATATGACTTCGATTATAGGAGGGACTGCGGATGAGTATGGATCGACCGGATTCGTCGAAGGATAGAAACGGCGGAAGAGCCGGGGACAAAAAGCCGAAAAATAATAAACTGCCGATGCTTTTGGCGGCAGTGGCCGGCGCAATCATCATTATGCTGATTTTCAACGCCATTTCCGACGGACAGTACAAGGAAACCCAATGGAACGACTTCGTTACAGCCATGGAGGAAGAGAATCTGTCGGAGGTGGAAATCCGTGCCGACCGGATTATCTACATGACCAAGGAAGAGGCGGAAAAGCCTTCCAATGAGCAGCAGGCCTGTTACACGGGACTGCCCAAGGGCGGCGATTATCTGGAGCTGTCGAATCAGCTGAAGGCCATGGGCGTGGAGAAGGTCAAGACCCAAATCGTGGAGGACAATTCCTTCCTGATGACCATCCTGTACTACGGCGTGCTGATTGGTTCGCTGTTTTTGCTGATGAACCTGCTGACCAAGAAAATCGGCGGCGATGGAATGCTGGGCGGCATGGGCAAGAACAATGCCAAGGTCTATATGGAAAAGCAGACTGGCGTCACCTTCAAGGACGTGGCCGGTCAGGACGAGGCAAAGGAATCTTTGCAAGAGATCATCGACTTCCTGCATGAGCCGCAGAAGTACGCTGATATCGGCGCCAAGCTGCCCAAGGGCGCACTGCTGGTGGGTTCTCCCGGTACCGGTAAGACGCTGCTTGCCAAGGCGGTGGCCGGCGAGGCCAACGTGCCCTTCTTCTCCATCTCCGGCTCGGATTTTGAGGAGGTTTTCGTGGGCGTGGGTGCCAGCCGTGTCCGTGATTTGTTCCAGCAAGCGGCGAAGGTGGCTCCTTGTATCGTGTTTATCGACGAGATCGATGCGGTGGGCCACAGCCGTGACAACCGGTTCGGCCACAACGACCAGACTCTGAACCAGCTTCTGGGCGAGCTGGACGGTTTCGATTCGTCCAAGGGCGTTGTGATTCTGGCGGCTACCAACCGGCCGGAGATTCTGGATAAGGCGCTGCTCCGTGCAGGTCGGTTCGACCGGCGTATCATTGTGGATAAGCCCAACCTCCAGGGCCGTCTGGATACCCTAAAGGTGCATACCCGTAAGATCAAGCTGGCAGAGGATGTGGATCTGAAGAAGATCGCGCAGGCCACTGCCGGTGCGGTGGGCGCTGACCTTGCGAATCTGGTCAACGAGGCCGCTCTGCGGGCGGTCCGTCAGGGCCGCAAGGCGGTGAATCAGGAGGATCTGCTGGTGTCCTTCGAGGTGGTCATCGCCGGTACGGAGAAGAAGAACACCGTCCTGACCGACACAGAAAAGCGTCTGGTTGCCTATCACGAGGTGGGTCATGCGTTGGTGGCGGCGCTGGAGAAACATTCCCAGCCGGTGTCTAAGATTACCATCGTGCCCCATACCTCCGGCGCACTGGGTTATACCATGCAGATGCCAGAGGAGGAGAAGTACCTGCATACCTTCGAGGAGCTGCTAACGGAGCTGAAAACGCTGGTTGGCGGCAGAGCTGCGGAGCAGGTGGTGTTCGGTGTCAAGACCACCGGCGCCGCCAACGATATTCAGCGGGCAACCCAGTTGGCACGGAACATGATTGCCCAGTACGGCATGAGCGAGGAACTGGGGCTGATGGCACCGGCCACGGTCAGCAGCGAATATCTGGACGGCCAGCCCTATATGGACTGCTCCCAGGAAACCGTTGCCAAGGTGGATAAAGCCACCCAGGCGTTGCTGACAAAGACCTACGAGGAGGCCAAGGCGCTGCTGGTTGCCAACCGGAGTCTGTTGGATGAGATTTCCGAGTTCCTGCTGGCCAAGGAAACCATCACCGGCGACGAACTGATGGCCTACGTCAATGCGGATAAGGCCGCCAAGGTGGCAAAGACCGAGGATTACTGCGGAGATGACGATTGCTCCGACGTGCAGGCGTAACACTGCCACTATGCCCTATATCTAAAAATCAGCCAGCCCCTCGGGGCTGGCTGATTTTTTTATGGTGTATTCATTAGGGTTTTTGCCGACTGACAAAGGCATCCATTACGATGATTCCGGGATTGGTACCGGAATCGGTATAATCTCTGGAGCGGCTCATGATCCGAATCATGTTACAATCGCCCAGCTCAACCTCAAAATCAACAGCGCCATCACGGCGGCCAATCATGCCGGAGCTATACACCAGCCGATCATCGGCATAAATCATAAATTCGATTTGGTAGCTCTCGCTTTGCTTATTGCGGGTGAAGAAGGTGCCGGAAATGTAACGGTAATCGCCGTCATTAACGAAATCTAGATAATCCTGATGGTCGAAATCTCCAACATAGTCGCCGTAGCTACACAGATCTGCGTAAATTCCCTTGTAAACCTTACCATAGGAATCCTCAACTACACCAACATGAAGATCGCCACCGCCGTAGATGCGCAGTGAGGACAGGGGCACCAGATTGGGGTCGATTTTCACACCCGGGGTCAGTTGGCCGCTGTAGCTCGTATGGAGCGTGGCGTTTACCAGAATGATGCCCGGATTCGTGCCCACGGAGGTGTAATCGTAGGAACGGCTGGTGATGGTCAGCACCTCGCAGTCGCCGATGTCGATGGCAAAATCCACGGAGCGGGTCTTGCGGCCGATAGGCTCGGAGCAGTAGATCAGCTCTCCGTCGGCATATACCATAAATTCAATGGTGTAGGACTCCGCCTGATCCTCACGGGCGAAAAAGGTACCGGTCAGATAACGATAGCTGCCATCCAGTGTAAAGGACGTAGCGGCCTGAGAAAGGTACTCGAAATCCCGATAATTGTCACCGTAGCTGATCAGCTTGTAGTAGGGGCCGTCGAAACTGTCACCGTAGGCGTTGGAGCAGCTGCCCTTGACCAGATCATTCTCGTCGCCGTAGACAGGCATTGTATGCAGAGCAACGGAGTCCGGTTCATCCACAGGGGCATCCACCGGCTTGGTGCTGGAGGATGGCGTGGTGGCGTCTTCCTCCTCATTCTGATCATCGTTCTCGTTGGAATCGGACGAGCCGATGGTGAAGCTGACTTTCTGAGATTCCTGCTCAGTGCCGGTCTGATTTTCGCCCTGAGCGCAGGCAAACAGGGACATTGCCATAGCTATAACCAATATAATTGCCAACAGCTTTTTCATATCGCTCTCTCCTTTTTGGAATTTATCGGATACAAAAATCCATGTATCTGTGTACATTATATCAAATTTGGTAAGCAATGTCAACTAATTTGCGAGTCCCCTCCGGCTGCGGTTCAACTACATTTCGGCACCCAATATTCCATTCAGCGTGTCCAAAAGTGTTACATTACCGTAAATTATCGTTTAGTGTAGCACCACGCCCTTGCCTCTCCCAGAGGGAGAGCCAAGGCGGCTTCGCCGCTAGTGCGCTAAACGATAATTGTGGTTATCCCTTTCAGTAAGAACAATCACAAAACAACAAAACCGTAGCGAAGAAGCTGTCATTGCGAGGAGCCCTGAAAGGGCGACGTGGCAATCTCCCGGTACAGCGTTTGTACTATATCAGCCTCACAGGAATGAAAACAACGTCAAAACGTCATTTTCATTCCTCAACGCTCATTATTGATGCAGCATTTCGGCAGGAGATTGCCGCGGGCCTACGGCCCTCGCAATGACATACGTTGCTTCTAGTTGGCTCGCTTACTAAAAGGGATAACCACAACGATAATTGACAGCTTTTTGACGCGGTTTATTTGAAACGTTTTTCGTGATTTATTTACCGATATTCTGATGCGGAAGGGGAATGAGAAGGAAGTATCCGTTACATCTGTATTTTTTAGTGGAAAAACAGGAAATGATGAAAATGAGTTTGACCTTTGGTCACTATTGACAATTATTAATTAAAGGTTTACAATAAAAACTGGCATATTATCAAACCACATCCTGAAAGGAAGCGCAAAAGATGAAACAGGTCAAGCAATTCGTCGCACGACTGCTGGTTGTGGCACTGCTGCTGCAGCTGCTGCCCATGGTATCCACAGTTTTTGCTGCAGAATCAGTGGTGGAGTACGAAAACTCCATGTCCACCTCCTTGTCCGCATCCACAGCACCCGACGGTTTTTCTACCGCCGAGCTGGTAGATGACGACTTCAACGGCGAGGGCGTGTGGATCACAGAGATCTACAACAACGACGTTGAAAGAAATACCGCTACCAATACTCGTGAGGACAGTGGCTACGAATCCATCAACCTCTACGATACTGCATCGGATCTGATGGAGTTTGTGGAGATTGTCAGCGCCTACGATGCTGACATCAAGTTCAACGACCTCTACGAGCTTTACTACAATGCCCACAAGCTCAACGTTACCACCGTCAGCGGCAGCTCCGACGTGACGCTGACCAAGGGCCAGCCGGTGGTTCTGTGGAACTACCGGACAGACGTGACCGCTACGCTGCCCACCGAGGCGGAATTCCGTGAGGATCTGCGGATTCCTGATAATGCGCTGGTGCTGAAGATCGACAACGGCATTGGCTGGGACAGCGGTGCAACCTTCTCTCTGAAGCTGAAGGCCACTGGCGCAACCGTCTGCTCCTTCACCACCGTCAACGGCGAGACGTCCAACGTGCTGGACGGTCTTGCTGTGGAGCTGAAGGTGCCCATGCAGGGCAGTGCTATGGAGGTTTACCGCAACCTGACCCTACCCAGCGCCGGATACATTTACCACACCCAGGTGCGTGGTCTGGTCACTGGCATCACCACCGAGGGCATTGAAAACGGTGGCCTGTATCTGACCGAGATTCGCCCCAACGACGTGAGCCGCAAGTCTACCTACGGCTCATCCTCCGACTTCATGGAGTGCTTTGAAGTGGTCAACACCACCGACAAGGCCATCGACCTGAACAAGGACTACAAGATTGTCTATACCGTCCGGGAGGGCCACCGGAAGGTTCTGGAGTTTGCCAAGTACAGCTCCACGGCTAGTGACCACGTTGGTTCCTCCAGCGGCTGTACGGTCCCGGCTGGCGGCACGGCGGTGCTGTGGTGCTACCGGTTGTCCAATATCACCGATTTCACTAGCTTCCCCACCCTGACGGCTTTCCGCAATGCCTACGGCATCAGCTCCAGCACTCCGGTGTACATTTTCACCAATCAGGGATCCCTTAACAACACCAACCGTGCCGTGGAGATCTTCGAGGCCGACGGCAGCGGTCTGGGCAAGTTGGTGTCCAGCTACACCTACATCGGCGCTTCCGACGTAGCCGACGACACCTCCGCCCAGTTGCAGATCAACCCCGAGGGTCCCGAGATGATCCTCAGCGCTGGCAACGCCACCTCCACCATGGGCACTGTGGACGCTGCTCAGCTCAAGTACATCACCGACTACGGCGATGCTGTGGAGATGTACGTCAAGGAAGGCTTCACCATCCCCAGCTCCATCATGCAGGGCGAGGATCTGCGCACCGCCTTCTGGTATGCCTTCCCCAGCCGTAGCGGTCGCACCGGCACCTACACCTACTACCGGTTCGACGGCACCGGTGATTGGATTCAGGGTACCAATGGCGGCATCCGTACCCCCAATACCTATGAGGTGGTCATTACCGCCAACGAGTGCTTCGACCATGACTACGTCGAGTTCTACGTAGTCAACAGCAACAGGTTCCGTGACACCATCCGTGGTATTTACAAGGTGGACATCGTTGGCCTGAACGAGGTCAGCGGTATCCGCACCAACATCTTCGAAAACGAGGAGGTGGGCGGCACCATCTCCATCACCGCCAACGATGGCGGCACCAACTCGGCCACCAAAATCTACATCGACGGCGTGCAACAGACCACCACTCAGATGATGGAGGACGGCGCTTACTTCTCCTTCCTCGCCGACGGCGTGGACAGCTACTTTAAGAACGTAATCACCACCACTGGCAACAAGGAGATCAAGGCCATCGGCAAGTGGGCCTATGTGAACCTGCCCCAGCAGCTGGTGCATATCGACAACAGCTACTTCTCTTACAGCTCCAGTAAGTACAAGGTGACGCTGCGGTTCTGGGCCGGAACCTTTGGCACCGCAGTGGACGAGCATCTGACTCCTGATGCCAACCGTGAGGACTTCAAGGTTTCCCAGCTTCAGCTGAAGCTGCCCAATGGCAAGACCTACCTGCCTACCTCCATCGGCCCCTCCAGCTACAACGGCGTGGACACCAGCGCTAAGACCAACCTGTCCACCGCTTTTGACGCGATCCATGCCATTGGTGACTCCTCCAAGATGTGTCCGTACATGGACGTGACCTTCAATGTGCCTGCGGCGGATGTGAACGCTGTGGGCGTGTCCGTGGACACCACCAAGCTGTCCAACGGCAAGCACACTCTGAAGGTCACCAACGGCACCTCCACTAAGACCATCACCTTCATCGTGGACAACACCGCTCCGACTCTGGATTTGGGCATCGAGGAGGGTGCTATGCTGTACGGCAACATCAGCTTCAACCCCACCATCGTGGAAGCCAACGGTATGCGTGAGCTGACCGTTCTGCTGGATGGCCAGCTGATTCAGACCCCCTGCACCATCACCGGACGTGCGCTGGGCGAGGGCAACCACACGCTGGAAGCCACCGTCACCGATATGGCCGGCAACTCCACCACCAAGAAGGTCACCTTCGAGGTAAATCTGGTGGATATGGAGATAAATTGGGCGGGTAACCAAAATATCACAGGCACCTCCGCCAATTTCTACCTGCATGCCGAAACCTACGCAAATACCGACGTTACCTTCTATAAGGCGGAGCGGGTGGACGCGTCCAACATCACCGCCACCACCGTGTCCGGTCTGGTGCCCTATTTGCAGTACAGCATCACTGTGGGCGACCTCAAAGATACCGAAGACGTGGTGGTCAACTGGAACGGCACCGCCTCCGGTGCTGACGGCACCCACGCCAGCAATATGTTTGTTCGCAATATCCGCACCGGCGCGTGGGATCCCATCGGCACTGCCGATGCCGCTGGCAACATCGTGGATGCCAGCTTCAGCGCCAAGGATCACGTGGAAAACGGCAAGGCCACGGTAATCGTCCAGTGTACCGCCGGCTCCAGCCTGCCGGATACGGACACCGCCAACGACGGCAAGACCGGCACCAACTCCGACTGGAACGGCACCGCCGCTCCGAAGGATTACGACTTCGCCTTTGCATGGCTCAGCGACACCCAGGGCTATGTCCAGCGCTACAACCACCACTACATGAACATGAACCAGTGGATCGTGGACAACCGGGAGGAGTGGAAGATCAGTTACGTCCTCCACACCGGCGACATCGTGGACGACTGGGATGCCATTTACCAGTGGGAGAACGCCGACAAGGCCATGAAGATTTTCGACGAGGCCGGTATGCCCTACGGCGTGCTGGGCGGCAACCATGACGTTGCGGCAGGCCTTGATGACAGAGAAAATTATTACAAATACTTCGGCGAGGATCGGGTGAAGAACCAGCCCACCTTCGGCGGCTCCTACGAAAACAACTACGGCCACTATGATCTGGTGGAGCAGAACGGTCAGGAATTCATCATCGTCTATATGACCTGGAACATCTACGAAGACGAAATCAACTGGATGAATCAGGTTCTGGCTGAACACTCCGACCGGAAAGCAATCCTCTGCTTCCACGCCTATACCCATGTGAAGGAGAGCGTAGATGGCCTGCTGGACTACTGGGGTGTGATGGTTCGCGATCACGTAGTAGCCAAGAACCCCAACGTTTTCGCCGTTCTGAACGGCCACTACTCCGGCTCTACTTACCAGACCGTTCGATTTGACGACAACGGCGACGGCAAGAAGGATCGGACCGTTTACCAAATCTGCACCGACTATCAGTCTGTGGAAGAAGGCGGACTGGAGTACATCAAGTTCCTGTACTTCGATGTGGACAACGATAAGGTGTTCATCAACTCCTACTCCCCCTACATGGACGATTTCAACTACTATGACACCGGCTCCGCCGATAACCTGAACGCACTGGCCAAGGCCGATTCCGATGGCGTTGTCAACAAGCTGGACATCGACTCTGTGATCCTGGAGGTGGACTTCAGCACCGCCGCCCAGACCATCACCGGCAACAGCTTCACCGCCACGGTTTATACCGATGAAGCCTTTGGTACTGCGTCGCTCCGGCCTTCCAGCGGCAGCGGTCTGGCACAGAACACCTTCTACGGCCTGACCCCCCACACGGATTACAGCTGGTATGCGGTGCTGGAGAACCAGAACACTGGCTACCTGCGCACCGGCGTCTACGACTTTACCACGAAACACAACTATGTGGCGGTGGTAACGGAGCCTACCTGCACCGCACAGGGCTACACCACCCATACATGCTCCGCCTGCGGCGACAGCTATGTGGATACCTATGTGGAGCCGTTGGGCCACAGCTTCACCGATGAAGTCACGCCGCCCACCTGCACCAACAACGGCTATATCACCCGCACCTGCACTGTCTGCGGCATCACCGACACCACCGGCGGTGAAAGTGCCACCGGCCATAGCTACGACAGCGTGGTCACCGCTCCCGACTGTACCAATCGGGGCTACACCACCCACACCTGCTCTGCCTGTGGCGACAGCTATGTAGATAGCTACGTGAATCCGCTGGGACACAGCTACACCAAGGTAGTCACGCCGCCCACCTGCACTGATGCCGGCTATACGACCTATTCCTGCTCTGCTTGCGGCGACAGCTATACCGCTGATGCGGTTTCTGCCACCGGCCATAAGTACACCTCCAAGGTCACCGCTCCTACCTGTACCGAAGCCGGCCACACCACCTACACCTGCTCCGTCTGTGGCGACAGCTACGTTGGCAATCAGGTATCCGCCACCGGACATAGCCATGTGGGCAAGACCGTTGCGCCTACCTGTACCGCCGAGGGCTATACCACCTACACCTGTTCTGCCTGTGGTGATAGCTACGTTGCGGATCAGGTTGCGGCGTTGGGTCATAGCTATGTGAACGGCTACTGCTCGGTCTGCG